>CABQMV010000001.1 GCA_902465325.1 uncultured Oscillospiraceae bacterium
TCCCGCCGAAAAATTAATGGTATTATATTTCCCTGCCCAACCTACATCCGGTAAAAATTCTGTTATAACATATCCCTGCGGCGTCTTTTTAATATGCTTGTAAAAAGTCCACCATCTGAAGTAGTACATCATCTCCAGTTCCTTGTCAGAGCACTGAAATACAGGCACATTTTCCTGAAAAAACAACTCTGCGGCATTTTTGAAAACACCGTCTACTCCGTCCAGCTCGGAAAAATAATTGATATAATGTTTCATATATGGAATCAACTCCGTGATTTATATTCACGGTTAATGTTACCATACTGCTCAGAGAAGAGCAATAAAAAATTGGCCGGGGAGGATACCCCGGCCAAAAGCAGGAAAATGTTTTATTCAATCTGCAGTGTTCTGCTGCTGCCTGAGGTTTCATCCTTCTTCGGCAGCGTCAGCTGCAATACGCCTTTGTCGTATTTTGCTTTAATTTTTTCACTGTCCACATTAGATACATCAAACTGTCTGCTGTATGAACCGTAAGAGCGCTCACACCGGACATATTTATTTTTCTTATCCTTTTCCTCATACTCGGAATGGCGTTCTGCTTTGATTGTCAGCACATTGTTGTTGATATCAATATGGATATCCTCTTTGTTAAAGCCAGGCAAATCCGCTTCTAAAACGTATTCTTTACCGTTATCGCTGATATCCGTCTTAAATTCTGCCAGCATTTTACTGTCAAAGAAGCCAAAGGGATCATCAAAAAAGTGTCTTTCCAGTTCCTCCATTTCACGGAACGGGTTATAAGATGACATGTGGTTTTTATGGTTATAGGGTCTCATTTCAAACATATAAATTACCTCCGATCAAATTTAAAATACATAGTATAATTTCTTCAATCCGATCCAATTTATACGCGTTCGATTTGGATTTTAAAGGTTATCGGACGCGGCTGTACATTCCCATCGCAATCACCTTCTATTTAAATTTCCTGTGTTGATTTCTTTCAACACCTATAGTATAGCCCCGATTTGTAAAAAGTGTGTTATAATTTTATGAATTTTAGCACTCAACGTCAGTTATCGCAGTGTGGATTTTGTCTAACTTCATAGAGTGCCGTAAGTGCCTATTTATGGGCGTTTCCCGGATTTTATGATTTTATCTTAACTCGTCAGAAATCGTCATTTTATAAAAAATTGGTGTCAAAATTGGTGTCAATCAGCAGAGAGATACCTTTTCTTGCCACAGTATATCAGTATCACAAATTGTAAAATTGAATATCGCAAGTAGATTATGGAACGCCCAGACAGGTGTTCCTTTTCTATTTTCAGCCGTTCAGAAATGGACGGCTTTTTCTATATCCAAACGAAAGGAGAATTTTAAAAGCTATGAAAAAGATATTGAAGCGATTAGCCACAGGCTTCCTTGCCTTTGCGACTATCGTTACCGCTATCCATACAATGCCGAGGTGGAGCTTATCAACCCTGTTGCTGATACCGTGGCAAATGCCAACTACCGAGGGGCAGACGTGGAATGGTACATCAAGGCAGACGACATTGTACTGAAAAATAAAGGCGGTCAGCCCGCAGGCAATCCACAGAACCACGCTCCGCAGGGACAGCAGAAAAAATAAGCTATCTTTCCTTAATTCTGTGAGATATAATAAGGATAGAATAAGCAGGAAGGAGGACCGCTCTATGGGTATCTTTGTTACACTGTAATAGCAAGGTGTATCTTTGTTATTACGCCTTGCTAATCATCAGTCAAAAAGAAATGATTAGGAGGCTAAATAATGGCATATTTTAACTATCAATCAAAAAAGATATTTTATAAGGAAGTTGGGGTTGGTAAACCTCTTGTTATGTTGCATGGTGATACGGCTTCATCTGTTATGTTTGAGTTCTTATTGCCTTTGTATCAAGAAAACTTTCGAGTTATCTTGATTGACTTTTTAGGAAATGGACAATCGGACAGAATTTCAAGATTTCCAGAAAATCTCTGGATAACACAGGCTGAACAAGTGATTGCACTTATTGAGCATTTGAAAATTGGAAAAGTCAATCTCTTAGGAACAAGCGGTGGAGCTTGGGTTGCTATCAATACAGCATTAAAACGTCCCGACCTTATTGATAAGGTTATTGCTGATAGTTTTGACGGCAGAACCTTACATGAAAATTTTGCAGAAAATCTATTACAAGAGAGAGAATTTGCAAAACATGATATTCATGCAAAGCAATTCTATGAATGGTGTCAAGGTGAGGATTGGGAAACTGTCGTAGACCTTAATACGCAAGCACTTACAAAATGTGCTAAAAATCAAATACCTTTATTCTGCAAGTCACTGGAAACTTTAAGCGTTCCTATTCTTTTTGTGGGGAGCTTAGAGGACGAAATGTGTCGTAGAAACATGGCAGAGGAATACGAAGAAATGAACCAGCTCGTACAAAATGGCACGATACACATTTTCAAAACAGGTGGACACCCAGCGATTATGACAAACGCTGAACTTTTTGCCAAAGTAATTACTGAATATCTCAACAGCTAGATTTTACAATTATCTGGTAATTACATTAGGCAGGTGGTTATTTTTGAAAATGCTAATCGTTGAATTTACTGACAACGAGGAGCGATTGTACCAGCAGACAGTTGAATGGCTTTCTACAAAACTTTCAAATGCCCCTATAACATTGTGGACGCTTATAACAAAGCGGAAGTCCAAAAGGCAAAGAAAGAGCACAGGAAAGCAGAACTGCTTCCAAAGGTTTCCGCTCATGTTATGAGACACACAGCTTGCACGAGAATGGCAGAGTGCCGTATGGACATTAAGGTATTGCAGTACATTATGGGACACGCCCATTTTGATGTGACTATGGAAGTGTATAACCACTTGGGCGACAGGGCAAGGATTGAAAACGAGATAGCAAAGCTGGATAGTATGGCAGTGAACTTTTGACACCAGAAAAGAAAAAATTGGTGTCAAATTGGTGTCAAACCTAAGAAAAATGACAATTTCAAGAGTGGAAAATGCTTGCAAACCATTGATTTTACCGGGTTTGCAAAAAAATATTAAAAAAATTAGCACTCAAGTGTTGAGAGTGCTAACAGACTGTTTTTAGGAATTTGCCGTCTCTGGTGTTTTTTGATATAATGATTGGGATTATTCATTTTAATCAGTGTAAAAGGGGAAAATACTATGAGAAAAACGAAAATTGTTTGTACCATCGGGCCTTCCAGCTGTACAAAGGAAGTGCTGACAGGACTTTGTCGGGCCGGTATGAATGTGGCCAGACTAAACTGTTCCCACGGCACACATCAAGAGCATCAAAAGAAAATTGATTTAATAAAAGAAGTAAGAGAAGAGCTGCAGCTGCCGGTAGCAATCATGCTGGATACCAAAGGACCGGAGTATAGAATCAAAACCTTTAAAAAAGGTAAAATATTTTTGAAGGAGGGAGACCGTTTTTCTTTTACCATTGAGGACGTAGAGGGAGACGAAAACCGAGTTTCTGTCACATACAAGGGACTTGTGAAGGATCTGGTTCCCGGAGACCGCATTTTGGTAAATAACGGCCTGCTCATCTTTGATGTTGTTCAGCTTACAGATTCCGAGGCCGTCTGCACTGTAATCGCAGGAGGAGAGCTCTCTGACCGGAAGAGCATGAGTTTCCCCAATAAAGTTCTGAAGCAGGAATATCTGAGCCAGCAGGACAGGGAAGACCTGTTGTTTGGCATAAAAAATGGGGTAGAATATATTGCTGCCTCGTTTATTTCCGTTAAGCAGGATTTATTGGATATAAAAGTTTTTCTCCACGAAAACGGAGGAGACGATATTGATATTATTGCCAAAATTGAAAATCAGTCCGGCGTGGACCATATTGAAGAAATCTGTCAGGAATGCGACGGTATTATGATTGGCCGGGGCGATATGGGCGTAGAAATCCCCTATGAAGAGCTGCCCGCAATCCAGAAGCATCTGATCACCAAATGCAGACTGCTGGGAAAACGTGTCATTACCGCCACAGAAATGCTGGAATCCATGATTTATAACCCAAGACCTACCCGGGCAGAAATCTCAGATGTAGCCAACGCCGTCTACGACGGAACCAGTGCAGTGATGCTGTCCGGAGAAACAGCAGCCGGTAAATACCCGGTAGAGTCCGTACTGGCCATGGCAAAAATTGCCCGTCATACAGAAAAGAATATTCACTATGAAAAGCGGTTTACGACCTCTGAATTTAGAATCAAAAACAAAGTAGACGCGATCTCCCACGCCACCTGCGGTATGTCTATAGACCTAAAAGCCAAGGCCATTGTGGTCTGCTCCATGTCCGGCATGACCGTACGCATGGTTTCCCGTTTCCGGGCCCCTACACTGATCATTGGAATGACGACAGATAAAAAGGTATGGCACAAACTTTCCCTTTCCTGGGGCGTAATGCCCATATTGACCTCCGCCTTTGAATCTACGGACGTTCTTTTCTACCATGCTACCGAGCAGGCAAAAAGGTTGCTGGATTTAAAAAACGGTGATAATATAGTGATAACAGGCGGTATCATAAACGGTAAATCAGGCAATACCAACCTGATTAAAATTGAGACCATCTGAATTCTATAAGGACTGGGAAATATTATGCAGGAAACCATCTATACCATACCTGTCACCGATGCATTTAATGCCCCGACGGAGTGCCCGCTGTGTACGCTTTACAAAAAATTTGAAGCGGACAGTATAAATTATTATCTGGGGCCTTCGCTGATGCAACCGGAGAATCGGATTGATACCAACGACAAGGGATTTTGCCGGCGGCATTTTACAATGCTGCTGGATTCCAGGGCCAATCGTCTGGGCCTGGGATTGATTCTTGATACCTACCTGCAAAAGCAGCATTCCCGGCTGGGTAAAATGGCCGCAAAGCCGGAAGACCTCATTTCGTACTTAAAAAAACACCAGACCCAGTGCTGTATCTGTGAAAAGCTGGATTATACCGTAGACCGCTATCTGGAGGTTATCTTACACCTCTGGCACAAGGAAGAGGATTTTAAAATAAAGTTTCAAAAGGGACTGGGATTCTGCACAGAGCATTTTACCATGCTCCTAGAAGGAGCTCAGAAATACCTGGGCCGCTCTGCCAGAAAAGAGTTTGCCCGCCAGCTGATTCAGCTGCAGCTGGACAATCTGGACAGAATGGAAAAAGAGGTAAACTGGTTTACCAAAAAGTTTGATTACCGATTCAAGGATGAGCCCTGGGGAACCTCAAAAGATGCATTAGAGCGCAGTATCGGAAAGATCGTAGGCTATTAGACTCAGCGCAGCGCCGGCAGATCCTGTGAATGGGTGTCTAGAAGGGAATATAAAATGTATGTGTACGCTTTAGTGGGACCCAGCGGAACCGGCAAGAGTCACAGAGCCCTGGGAGTCGCCCGAAAACACGGTATAAAATATATAATAGACGACGGTCTTCTGGTGTGCGGAGGCAGCGTTGCCGCAGGCAGGTCCGCAAAAAAAGAATCGACAAAGCTCGGTTCCGTCAGGACCGCTGTCTTTACCGATGATGATCACGCCTTTGAAGTAAGTCAGGCTTTAAAAAAGGATCCCAACGAAAAACTGCTTATACTGGGCACTTCAGACAATATGGTCAACAAAATTGCACAGAGACTGGGCTTTCCCGGGGTTGATGAAATTATACGAATTGAAGAAATCTCTACTCCGGGGGAAATACAGCAGGCTCTGAATACCCGAAGAAGTCAGGGAAAGCATGTGATTCCCGTTCCCTCCCTGGAATTAAAAAAAGATTTTTCCGGTTTTATGCTGGATCCGCTGAACAGTTTGAAAAAGAAGGGAAGCGGCACATTGGATTCCGTAGGCGAAAAATCGGTGGTTCGCCCTACCTTCAGTTACCTGGGAAGCTATACAATATCAGATTATGCGCTTTACCGCCTGGCCGAACATGCCAGCCTGAGCAATCCGGCAGTGTGTAAATTTTCCCGATTCCGGGCAGAACAAAAAATAAACGGCATCGCGATTGATGCCGATCTTATACTTTACTATGGCTATCCCATACCCCAAGTATTTGCTGAGCTGCGCTCCGCTATTTCCTATGAAATTGAAACCTGGACAACCCTTAATATAAACTCCGTCACTCTTACTGCAAAAAGCCTGGTAATGCGGGAGAAGGGGAAGCGCTGACAGAAAGGACGCGTCCGGAAAAAATACTTTTGATTGTATCCAGCAGCTGAGGATTTGCACTGTTTTTCTCGTTATACAGGTAAATCTTGCAGGGAGCTACAGAAACCAGAGAGGATAAAATCAGATCATCCATAGAAATATCGGAGGTCAGCTCCTCCGGCGTTAAAATTTCCCTTCCCTCCCAATCCAGCAGCCGGTGATTTCCTCCTGCCTCAACAAAAAGGTGTACCTCATGGCTGGAAGGCTTCTGCAAATCCACAAAGCTTTTGAGAAGTGAAATAAACTCGTCATACTCCCTCTTCGCTACCAGCTCATCTGCGCACAGATCCGCCAGAGCCATTAAATCCTTTTGAAGCTCCTGCATACGGAAACGCAAAAAGCCTTCTATAATAAGATACCGGTTTCCCCGTTCAAAGTATTCCATCAGCTTTTCTTTTATGACGTCACAGCCGTCCTTTATACTCATGGCCACAGAAAGCGCCTTGGCCGCACCGGCTGCAGCTTCTTTCTCGGTAAGCTTGTCGCTGCGCTTCATATATCCTTTCAAAAAAGAATCCACCTGATGGGTCCATATATAGTCGGAAAGAGTCGCACAAAAAGACTCTATATTACAGTCTCCCTTCCCAATGTAACAGTAGAGTCCTCTGGCTTTTTCATCAAAATCTATTCGATACAGTCTCTGTATAAAATACTCGTTCAGTTCTTCGGGCCCTGCTTCTGCCCATAACTTGATACACCGCACTTCGACCACTCCTTTTGGGTTCATACACCATTATATGTAACAGTGTATGTACATCGTTCATAACACAAACTTTGTCTGTATTATAAACTTTGGGAGTGTTTTTCTGCAGTATAATCCACCGCAGTACTCAGGCGATGATAATGCCTCCTATATCCTTCAGGCGGCCTGAACATAAGCTGATTACCTCAACCCCGGCATCCTTGATAATTTCCATAATCTCAGACGCATTGTCAAAAGTGTCTTCAATCCTGCCGCAGGTGAAAAGCTTCTGTCCATCCCTTCCGCAGCAGCCGCCCATGAAGCCGTGGTCATAGCCTCGCAGTCTCACGTTCTCTACTCCTTCACACCAAATAATCTGAAAGCCCGCATCTTTACACGCATCCCTAATCCCAGCATCTCCTGTCATCACCAGCACACCGCCGTCTGTTCTCTGCAATGCCACGCTGCTGCACGCAGCATAGCCCTGATTCACATGAACAGGCGTACAGCCCCAGGCCTTCAGCGCTTCAAACAGAATCGGATCTGTATATTTTAAGTTATGGAAGAATAGCATACCCGCTGTCAGCACATTATATGCAATATTGTTGGGATATTTCCTGGTGAGTCTAGTATCTCCCTCAATTAAACGAAGCCCGCTGTAATTCAGCTCAAATAAAGCATTCCGATCCATACCAGGCGCGCATACCAGATCGTGATACGTGATTTTACAAAGCTGCATATCCGGATGCGTTCCTTCTACCTGATTTAAACCGGGAAGCGGAGGGATACAAAAAACTCGATACCCCTGCTCTTTCATTGCGCGAATGGCTGACTTCGGCGCGGCACTGCTCATAATGCATGTTTTTTGTTCATCATTCATACTTTTATTCATAACACTTGCATTATATCACACTTTTTTTGAGAATTCCACAATTTTTTATGCATAACTAATTTTTTTTTGGAAAACATATGCCCGATGACAATTTTAATTGTTAATCAGAAAGGAGCTGATTGTAAAATGGCCAGAACCGGTTTAGACAGATTTGCACTCATATTGGTTATCATAGGTGCACTCAACTGGTTATCAGTTGGTTTATTCCAATTCGATGTAGTTGCTGCCCTCTTTGGCGGTATGAGCAGTATAATCAGCAGAATCGTTTACTCGTTGGTAGGCGTATGCGGTCTGTATTCTATCAGTTTACTGTTCCGCAACGCGGCATCTGACGTTCGGAATTAATTTCCAGTATGAAACGAAACAGAAAGCGAATAATAGGATTGTCGGCTAAAGTAGCCGGCCACGAAGCAAAAACGGAGGTAATTTAAAATGGCTAATAGCAAAAGCAAAACTAACTTTGACAAGATGAAGTATGAGATAGCAAAAGAAACTGGGGTTAACCTGAAAGAGGGTTACAACGGTGACATTACTGCAAAGGATGCAGGTACTATCGGCGGAAACATCGTTCGTAAAGTTTTTGAGAGCTATACAGGAAACAACTATTACAAAGGCGAAAAGTAATTTTTAACCTAGTATAAAATATTTGTCTTTCCTCTTATAAATCAACCGTAAAAGAAAGGGTCGTCTGAAAAGTAAAATTTTGAGACGGCCCTTTTTGCTGACTTTATTGAATAAGTACCGGCTCAGCTGCATAGATATAAAATGCCATGGATCTGACTTTTGTTATAAAAATTGTGCTGATACTGTTATGCGCACTGCTTCTGTATTCTCCAGAACTTTTTCCTCGCTGTGCTCATTGCGGCCATATTAAACCCCGAAGCCGCTTTCTATTCCATATCTGTACAAAGATGTCTCTGACCAGAAAGGGAAATTTATCCCTCTGCAAAAAATGCTGTCAGAAAGAAGGCTTTACCTCTGTCGCCCGCTTTAAACAACAGGCAGATGCACGTCGAAGAGCAGCACAGACTGCCTGGTGGCAGCTATAAAAAGAGCGCAGGTACAG
Organism: uncultured Oscillospiraceae bacterium; assembly: GCA_902465325.1. GTDB lineage: Bacteria > Bacillota > Clostridia > UBA1212 > SIG427 > CABQMV01. Next base: position 8,840 of record CABQMV010000001.1, read on the forward strand.
AGACAGTCTCTGTACTCACGCTCTCTCACCAAGACCTGCGGTATAGCTTAAACTGTAATCAGACCCAGACTGATTTGAAGCCCTCGGTCTATCTTCCCCATAAAAGCTTCATCCAAATGACAGACCTTCTCTCTCAGCCGGGACTTATCAATGGTGCGGACCTGCTCCAGCAGGACTACAGAATCTTTGCTGAGGCCGAATTCTTTTGCATCCAGTTCAAGATGCGTAGGTAATTTTGATTTGTTGATCTGGCTTGTTACCGCCGCCACAATTACCGTGGGACTGTACTTGTTGCCTATGTCGTTTTGTATAATCAGGACGGGACGAATCCCGCCCTGTTCAGATCCCACCACCGGTCTCAGGTCTGCGTAAAATATGTCTCCCCTCTTAATCAAAGCAATTCACTCCCAAAAGTTTTTTCTACTTCTTTTCATCTGGTATAAAATTTGCTTCATTTTCAGCTTCCAACCATTCTTCGGAAATTCTCCTGTTGATTTCGCCCATTTCACTGTAACCCTGAATCATTTGCGTCCTCAGTTCCAGCTGCTTACGTTCATCCAAATAATGCTGCATAGCTTCACGAATAAATTCGCTTCTGTTCTTATTGTCCAGCGATGCCAGATAATCGACTTCGCTTAAGAGACTTTCCGGAAGAGTTATCAGAACCTTTTTAACTTCGGCCATTACAAAACCCTCCTATCAAAGTGTAGCCACAAATTTGCAAGTGAATACATAAAATTTTATGTTTCATGCAAAAATATATTCGTAACCACATGAATAGTATTTCTCTTTCTCTGTTGATTTATTATCCAAATTTTCGTTTAGAATTTGTTTATGCTTTTTTGGGAAATACTTTAGCTGAGCAATATTGATTTGTTAGGCTTGTGTTTTATACTATGAATCACAGGGTTGCTATTCATCCCTGATCCCAAAGAGGAGGTTGACAAGTATTATGAAAAATAATGAAGCTGAAATTTTTGAGGAAAACATAGCAGACAGCGCTGAGCATGAAATTTATCAGGATGCTGACAGTCTCACTACTTATCTGTCGGAAATCGGTAAATACAGACTGCTCAACAATGAAGAAATTGTAGATCTGTTTAAAAAAATAGAAAAAGGAGACCGCGATGCCTATAATACCGTAGTAACTCACAACCTGAAATTGGTTGTAAAATACGCTAAGGTGATTAAGCAGTCCTACAAATCCAATGTTCCGCTGACAGATTTGATTCAGGCGGGGAATATAGGACTGATGAGAGCAGTGGATAAATTTGAATATAAAAAAGGCTACGCATTTAGTACCTATGCAATCTGGTGGATCCGGCAGAGTATTGTCCGGCATGTGTATGAAAGTGAAAATGTAATCCGCGTACCGGTCCATATGAGCGAAAAGTTTACCAGCATTGCCAAAGCAGAAAATAGCTTTAAGGATACGCACGGCAGAGAACCTTCCTTTGACGAACTTTCTGCCTCCGTTAAAATGACAAAAAAAGAATATAAGCTCTATAAGACTGTAAATACACAGGTTTCTTCTTTAAACTATACAATGGGTGACGATGATAACTGTGAATTAATGAACTTTATTCACAGCGGCTCAGAGGACCCCGTGTACGAGGAGACCTCTCAGGAAATGCTAAAAAGTACGATTAACCAAGTGCTAGACAGTATGGATCCCCGGGAAGCGCGGATCATACGGGCCCGTTACGGGTTAGACGGAAACGTGCCCATGACACTGGAAGAAATAGGCCGTGAAATGGGAATTACTAGAGAGCGTGTCCGCCAGCTAGAATCCTTAGCAATGAAGAAGCTCAGAACCTCTGTAACAGCAAGCAGCATACGTGCTTTTGCCTAAACAGTAAACTGAGCTCATACCATATCTTCCTTAATTTCTCATATTTTAATGCAGGCAAAAACCCTCCACCATCCCCGGAGGGTTTTTGCTTTGTTTCAAAAAACAAGTAAGCCTATAAGCCGGGTTCTGTCTGGAATGATCATCTATCTGGACAGTACATTACTGCACTGCTCTAGCCACCAAGGGAGCGGTTGGGCCAACCATTGCTCCGCAGCGGTGTTGCTTCGGATGGGGTTTACACAGACAGCCTGTGTTACCACAGACCCGGTAAGCTCTTACCTCACCTTTTCACCCTTACACAGCCTAGGCCATGCGGTTATTTTCTGTTGCACTTTCCTTAAAGTCACCTTCACCGGGGATTACCCGGCATCCTGCCCTGTGAAGCCCGGACTTTCCTCAAACACGGCCTTTCGGCTCTGTGCCTGCGATCATTCAGCTTACTTGCAAAGAGTATTATACCATAAAAATCACTGCTGATAAAGGACATTTGCCGTACCCTTCTATACTTTTTCATTACACTGTGCTCGTCTCAGTTGACAACCTACTTTCCCGCGACTACAATATTTTACGGTATAACATGAAAGAAATGAGGTATTTTCATATGTCTGAAACGATAAAATTAGGTATTCTCGGTTATGGAAATCTGGGAAAAGGAGCGGAAGCCGCAGCAGCTGCAGCGGAAGATTTAGACTTGACAGCCGTTTTCACCAGAAGATCCCCCGATACTGTGAAAACATGTACCTGCGTACCTGTATACAGTACAGACCGGATTCTGGATTTTCAAAATAAAATTGACGTATTGCTGCTCTGCGGAGGCAGTGCTACTGACCTGCCCCGTCAGACACCGGAATATATAAAATATTTTAACGTAGTGGACAGCTTCGATACGCACGCTAAAATCCCAGAACATTTTTCTAATGTAGACAGGGCCGCCAGATCGTCCGGTAAGGTTGGAATTATTTCTGTAGGCTGGGATCCGGGTCTCTTCTCCCTGAGCAGAATGTACGCAGGCGCTGTTTTACCCGAGGGCAAGGATTACACCTTCTGGGGAAAAGGTGTCAGCCAGGGGCATTCGGATGCCATCCGCAGAATTGAAGGGGTCGCAGATGCCCGTCAGTATACAATTCCTGTGGAAAGTGCACTGGAGGCCGCCCGCAGCGGAAGCAATCCGGAATTTACTACCAGACAAAAACACACCCGGGAATGCTTTGTAGTTGCCAAACCCGGCGCAGATCAGAACAAAATAGAGCAGGAAATCAAGACCATGCCCAATTATTTCTCAGACTATGATACCACTGTACATTTTATATCACAGGAGGAGCTGGACCGGGAGCACAGCGGAATTCCCCACGGAGGATTTGTGATCCGAACCGGCAAAACAGGTCTGCAGAAGGAACACACGCACGTTATAGAATACAGCCTGAAGCTGGATTCTAATCCGGAATTCACCGGCTCGGTGCTGGCTGCCTATGCCAGAGCAGCCTATCGCCTAAATCAGGAAGGCATTAGCGGCTGTAAAACCGTATTGGACATTGCGCCGGCCTATCTCTCCCCTCAAACACCGGAGATGCTGAGAAAATCATTGCTATAGAATACAGAAAAGGAGAATTATGTCGTTAATTCAAGTTGCAGACCTTTCATTTTCCTATGACGGCAGCAGCGACCCCGTTTTTCAAAATGTCAGCTTTCAGATTGATACAGATTGGAAGCTTGGGTTTATCGGAAGAAACGGAAGGGGAAAGACCACTTTTCTTAAGCTGTTGATGGGAGGTTACGAATACAGCGGAAAAATTCACGCCAATATTGTCTTTGAATATTTTCCCTATCCGGTGGAGAATTCCCAAAGGGATACGATCCAGATATTGAAAGAAATCTGCCCGGACAAAATGGACTGGGAAATTATTCGGGAGCTCTCCCTGCTAGAAACAGAGGAAGCAGTACTGTACAGCCCTTTCCGCACCCTCTCCAACGGAGAACAGACCAAAGTACTGCTGGCCGCTCTGTTCCTTACTACTCACAGCTTTTTGCTGATTGACGAGCCTACTAACCATTTGGATCAAAGTGCCCGGAATGCAAAAGGGCTATTTAAAACGAAAGAAGGGGTTTATTCTTGTTTCCCACGACCGCCTTCTCTTAGATGAATGTGTCGACCATATTCTTTCTATTAACCGGAAAAACATAGAAATCCAAAAAGGCAATTTCAGCTCCTGGCGGGAAAATAAACAGAGCCGGGATGCGGCTGAGCTTGCACAAAACGAACGCCTGAAAAAGGATATCAGCCGGCTGTCTGCCTCTGCCAGACAAACTGCCAGCTGGTCAGATTCTATAGAAAAAAGCAAATTTGCTTCAGGGAGAAAACGTGAAAAGCCTGCTGACCGCGGCTTTGTAGGGCACAAGGCCGCTAAAATGATGCAGCGGGCCAAAAACATAGAGGCCAGGCAGCAGGCCGCGATGCAGGAAAAGTCCGGTTTGCTGCACAATATTGACCGCAGCGATCCCCTTTCTATTGCCCCGCTCTCCTATCACAGCCCCAGGCTGGCAGAACTGCAGCAGCTTTCTCTTTTCTACGGAGACAATGCGGTTTGCCGGAATCTTACCTTCTGTATTCAGCAGGGAGACCGGATCGCGCTTCAAGGAAAAAACGGCTGCGGAAAATCTACTGTGCTGAAATGTCTGTGCAGAGAAAATATATTATACACAGGACAGCTTTTTATCGCCAGCGGCCTGAAAATTTCTTATGTCCCCCAGGATACTTCTTTTCTTCGGGGCACTCTTTCGGAATACGCCGGCGAAAGGGAGATATCCCAAAGCCTGCTTATGACCCTGCTGAGGAAGCTGGATTTTGAGCGCAGCCAGCTGGAAAAGAAAATGCAGGAGCTCAGTGAGGGACAGAAAAAGAAGGTTCTGCTAGCTGCTAGCTTATGCGAAAGCGCACATCTGTATATCTGGGATGAGCCATTAAATTTTATTGATATTCTTTCCCGTATACAAATTGAAGAGCTGCTCCTCAAATATAAACCTACGTTGCTTTTTGTAGAACATGACGCTGCTTTCGTAAATAAAATTGCCACAAAAACTGTATGTCTTTGAAAAGCTGACACCTCGAAAGGCGGATGGAAACATTAAATACGTGTGTTACCTGGAAGCTCAAACCATCCCTCAAGAATTAGAAGGTTGGACAAACACCAATCCGCGCAATCAAAAAATGACTACAGATGTAGCTAAAACTATTATCTCCAGTTTGGAGGAAAATGATGACTTCCACGAATTAAATCGCGGCCTTCTCTTTTCAGTAGAGTCTGCTAATTTTGACACGCGCGACGAGACGCTGACCATCGAAATGATTAACGATGATATCCACGGCAATATTGATGGCGGACATACACTTCGGGCAATATTTGATGCGCAGAAAAGTAAAACCTCACTTGAGAACCGATATGTTTTTGCAGAATTCTTTGTAGGAGTTAAGACACCGGTTGAGTTAGCCGCAGCACGCAACACTTCTGTTCAGGTAGATCTGAAGTCACAAGAGGAACTTCGCAGGAGTTTCGATTCGTTGAAGGAAATTTTAAAACCATTCCCTTTTGAGAATCGCATCGCCTACCATATGAATCAGTATTGTAATGAAAAAGATATTCAGGTTATAGATGTCCGTGGAATTATTACCATTTTGAATATGTTTAATCAAAACTTACATCCAATTGTTGGTCAGCAAGGAATATCCTTAAGCCGTTTTCTTCTTGGGAAATGCCTTTTCTTATATTGATGAGCGTCAAAAAGATAAGCGCCTGATCTTAGTAATAGACAAATTTCCCTATTTTGTTAAAAAGAACAATATGCGAGTATATATCAAATGTTGGTATAGGTTGAGATATTTGAAAAAAATATGTTATAATCGAAACAACAAAATTGCGGGGTGTTTTATGAAATGTAAAGTTTGCGGCGCTGAAAGCGGAAAATATCCACTTTGTTGTGCCTGTAATAGCAAGAAAGAAAAGGGAGAAATAATCAAATGCGATAAATGTGGCAATTGGCACTATACATCAGGATCGTGCTCAACGCCTACATCCGCAACAGACAATAGCAAATATTTATACGATGCTAGGAAAACCCTTATTAGTAAATCAGAACAAGGATTTTATAACGCAATAAAATCCTCTGTTCCTGACGGGTATTGTGTTTTTCCGCAAATTAATTTAGCATCTTTTATTGACAGAACGGATGATGCACGATTTCATAATGAGTTGTTCAGAAATGTTGATTTATTGATAACGGATGCTGAATATCAACCAAAATTTATAATAGAAATTAACGACCAAACGCATCTTAACACAGCGCGCAGAGAGAGGGATGAGAAGGTCCAGAAAATTTGCGAGGAAGCAGGAATCCCGATTCTGAAATTGTGGACCTCATATGGTATAAATCCCGACTATATACAAGGACGAATCAATGAAACTCTAAACAAACTTCCTGTAGCAAGAGTGCACCATTTCAGTCAAGTGGCAATACCGCAAGAACCTGTTACTGCAAGTATACAGCAAACTGCAGTAAAGAAAAAGAACGGTTGTTATGTTGCAACTTGTGTTTACGGCTCTTATGATTGCCCTGAAGTTTGGGTTCTCAGAAGATATCGAGACAATGTCCTTTCAAACACTTGGGGTGGTAGAGCTTTTATAAAAATTTATTATGCTTTAAGCCCTATGTTTGTAAAGTTGTTTGGTAAACACAACTGGTTTACAAATATTTGCAAATTAGCATTAGATAAAATAATAGAAAAAATACAAATTAAAGGTTTTAAAAACACCCCTTATAACGATAAATAATTAAATTGACATTTTAAGTTAAAACGTGGACAAAGAAAGAATTCTCCGAAGCAATGGTAGCATCGCTTTCGGGGAATATTTTCTGCCTACAGTTTAAAAAGTGCCAAAGAGCGCCCGCATATTTTGAGCGAAAAGCTGGCCTCCAGAATTTTTAAGCTTTAAAGGCTTCTACCCGAAAGATAGGCTGGCCCCGATCCATAAAGCGACGTTCATATTCTGTTATGACACTATCCGTAACTGCCCCGTCTCCGTGCAGGTCGAAGGTAACATTTCTCAGGCTCCATCCGGTTTCCCGGTAATACTCCAAGGAGGCCTCAAACAAATCCCGGTTATCCGTCTTTTGATGAATCTCCCCGCCGCCCCCCAGAATCGTTTCATATATTTTAAGAAAACTGGGATACGTCAGGCGGCGCTTATGCTGACGGGTTTTCGGCCAGGGATCACTGAAATTCAAATAGATCCGGTCTACCTCTCCCGACGCAAAAATATTCTCCAGCATTCTGGCATCACAGGTAAGAAAGTGTACATTGGTAAGCTCTGCCTCCAAAGCCTTTTCCATAGCCATAACAATTACATTGCGCACAATTTCCACGGCAACATAATCAATCTCCGGATGTCTTGCCGCCATACCGCAGATAAAGGCTCCCTTTCCGCAGCCAATTTCCAGATGCAAAGGGCGCTGAGCCTCCAGAAGACGCCATTTTCCTTTCCTCTCGCAGGGATCTGTAATATGGAGAGTCCCGCATCGCGCAATGCGTTCCTCTAAGTGTTTTTTAGGTCTCGGTCTCATTTTCTCTCCTTAAAATTTTATAGAATAAGAGCACCGTCACCGGCAGGCCGGAAAGAGACAAGCACCCTGCCCGGCAAACGGTCTGCCAAAGCCCGCATACCCGGCAGTTCTGTAGCATAGTGTCCGCTTAAATACACAGTAAAATTTTCAAAAGACAAGTCAATCAGAGCCGACTGCTTCGCCTCTCCCGTTACAAGCGCGTCGCAGCCATATTCCGAAATCCAGTCAAGCTCATCGTCGTAGGCCCCGCAGGATACGCCTACCCTTTTGATCAGCTGCTCCGGTCCTTTATTATATAATCCCCGGCTCCTTGTGTCCAGCCGGGAATTCAATCTATCCATAAAGACGGAGGCAGAGACAGGATCTGTCAGCTCTCCTACATAGTGAAAACCGTCCCGGACAGCTCGTATATTTTCCAGTCCTAAAGCCAGAGCCAAATGATAATTAATGCCAAAAGGCGCAGGCGCCATATCTAGATTCGTATGATAGGAGAGCACCGTAATGTTTTCTTTTATCGCTCTAAAAATACGCCTGTCCGTTCCTCGGGTTTCTTCAAGGCGGGTCAAGCCGTGAAAAATAATTGGATGGTGCGTAATAATTAAATTACAATTTTGATCCGCTGCTTCCTCAAAAACCTTCCCGGTCAAATCCACACACAACAGGACGCCCGTCACTTCCTGTGACGGGCTTCCTACCATAAGACCCACATTGTCCCAGTCAAGGGCATTTTCAACAGGAGCCTCTTTCTCTATCCAATCCATATAATCCTTTACGGTCATATATAGTCCTCCAAAAAACTCATAAGATTCCTAACCGCCTGAATTTCCTCCGCCGGCACATTGTAGGAATGCTCCAGACCCACAAGTTTGCGGTACATTTTTTCATACAACGCCCGAAAATACACAACCCCCTCCGGTTTATCCTGTAAGATACTTCCCATTTCCAGATCAATGTCAGAAAGGTCTTTGGGCGCTGCCCCAGTATATTGAACAGTCATAAAAACATAAATATGCTTTTTCTCCGCGGCGCAGTTCTCGTCTAAAATTTCATAGCCGTTCTCATTCAGGTATTTTCTCAGGTCAGCCCGGCAGGTATTGGGCTGTAAAATAATTTTTTCCGCTGTACACGCTACCTCCGGAGTGCGGGCTAATATATCGGCAATCATTGTCCCGCCCATTCCCGCAATAACATATACATCACATTCTCCCGGCGAGTAGGGCCTGAGTCCCTCTCCCAGCCGCAAATCAATCCTGGCCCTGAGCCCCGTACGTCTGATATTGTCGCTTGCTTTTCTCAGCGGTCCTTTATTGATATCGGATGCAATAGCTTTCTCACACATACTGTTTTCAATCATATATATCGGCACCAGGGCATGATCAGTGCCTACATCGCCCAATACACGGCAATTTCCCGCTAGCTCCCATAATTTCTGAATTCTTGAACTGTAATTAAACATATAACTGCGCCTCCACTGGATAGTGATCAGAAAGATACAACCCCTCATTTTCTTGTTCCCCGTGACAGATCCCTACTTCCTTCACCCCTTCAGCTGTACGGCGATCTGTAAAAATATAATCTATTTTTTCCTGTGCCTTTCCGTAATTGTGGAAAGTACAGGGCAGCTCTTTCGTAATGTCAAGCAAAGAGGGTCTGACTGACTGCTCCAAAACTCGCAAGGGCTCACTGCCGGGCACTGCATTAAAATCTCCGGTCAGCACAGTAGACAGCTCCGGCCAGTTACGGCGATCTTCCATATGCCGCAGTATCAAAGTCAGGCCCATAGTTCTGGCATATTCTTCCACATGATCTAAATGCGTATTGTAAATCCGAAGCAATTTTCCCTTCGATCGCCCTCCGTTTATAGACAGCCACAGCACAGTACAAATTCTGGGATGTCTGCTCTGATAGGCGTATCGGCTTCCCGCTTTCTCCGGCGTGTCTGAAAGCCAAAAGGTTTCTGCCCGTACTAAGCGAAAAATATCTCTCTTGTAAGCAACACTGCACTGTTCTCCGTCAAAGTTGGCTTCTCTTCCGCAGCCAACCATGTAGTATCCGGAAAGCCTAGGCGCAATGGCAGCTGCCATTGCCGGTGTCAGCTCCTGAAAACAAAGTATGTCCGGCTGATGCCGGTTGAAAAAGGCACAAATGCCATCCTTTCTTTTTGAAAACGAATTCACGCCATCCATGGCATTCTCAGTGCGTATATTAAATGTTACAATTTTAAGACAGACATTCAAATCAGTTAGTCCTTTCATTAACTTGCTTCTTTATTTTAATATAGAAGTTACTTTTTTGGCAAGTGTTTTCGGGATAAAACTGTAAAGTATTCCAATTTTTATATTTTACTTTATCCGGAAAATAAAGGGGTTGACATCCAATACTATGCGTAGTATATTATTGTGCATAAGGAGGCATCGGGCAGTATGGATATACAATTAAAAAGAGGATTGCTTGAAAATTGCGTGCTTGCGGTACTCCATAAAAACGACTCCTACGGATACCAGATTATAAAGGATATTTCTCCGTGCATATCCATATCGGAATCCACGCTGTATCCTATTTTAAAAAGACTGGAAGCTTCCGGCTGTCTTGCGGTCTATACCACAGAGCATAATGGCCGCCTGAGAAAATATTACAGAATTACGCAGGAAGGAAGTCAGCAGCTTCAGAACTTTTTACAGGAATGGAAGGAAGTTATGGATGTATACAATTTTATTGTCAAAGCGCATCGGGATGTTTAATACGGTTGGCACTCAGCCTCCCTTCGAGCCATGGCGGCGGCTCAAATATATCGGCCTTGCCGTTATACCGTCGGAAATTTAATAAGGTTGGTGATTTAAATGGGAAAGCAGCAATTTTTAGAGGCGCTTCGGCAGGCACTGAAGCCTGTTCCAGAAGCAGAGATAGAAAAAACAGTACTTTACTACAGCGAAATGATTGACGATCGGATGGAAGATGGACGAAGTGAGGAAGAAGCCATTGCCGGCCTGGAGGACATTTCTACAATCGCGCAGCGCGTCAAGTGTGACCTGCCGCTGAATGTAATGGTAAAGGCAAAGGCGGAGGCCCGGGGAGGACTTCAGTGGTGGCATGTACTGCTCCTCATTATGGGATTTCCTCTCTGGTTTCCTCTTGGCATCGCCCTGCTGTCAGTGGTTCTGTCTTTTTACATTGTAATCTGGTCTCTTATTGTGTCCCTTTTTGCTGTAGTGTTCAGCATTGGACTGTCTGGGATTCTCCTGCTCATCAGCACGCCCGTCGCATTTATAAAAGGCGGCGTTTCTATTGGCCTTTTAATTCTCGGTGCAGCGCTGATTCTGATGGCTCTGTCCATGTTCTTTTTCTTTCCTGTGTTTTTTGCCAGCAAAGGGCTGGTCAAATTTACGGTCTTTGTCGGCCGTAAGATGAAAGGAGCTCTGGTAAAATGAAAAAAGGTATTACTGTAACATTAATTGTAGCCGCCGTACTATTTGTTGTAGGAGGCTCCCTGTGTGTCATTTCTCTCGCAGGCGTGGGCTGGAATCTGAAAGCACTTTCTACAGAGGAGCCGCTGCGAAGCAGATCTGTATCCTACCCCTTACAGGAAACTACCTCCATTGTCATAGAAGATCGCAACAATGATATTATAATCAAAGAAACCCAAGGCGATCAGATTATTGTTACCTGCTGGGAAAACAACAATAAAAGCTATAACATTTTCTTGGCAGACGGGCAGCTGGAAATAAAATACCAGGACCCCCAGGAATGGTTTCATTTCTTTACATTTGGATTTTGGGATGACAGAACACTGGTTGTTGAAATCCCCTCTGGCTACAGAGGAAGCATAGAAGCAGATACCTCCAACGGTTCGGTAGAGGCAGCCGGCCTGAGCACAGAAGCCAATCTCTATTTAGAAACCAGCAATGCCAAAATCCAACTCAAAAATGTCCATACCACTGGGAAAGCAGAGCTCAAAACAACGAACGGAAAAATTACACTGGAAAATGTATCCGCAGAGAAGAAGATTACGGCAGATACCTCCAACGCAGACATTGAGGTGAAAGCTATTTCCGCCCCGGGAATTTTTCTGGACACCAGCAACGGAGACATTGAGGGAACAATACTGGGCAGCTTGAACGACTACACCATTTCCTCCCATACCTCCAATGGCTCTAATAACCTGCCCGCCTCCTACAACGCAGGTCCCGGTGAATTGTCTGTTACGACCTCTAATGCAGATATAGAAATTCTGTTTCGATAAAAAATCATTTCACCCGCACCCTGTATTTCTCCAGCCAATAATTCAGCTGAAGCATATAAGCCATTGTCTGAGGCGTGGTCATCAGCTGACCGTACCAGGGCTCACTGCGCTCACAGGTCAGCAGAGAGGCCACGGCGCCTCTGTCCAGAAGATGGAAGAGCGGTGTATCCGGATCAGAAAGCAAATCACAGATTGCATGCTCCAGCGCCTTTTTATAGCCGGGATTGTGGGTCTTTGGATAAGGACTTTTTTTACGCCACAGGATTTCAGAGGGAAGAACCCCTTGCATAGCTGCCCGCAGCAGGCCTTTTTCACGGCCCCCTAGATTTTTCATAGCCCAGGGCACACGGTAAAGGTACTCTGCAATTCTGTAGTCGCAGAAAGGAACCCTGCCTTCCAGACCGCTGTACATACTCATACGGTCCTTCCTGTCTAATAGTGTCTGCATAAACCAGTATGTGTTCAGGTGTACCATCTGACGCATACGGGCCTCTACAGGATCCAGGTCATGCTGCATAGATACCTCCTCCAGTGCCTCCTCATACCGTCGGTTAACATAGGAAAAGCCATCCAGATATTCCCTCAGCTCCTTATTCAGGAAGCCCGCCCGGTATGCAGTGCTCTGTGCCCAGGGAAAGCCGTAGGCAGTCCGTATTTTTTCATCCCGATACCAGGGATACCCTCCAAAAATTTCATCGGCACATTCTCCGGACAAAACGACAGTCACGTGCTCCTTGATTTCCCTGCAAAACAGAAGCAGCGATGAATCCACATCCGCCATACCCGGCAGGTCCCTGGCATCCACCGCTCTATACAGAGCCTGCACCAGCTGGGGAGTATCAATTACAAAGGTGGTATGGTCAGAATTTAAATAGCGCACCATAATCCCCACATAGTTATCGTCGCTGTCAGGCTGGAATCTGCTGCTGGTAAAATATTTATCATTGTCTCTGTACGTAATAGTAAAGGTTTTCAGCCGCTGTCCGCGCAGAGCCAGCTGCTCTCCTGCAACAGCAGAAATAATACTGGAATCCAGGCCGCCGGACAAAAAAGTTCCAATAGGCACATCGCTGACCATCTGCCTGTGTATAGAATCGCATACCAAATATTTTACCCGAGCGATGGTTTCCTGCAAACTGTCAGTATGAGGAGCATCCTCATATTTCCAATACTGTCTCAGGCGCAGACCTTTCTCGGTAAAATATCCGCAGTATCCCGGACGCAGTTCGTATACGTTTTCAAAAACCCCGCAGCCAGGCGTTCTTCCCGGTCCAATAAATAGAATTTCAGAAAGTCCCTGCCGGTCAATGACCGCTTCCACGCTAGGGTGTGCCAGAAGACCTTTCAATTCGGAGGCAAAAATAAAGCTGCCGTCTCTTTCCGCATAGAAAAACGGTTTCACCCCCAAGCGGTCTCTGGCCATAAAAAGAGACTTATTTTCCTCGTCCCAAATTGCAAAAGCAAATATGCCGTTAAATTCCTCTACGCAGGATTGTCCGTGGCGGATGTACGCTCTTAATACCACCTCTGTATCGCTGTGGGTACGGAAGCATTCCCCCTCCTCCTCCAGACGGGTTCTCACTTCGGCCGTGTTATAGAGCTCACCGTTATAAACAATTGTATAGTAGTTATCTCCTGTAGCGGCGCTCATGGGCTGTCTTCCATTCCGGGGATCTATGACCGCCAGTCTGGCATGGAGCAGTACCGCACAGTTATCACAGTACATACCGTCATCATCTGGTCCCCTTTGCTTCATGGACTCTATCATTTCTACATGATACGGAGCAAAACCGATTCCGTCTCTGATATTGACTTCCCCTGCTATGGCACACATGCTTATATTCTCCCAAAGTAAATATTCTTTATAGCTATTATATGCGTACCGCAAACCTTGTGTCACAGGGGAGTAATGTAGTATAATAATTATGTATTATTTACAGAAAAGGTATGATAACCGGTATGAACAAAAGCCGCTTAACCCCCGTCCGGGTAATGATAATATTGCTGGCCCTGCTGGGTGCAGTCCTCTATCTGCTGCTTGGCTCTGTCACCGTTTCCGTAGGAAAGGACAGTGTGACAGTCAGCGGTACGCTGGCCTCCTCTGTTACTATGCAATACAGTGATATTGAGGAATATGAACTCCATACTCATATGGATATTGGAACCTGTAGTTTTGGTCTGAATACCAGGAAAACACTGACCGGTAAATATGCTTCTCCTATATACGGTTCCTATAATCTGTTTTACTACAAAAATGTACATAAATTTATTATGCTAAAAACAGCAGAAACTACCATCATTTTTAACTGTCCCTCTGAAGAAGAGACCATTCGATGCTTTGAAGAAATAAACGGATATATCCAGAGCAATGTACATTCGGAGCTGCCTGTACCGACCCCGGAGAAAGCTACAGAAGCGTAATACGATACAATAAATTAAAATAAAACAGTAAGGATGGTACAAAAATGGACGTAAACCTCTATCCACAGCCAAAAGAATTAACCCTCCGCCAACAGAGCAGCGGCGCTGTACCGGGCCGTCTCCAGGCGGAAACCCAGCTCTGCGGGAAGCTGGGTCCGCAAACCTATACCCTACAGATTCAGGAAGGTCGTATAAAGCTGCAGGGAGGAAGTCCGGCGGCACTGTTTATGGCAGGCCAGACCTTGAAGCAACTGGAAATTCTCTATCCCGACCAATTGCCGTCCCTCTATATAAAAGATTGGCCGGATGTAAAAAAAAGAGGATTTATGCTGGACATTTCCCGGGGAAAAATACCGACCCTGGAAACACTGAAGCATCTTGTTGATCTATTAGCCCTGTTAAAATTTAATCAGCTGCAGCTTTATATGGAAAGCCCCTGTTTTAAATATCCGGCCTATGAAAAAGAAATTTCAGACTGTCAGGGGTTGACGCCGGAGGATATCCGGCAGCTGGACACCTACTGCAGGGACCGTTTCATTGAATTAATACCCAATCAGAATAGCTTCGGCCATCTTTTTTCCTGGCTGGGCCGCCAGGAATTCAAGAGCCTGACCATCCCAGGAGGCTGGGATACTTTGGATCCTGCCAATCCCGACTCTTTGAAATTTTTAGAAAGACTGTACGACTCTCTGCTGCCCTGTTTTCGATCCTCTTATCTGAATGTAGGCTGCGATGAGGTGCCTATTGACGATCCACAGAAATATTTTGATTTTTTAATGAAAATATATACACTGGTAAAAGCAAGGGATCACAAAATGATGTTTTGGGGAGATATTATTCTCAACCATCCTGAATATTTGGAGCAGCTTCCTAAAGACCTAATCCCCCTGGCATGGGGATACCGGAAATCACTGGAGGAAGACTGCCGGAAGCTGCATGAGCTGGGATTTCGCTATTATGCCTGCCCCGGCACCAGCAGCTGGAACACGGTATTTGGCGATCCCGCTCGGGCAGCCTTTAATATGCAGTGCGCTGTGAAGGGAGTGCTAAATTTTCAGGGAGACGGTGTTTTGCTTACAGACTGGGGAGATAAAGGACATTCCCAGTTTCCTGCCGTGTCCTATCCGGCAATCGCACTTTTCAGCGGTCTGTGCTGGAATTACCAGGTCTATGAAAACTGGGACTATTCCGGAGCGGTGGCTTTTCTGGATAAGGTTTTGTTTCAAGTAAAGAATGGCTCCCTGGCCTCCCTCCTGCTGGAGGCCGGCAGAATGTTTCCAAAGCGCAGCACCTCTAATGACAGTGAACCGTTTCTATGGCTTTCTATGGCCTTTTATGAAAAAGAAGCCTTTGCCTACTGGGATCAGGCCAAGGCAGCAGCAACTCAAAGGCGTCTGCATGAAATGGCGGAGCAGGTCCGTGCTCTGGAGCTGGACTGCTATGACGGGGAAATCCTGAAAGAGGAATTTTGTCAGGGAGTTGCTCTGACAGACCTGTTCTTTGATGTATTTCAGATGCGGCTGGACCGTTACGCTGCAGGAGAAAATGGAACATACCAATATAAGGAGCCCCTTAGGGCACTGCAGGAAAAATCCGCCCTTCTCCAGAAGGAACATACCCGCATTTGGGAAAAACGGAATTTCTCCCAGGGTTCTGATATTTTCTGGAATTGGTGTATGGGCAGACTTTTTGAAGAAATACAGCGAAACTGTCAGGCACAGGCAGAAAAATAGAAACGAGCTCCCTACTGGAAACAAAAAGCAGGGCCTGTGGAAGTTGCAAACAACAATTTCCGCGGGCCCTGCCAAATTGATTCCAATAGAGTCATAGCTTCACATACTGTATCGCATCCTCAATGGTCTTTTCCAAGGCGCTCCGTCCATATTTA
This sequence comes from uncultured Oscillospiraceae bacterium, assembly GCA_902465325.1. Taxonomy (GTDB): domain Bacteria; phylum Bacillota; class Clostridia; order UBA1212; family SIG427; genus CABQMV01. The sequence continues at coordinate 24,854 of CABQMV010000001.1, forward strand.
TCTACCTCAGCTTTGTTGCGCTCCCCATGGGTCAGGCAGCCGGCTCCTCCGATACAGCCTCCGCTGCAGGCCATGCCTTCTATAAAATTGGCGTTTGCCGCCCCTTTCGATGCTTTTAACAGCGCCATACGGCAAGCCTCAATCCCATCACAGGAGAGAGGATTCAGCACAAATTTGTCCTCTAAGCCCTGTTCCTTCAGCGCCTCCCTGACCGCATCCGCCAGGCCGCCGCAGCGGGCAAAAATTCTTCCATAATAGGACGCATTGTCCATAGAGCTCTCCGGCAGTGAGGAAAGCGCAATGTCCCGGCTGTCTATTAAGGCCTGCAGCTCTTCAAAGGTAATCGCACTGTCCACACAGTCTGCCACCTCCGGCTTGCGGACTTCTGCCTTTTTAGCCGTGCAGGGCCCAATAAATACAATTTTGCATGTAGGATCCGTCTCTTTTATGTATTTTGCAATGGTGGCCATAGGAGAGAGATTATGGGAAATATTCGCTGCCAGCTCCGGGAACTGCTTCTGAATATAGGTTACAAAGGCAGGACAGCAGGAGCTGGTCAGGAACCCTTTCTCCGCCAGTTCCGCAGCTTCTGCATACGCTACCATATCCGCTCCCAGCGCCGCCTCTACTACGCTGTGAAAGCCCAGCTGTTTAATGGCCGTGATAACCTGGCCCAGCTTAGCATAAGTAAACTGACTGGATATAGAAGGCGCCACAACAGCATATACCTTGTATTCCTGTCTGTTCTGGCTTTTTTTCAAAAAATCAATGACTTCCAGTATATAAGACTTGTCGGTAATGGCCCCAAACGGACACTGGTATACACAGGCACCGCAGGCAATACACTTAGAATCGTCAATACAGGCGGCCTTTTCCTCCGTCATAGAAATCGCCTTTACCTTACAGGCCTGCTGACAGGGACGTTTGAAATTCATAATGGCACTGTAGGGACACACCTTAGCACAGGCACCGCATTCCACACATTTATCCTTATTAATAATCGCCTTCTGATGCTGGTCAAAGGTAATGGCCCCCTTCTTGCAGACATCCTCGCAGCGGTGCGCAATACAACCCCTGCATGCCTCCATAACCGTATATCCTCCCACAGGGCACTCATCGCAGGCAATATCAATAACCTCAATCACATTGGGATTGTCTTTATTTCCGCCGGTTGCCATTTTAATCCGCTCCGCAACAATCGCCCGTTCCTTATAGATACAGCAGCGCATAGTGGCCGTCTTGCCCGGTACAATAATTTTGGGGATATCGCTGTAGCACTCCATCAGCCTGTCTTCAAATGCATGACGGGCCACCTCACGAAGCACTTTATATTTTAAATGTTGTACCTTTGTATCAAACTTTCTCATCTCTATCTCCTCAGATTCCTAAAAATAACTTACCTTTACCCGCTTTCCCATGGTGGTCAGGGCCTGAGAAAGCTCCTCTACAATTCTCATCTTTATATTAAAATTAATGGGCAGCTTCGGATTCTGGTGGGCAGGATTCACAGCCCTTCCTACATAAAAATTGATATCGGTAGCATTTTCAAAAAGCATTAGCGATATCTTTGAAGCGCCGTCCTCAGAATACGTCCATTCCGGGCAAATGTCAATGTCATTCCCATCCAGATACGCCTTTGCGTACTCCAGCACCTTGCTCATGGTAACCACACCCTCTGTCACCAGGTCTACCCCCTCAATTTTGGCAATAGGAGGAATCTCAGAATCCATATAGGCCAGCTCTACCTCTACCGGCTTCCCCAAATAATCTGCGGCCAGCTGAGAAGTAGTCCCTCCGCATACAATATGGCCCCCCTCTTTTGAAAAAAACAGAGACATCATTTTCCCCACATCCCCAGGATCCGCGGGCGGTCCAAAAAGAACATTGACCGGACTTCTCTTCCGGATTTTCACGGTACATACAGTCGTATCGTCGCCGGGCCTGCCGTCATACAGACGGTTGCACTCATCCAAAAGCAGTAAATTTAAGCCCTTCGCCGTAATATCCGGGCGGTATACATTCTCCAGAAAGCTGACCACATTTTCCCTTTGCCAGCCATAATTCAGTGTCCGCTCTACCCCCGCGTGAATGACCCCGTCGCTCATAAGTACAAAAACATCGCCGTCCTGTACAGAAATCCGGGAACGGCTGATGGTCTTCCCGTCAATTTTCATAGAGGCCCCGGAATAATCCAGCTCCTTTCCGTCCCGTAAAAGAATCGTCCGGGGATTGTCATACTGGATGATCTCGGCCTCCCGGTTGTCCTCTATCCGCAGAATGGTAAAGGTGGAATAGGCAACCCCTCTGACCTTGCATACTGGCAGAGTAGCCGCTATCGTAGAAACACATTCCTCAATGCTCATTGCATTGGCCATCATTGTAGAAATAATCTTAGAGGTCAGCGTAGAAAGAATATTGGCTTTCACTCCGCTGCCCAAACCGTCCGCCAGTACAACGACCGTTGTATCCTCGTCCGGCGTCACAACCTCCAGCATATCGCCGCAAAGCTGCTCGCCATATTTAAGTAAGCTCTGATAGCCAATATCGGCGCATAAATTATTCATCCTGCAGCGACTCCTTCAGTTTTGTAAGCGCAATTTTGGTTTCCGCCGTCGTTTCTCCCAACAGAGAGGCAATTTCCTGTACCACCCGCATCTGTTTTTCAATAACCTTGTCCGTTATCTCAATGGTATTACGCCCCATTTCTTCTTTTTTGGCCCGCTCCTTTTCCTCTGCCGTTACATCCCGCATAATTCCCATAAGGATATGATAGCTTCTGTCATAGATCACCGACAGCTCTATAAAGCGCCCATATTCCGCAAGGTATACCTTTTTATCGTGTACGTTGATGCCGCTCTGCAGTACTTCAAGAAAAATCTGAGGATCCATGATCCTTACAACCTGATCGCCCAACACATCCGAGGCGTTTTTTATATTCATAATCCGCCGGGCAGCGCCGTTAATCTGCTGTACCTCCAGGGCCTCGTTCAACACCAGAATTCCGTTTGGTGTATTTTTAATAATATGATCGGAAAAAGATTCCGCCTTCTCTTTGAGAAACGGCAGACACATGGACAAATCCGCTTTCCCCTGAAAGACGGCAACCGCTTTTTCCCGACAGGTATTGTATCCGCAGCTGCCGCAGTTCAGCTCCATCTCCGGTGTTAATTTTCCCATCTGATGCAGGATTTCCTCAATGGCTGCGCTGCCCGGCATCTGTCTGTGCAGACCAATAAAGCCTATCGTTTTCTGCAATTCAGCTCCCGTACAGTCAGGCACCTTAAAATCTTTCTGACCGGCGTAGTCATCCACCGCCATAAAGTCCATAAGGGTCGCCCGATTTTTTTTGTCCATAACCGGTCCGCCAATACAGCTGCCGCTGCAGGCAGACATCTCCAGGAAACAGTTTCCCCGGAGCTTTCCGCTTATAATATCCTCCAGTGCCCGTATACAATTATCCGTACCGTCTATAGCTATGTACTTGTATTCACTGACCGGCTTATCCATGGTCCGGAGAATACCGCCCGCCGTAGGAAACAGCCTGGCTCTGCCCTCGGCAGCCTCCCTGCCGGATTGGTTCTCCAAAGCGCCGTGGTTTTCACTCTCCGGCAAAAGTGCCGCCTCCTGCATCCACTCCGACAGCTCCTCAAACGTCAATACACAGTCAACACTTCCGGGATAAGCCTCCGCCTCTGCTTTTTTAGAAATGCAGGGACCAATAAATACCGTTTTTGCCCCCGGATGCTGTTTTCTTATGAAAGAACAGTGGGCCTGCATAGGAGACAGTACCGGCGCCACATAGGGCAGCGCCTCCGGAAAGTGCTTCTGAATCAGCAGATTGACAGAATGGCAGCAGGTGGAAATAATAATCCGCTTTTCCCCTGCGGCCACCATCTCCTCGTACCGCTTTTTAACAATAGTAGCCCCTAACGCCGTTTCCTCTGCGTCTGCAAAGCCGAGCTTTTGCAAAATCTCCCGCATAGAAGAAATCGTAGCCCCCGGGTAATTGGCCACAAAGGAAGGCGCAAGGCTTACATATACGTTCCCCGGATTGCTCTGCAGCAGCGCCCGGGCTGCTTCCAGATCGTGCCGGACCTCCTTGGCGTTCTGCGGACAGACAACAAAGCACTGCCCGCAGAGAATACATTCATCTTCAACAATGTGCGCCTGATTATCACTGAATTTAATAGACTTGACAGGGCAATGCCTTATACATTTATAACAGTTTTTACAGTTGGACTTCTTCAGATTCAATACGCCGGACATGGCCACGGCCTCCTTGCATTTATAATCACCTTTATTATAATGGAACAGAGGGAGGACGGCAAGCCTCGGAACCTCTGCCTGTCTTCCTCCCTCCTGTTTTATATTGCCAAAATATACATGTTGAATATATCCTGGAAGTTTGTCTCATTCACGCCGCTTATCACTTCATCATCCACGCGGATGCTGACACCATCTTCACATTTTCCCAGGCAAAAGGCTGCCTTCAGGACGACCTGGTCCTCCAGACCGTTATCGGCTATGGCCTGGCGCAGCAGTTCCATAATCTGGTAAGAACCTTTAATATGGCATGAGCTTCCTACGCACACATAAACTGTTTTACACCGGGACATATTAAAAATCTACATCTGTCCCATAATAGATACAGGTAAACAGCTTCTCCATTTCCTTAGGCGTAATCGCTCTGGGATTGGATCCCGTGCAGGCATCTCCCACGGCATTTTCAGAAATAGAGGGAAGCTTTTCCTTGAATTCATTCTCCTGAATACCAAATTCCTTCAGCGTCTTAGGAATGCTCAGATTTTTATTGAATTCATTAATTTTTTCGCAGAGCTTCTGCATCAATTCTCTGTCGCTGCTTCCGGCTATCCCCACAAATCTGGCAATCTCTGCATACCGTTTCAATGCGGCAGGCTCCTTTGCGTTGTATTGAATAACATAGGGCAGATAGATGGCATTTGCACAGCCATGAGGAATATGTCCTGTAGAGAACGCCGCACCTGTCTTATGCGCCATAGAATGAACAATCCCAAGCAGCGCGTTGGAGAATGCCATTCCGGCCAGACACTGGGCATAGTGCATCTGTTCTCTGGCCGCCATATCTCCCTCAAAAGAGCTGGGAAGATACTGGAATACCATCTGAATTGCTCTTAATGCCAGGGGATCCGTGAAAGGTCCGTTCAAAGTGGAAACATACGCCTCTATGGCGTGGGTAAGCGCGTCCATTCCTGTGTGGGCTACCAGTTTGGGAGGCATGGTCTCTGCCAGAGCAGGATCCACAATAGCCACATCAGGCGTTATATTGAAGTCAGCCAAGGGATATTTAATTCCTTTAGCGTAGTCGGTTATAACAGAGAATGCCGTTACCTCCGTAGCCGTACCGGACGTAGAAGGAATAGCCAGGAATTTAGCTTTCTGTCTGAGCTCAGGGAAATTAAAAGGCGTAATCAAATCCTCAAAAGTAATATCCGGGTATTCATAGAACGCCCACATAGCCTTTGCCGCATCAATAGGGGAGCCGCCGCCCATGGATATAATCCAGTCCGGCTGGAAAGCGCGCATCGCCTCGGCACCTTTCATAACAGTTTCAACGGAAGGATCAGGCTCAACATTTTCAAAAAGAGAAACCTCTAAGCCGGCTTCTTTCAGATAAGCAACGGCTTTATCCAAAAAACCGAAGCGCTTCATAGAGCCGCCGCCAACCACAATAATTGCCTTCTTCCCCTTTATCGTCTTAAGGGTTTCCAAAGAATCTTTGCCAAAGTAAATATCTCTTGGTAATGTAAATCTGGCCATACTAAAATACCTCCATCTGTGTTTTTGCTTTGGGTTATTATCCCCCTCTGCTTTTGTTATTATTTTAACAAGGCGGTTCTCTGTTGTAAAATATATAAAAGATATAGGGATATATATAAAAATATATATCTCTGTCTGAAATACGCTTAGAAAACAACCGGTGAAATCCCCCGGAAAAGCAGTCTGTCAAAATCTAGCAATCCCATTGATGCTGTTTCAGGTCAACATGCGTTTCATTTTTCAGCAAAACACCCTCAAGGCTCAGCAGGCTTCCCTGTTCCCGCCAGCCGGGCACCAGCCGTCCCGCATGGTTTACCACCCGATGACAGGGATAGTCGCCATAATACTGTGCCATACTTAAAACCTTTCCTACCAGCCTAGCATTTTTGTCTCTCCCAATCAGTCTTGCAAGCTGCCCATAGGTAGCTACCTTCCCTTCCGGGATTTCCGCAACCACAGCGAGTATTTCATAAATTAAATCATCCTGTAAAATTTGCACTGTCTATCATCACCGTTTCCAAGCAGCCTGCACAGCTTCCTTATGCCTCTGCCGCCACAAGATCCCGTATCCGCTTTACTTCATTGGTAAAAAGCCGTTCGGGAGAATTCAGCTTATATCCCTTTTTATAAATCAGCACATCCTTATATCGGTTGCCCGGACTTTCACAGGTGAGCTGTACCAGATGGTATCTCTGCAATACATCGGAAGGAATGGGAGAAACCCACATAAAGGTGCTGGGCACATTCACCAGCAAATCAAATTGACTGCCTCTTTCATATACAAAAATGCGCCTCTTAATATAGGGTCTTTCCTGCAGCTTAATAGCCTCATGTATAGGAATATGAGGGGTCTCCAGGTCTCCGTGCGCAATTTCTGTATACTGTATAATATCCTCATATTTTAAAGGATTGGCAGAAGCCAGCGGATGCTTTTCTGACATAACTGCCCTGTATTCAAATTCCCATATCACTTTACTTTCCAGCCCTCTAAAGGCAAGCAGATGCTGAAAATATTTTTCCTGCTCCAGAGGATAGCGGATAAAAGCAATGGTGCTTTCATCCTGTAAAATATTGTGGATCGCCTGCATAGAATTGGTTTCTTTATAGTCCAGATCAATTTCCTTTGTTTCATCAAGGAGCTGTACAAAGGAGGTAAAGGCCTCTGCCATATAGCTGGCCCTAGGAATGGAAACCGACAGCCTTTGCCGTTCTTTGGTACCCGGCATAAAGATGGCCTCCATATGCTCAATTTGCGCCAGCACCTTCTTGGCCTGTTTCAAAAATTCCTCGCCTCTGACAGTGGGAACCACCCCTTTTGGTGTTCTTTTAAAAATGACAATGCCCACGCTGTTCTCCAGCTCCCGTATGGCTTTACTCAAATTAGGTTGCCCCATATACAAATTCTCTGCCGCCTGAGTAATGGAGCCTGTACGTTCTACTTCAACCGCGTACTTTAAATGCAGTATATTCATAGCTCCGCTCCTTTAATAAGTTCTGCAATCTGTCCCGCACACGCGCGATACGTCCCATAGCTTCCCATAAACGGATCCTGGACGTCCTGTCCGTGTCCGTATTCTCCTAAAGTAAACACCTTCCCCGTCAGATCAGAGAAGGCTCGCAGAACCGCTGCCTTATGTCCCTCCGTCATAGTCAGAAGCAAGTCTGCCTCATGGGCTCTGTCATAGGTAAGCAGCCGGGTCCGATGGCCGGAGCCATCAATGCCGAATTCCAGTTTAAGCACCTCCTCTGCCGTTCGGCTCCCTGCAGAACCGTCTGCAGCATAAATACCGGCAGAGGAAACAGACACGGCACAGGCAGAAAGCCCTCCCTGGGCCATACGTGTTTTCAGCACACTTTTATATATATATTCCGCCATAAAGCTGCGGCATGTATTTCCGGTACACACAAACATTACTTTTTTAACCGGGACCATGGAACAGCCTGCAGCCCGATAAAGCCTGTTCATAACAGCAAAGCCTATACCGTCCTCCGGCATAGCCTCAACATACGCCTCGGCGATCCCGTCCTCATCCAGCTCTCTGAGCAGGCGAAACAGCGACGCTGCCTGCGCCTCCTTGTCCTCCCTTCCCCCCAGACACACAAGCCGGCTCCTGTCCCGGAAGTACCCGGCGGATTCTAATGCCACAAGCGCCCTGGCCGAAACACCCCTTTCCGCTGCATCGTCCAGCGCCCATTGAATCCTTTCGGAAACGGAATGTGGGTCCCCCTGTAAAATGACCGTTTTCGCTCTGGGCGCATAGTGCTTATATTTAAGTCCCGGCGATCTGGGAGCTTCCTCTGCGGGCTTCCTCTCCTCCCCATGCCATTCCAGCTGCCGTACATCCGGCAAAACCTTCCTGACCATCTCCAGAGTAATACCCCCTGGCCGTAATATACACGGCGTATCTCCAGTCAGGTCAATGACCGTCGATTCCAGTCCCACCTGGCAAGGACCACCGTCAATAACAGCATCTACTCTTCCGTCCATATCCTCCATGACATGCCGGGCAAGCGTGGGACTTGGCCGGCCGGAGGCATTGGCGCTGGGCGCTGCGATCGGCACGCCTGCGGCCTCAATAAAAGCCGCGGCCACAGGATGTTCCGGAAACCGAATTCCCACAGTACTCAGGCCGCAGGATACTTCCCGGGGTATCTCAGCGCTTTTGGTAACAATCATCGTAAGCGGTCCCGGCCAGAATTCCTCTGCCAGTTTATAAAATCTTTGGCGCTCACGCTCCGTCATTTCCGAAATAGATGCCACCGTCTCTATGTCAGCAACGTGTACAATAAGAGGGTTGTCCGCAGGCCTTCCCTTTGCCTCGTAAATCGCTCTGACTGCCTTGGGATTACGCGCATCGGCCCCCAAACCGTATACAGTTTCTGTTGGGAAGCAAACCAGGCCTCCCCGCCTGATAATCTCTCCGCAGGCAGCAAGGGCATCATTGCTGCTCTCTGCGCTGTGAAGGTCTTCTATTTTATAATACCTTGTTGTCAAGTAAAATCACCTGTTCCGCCGCCGGCTGCCAGCTTTTCACTCTGGTCCACGGTAATCAGTGCATCAACCATTTCATCCAGATTTCCTTCCAAAAACTCCCCCAGCTTATACAGGGTCAAATCAATTCTGTGATCCGTCACTCTGTTTTGAGGATAATTATAGGTCCGGATCCTTTCACTTCTGTCTCCGGTTCCGATCTGACTTTTTCTGTCTGCAGATAAGCTCTTATTCTGCTCTGCCTGCTGTATGTCAAACAATTTCACCTTCAGCATACTAAGCGCCTGCTCTTTGTTTTTCAGCTGAGACCGCTGGTTCTGGCAAGTCACGACAATACCAGTAGGCTTATGGGTAATTCTGATAGCAGAATCCGTTTTGTTAATATGCTGTCCGCCGGCTCCGCCCGACCGATAGGTATCAATCTGCAGATCATTCATATTCAGGCTTACCTCCACGCTGGGCGTCTCCGGCAGCACCGCCACCGTGGCAGTAGAGGTATGGATCCTGCCCTGGGATTCTGTGCTGGGCACACGCTGTACCCGATGCACGCCGCTTTCAAATTTCAGCCGGCTGTAAGCGCCCCGCCCCTGTATCATAAATACAATTTCCTTCAGTCCTCCAATTTCCGTTTCGTTTTCATCCACCACTTCCAGATGCCATCCCCGTTTTTCTGCATATTTGGAATACATACGGAATAAAACCGCGCCGAACAGGGCCGCTTCTTCTCCGCCGGCTCCCCCACGGATCTCCACATATACATTTTTATCGTCGTTGGGATCCTTTGGCGTCAGCAGAAGCTTCAGCCGCTGCGTAAGCTCTGCCTTTTTCTCTTTCAGCTCCTCAAACTCCGACTGCGCCAGCTCTCTGAAATCTGCTTCCAACGTCTCCTCCAGCAGAGCCCTTGTCTGAACCAGATTGTCCTCATTGGTTTTATATTCTCTATATACGGTTACCAGCTCCTCCAGCTCACTGTGCTCGGTAACCACCTGGCGGTAAAGTTCTGTATTCCCAAGTATCTCCGGGTCCATCAGCTTTTGCGTCAGCTCCTCATACCGGTTCTCCGCCGCCTGTAATTTAGAAAGCATATGGTCCGTTCTCCTTCTTCTTTGACATTTTTCCTAAAAATCCCGCCGGCCCTGCAGGGCTCTTGCCAGCGTCACTTCATCGGTGTATTCCAAATCTCCGCCTACAGGCACCCCGTGGGCAATACGGGTCACACGTACTCCAAAAGGCTTAATAAGCCGAGACAGGTACATGGCCGTAGCTTCTCCCTCTACATTAGGATTTGTGGCAAGAATTACCTCTTTCACATCCTCATGGATTCTGAGTACCAGCTCTTTTATTTTAATCTCATCCGGCCCCACTCCATTCAGAGGAGAAATCGCCCCATGAAGCACATGATATACCCCTTTGAATTCTCTGGATCTTTCCATAGCCGCTACATCCCGCGGATCCTGCACCACGCAAATGACAGAATGGTCCCTGCTCATATTGCCGCAGATATCGCACACTTCTCTGTCAGAAATATTTTGGCACTCTGTGCAGAAGGTAAGGGTCTCCCTGGCATGGACAATCGCCTCTGCCAGCCTTCTGGCTTCCTCTACAGTGCCGTCTAATACATGAAAAGCCAGTCTCTGGGCATTTTTATGGCCGATCCCCGGTAGCTTTTCAAATTCCTCTATCAACTTGGTAAGAGATGCTGAAAAAAGCGCCATAAGTTATATCATTCCGCCCAATCCCGCGTTATATTTGCTCATAGCCTCCTCGTTCATGGCATCGCATTTTTCCGCCGCATCGTTAAAGGCCGCTGTAATTAAATCCTCTAGCATCTCTACATCCTCCGGATCAACTACTTCTGGCTTTATGCAGACACTTTTTAATTTCTGATCACCTGTCATAACTATGGAAACAGCACCGCCGCCTGAAGTCCCGGTTACTTCCTGTGCCGCCAGTTCTTCTCTGTCCTTCTCCATGGCAGCCTGCATCTGCTGTGCCTGCCGAAGCATCTGCTGCATATTATTTCCGCTTCCTGCATTGGGCCGCTTCACACCGAAACCGCCTCTCATTCCGCCCTTACCCATATATATCCATTCCTTTCGCCATGTATTAAACTACATGGCATATTTTAACACGATCCCCCATAAGAAACAAGAGACGCATCCCTCCAAGAAGAGGGATACGCCTCCTGTTGTAATCAATCGCCAGCTGTACTTCGGAGAGTGCAGCGCCTTTTACGCATACAGATCCGTTCTGCCGGAAAAGTAAGCTTTAATCTTTATATAATCCATAGAGGTCAATTTGCCGTCCTTCGATACATCCATAGCAAAAAAGTACGGACCTGCCAGCACACTGGAATCTTTAAAATACCGTTTCAGACGAAGGTAATCTGTACTGTTTACCTTGCCGTCCCCATTGGCATCGCCATACACAATAACAGTTTTCTGCGCCGCCACACTGCCGCCGGAGACACTTTGCAGAATAAAACCTGTCCCTACGGACCCTGCCTGGAGCGCTGTGCCGTCTGTTTTCAAAACCCGGAGGGAATCCTGATACTTGAAATTACAGATAAAATCCTCCAGCGCCGTACCTTCTCTGACTTCCGCCACATAGTCCTCAGTCAGCTCATAAGTACTGTCCGCCGTCAGTTCAATACTGCTGGTAATTTCCACAGCGCCGGGAGCCGCCTCCACCAAGTAGATGCCTACATGGTCTCTTTCAATATTGACAGTAAAGATCTCCAATTCCGCTCTACTGCCCTGGGCAATAAGCTCTCCCGTAAGAAGATCCTTTATGAGATATTCTGTCACGCTGGGCAGCTGCATATGGTCAAACGGAACGCTAAGAGTTTTTTCAGTAGAGGAAAATTTGTTCATGGCCACTATAATTCCCTTTCCGCCGCCAAATCTTGCGTAAGCGCCGCCTACTGTGTTTTGACTTCCGCCGTTGGTTTGTACGGAGCAGATATTGGTCTCCCTGTGATCCTCCGGAAACACGCCAAATATTTCCGGATAGCTCCACCGTATGGCAATATATTTTTTATAGTCTTCAAAAAAGCATCGGTTTTCGTATTGGTACAGCTTATCCCAGTTCAGAGTTTTACAATATTGCACGCCGTTAGCGGCATTATCATTCCACTCCTCCCCCATAAACCACAGAGGAATAAAAGGCGCCAATATAGCCTGATATCCTACATATGCCCGATTCCCCACAGCACAGGGCACCTGGTGGTCATGGCAGGACAGCATAAAAGTATAATATTTGAAGGCGCCTCCCTTTCCGGCATTCTGCAGCTCTACGGAGCCAATCATATTTCCGGAGGTACAGGCTCTTACAATGCTGGCACCGTTCATGAAAATCTTATTGGACATCATCATATTATACTCTGTGTTGGTGGCTACATTTACCCCCAGCTGCTCCATATCATAGGTGTAGCTTCCCGCTGTCCCTCTGGTGTTGGTATGCTCTGACATAACAGCAATTTTTCTTCCCTGATCGGCAAGCCGTTCCCGTACCTCCAGAAACAGACTGTACCCTGTATAAGAGGGCTCACAGTCGCAGCGGATTCCGTCTGCTCTCGTCTTGAGCATATTATCAACCCATGTACTGATATACCATTCCCGCAGTGTACTGCTGTTCCAGTTAAAGGCAGCGCCCCCCCAGGCCGTTCCGCTGAACCAGTCAGGATGTTCTGTATACAGAGGCGAGCTGTAAGCAACGCCCCAGGTAATCGCATCTAAAAATACCCTGATATTCCTTTCATGGGCGGCATCTACAAACTCCTTTACAACTCTCCAGCCCTCTTCATAATCCGTTGTACCGGTTAAGCTGGAATGAACGGTGTGAGGACCTGCATTTGCATAGCCGGCATTGGTATCGTTAAAGTCATAGCCGTCGTATATGGGCGTTAACCAAATACCGTTTACTCCCATTTCTTCATACAAATCAAGAAGTCTAACCGCCCCCTGAAAGGTTCGTTCGGGAGAGGCCGCGGCCACCTTGACCTCTGCAATAACAAGCTGTGAAAGCCAGTCCGGACTGCCGTTTTCATCTACTGTTACCTGGCTGTCCGGCACATACTTAGGCGTTAGCTGTCTGTTGTCTACAATCGTTCCCCACTCACAGTCTCCGTTGTGAATGGAGGCCAGCGTAAAGGACGCCGTATGAAAACCCTGTTTAGGCACCGTAGAAAACTGTACATATACCTCATTGATATCCGTAATATTTTCCGCCACTGCCTCCGCAGAAACGGTAAAAGCAGTGCCGTTGACCTCTGCCGTAACCGACTGGTCCTGATTCACTGTAAAACGGATATCCAGCTTCCCTGAGACGGTCTGGCTGAAAGGGATCTGAGAATCACAGTCATACCGGTTTGTTCCGGTATTGACACCTAAATGGCTGCCGTTTTTCAGCACAAACCGCAGAGCGTTGTCCCGCTGCGCATTGGAGGCTCCCCGGTTGGACAGCCAAAAGCTGAGCCCGTCTCCCTGAAAATTCTCAATTGATATGTGAAGGCCATGGATCCCGTAGGTTTCCTTGGTATACGTCCTTACATTCATATTGGCACAATTTTGAAATACAATATCTCGCCCGTATTTCTCTCCGTACGTTACCTGGAGGCTGTCCGGCCAGCTGTCGGCCGCATAGCAGGTCTCGGAGCCGGCTCCGTAGTAATAGGCATCTACATTTTTCTGTTCCGGCTCCGCAGATGCTGATTTTACCGTAAGAACCGGAAGATTCGTCAGCAGACAGCTCACCAAAAGGATAAAGGCCAGTAAAACAGAAACGAGTCTTCTCATAAAATTACCATTCCTCTCTTATTCATATAGGCGGACAGGTGCCACCGCCTGGATTCTAGTGTAATCTTATCATTGAAGATTTTTGTTTTCAATGGCTTTCACTAATTATGAAAAATATGTTTACGCACTATAACATTGTACTAATTTTTCTGTACAGCAGAAGAGGCCGTTCAAAACTCAGCCTGAGCAGCCTCTTCTATACCGTACATGTATCAAATATTTTTAAGGGTCCTTTAATCTGTCGGCTTCTCTACACAGGGGCAGCTCAGCTCCTGTATCCTGTACGCCGAATATGCCCAGTTCACTGCATTTTTAATAATCTGCTGGATATACGGGTTGTGATAGGTAGGATAGCTCTCATGTCCGGGCTGAAAATAGAAAACCTTACCGTTTTCACGGCGCCAGCAGCAGCCGGCCCTGAACACCTCTCCCGGTGAAAAAGAGGCAATAAATACCAATTTGTCCGGCTCCGGAATGCCAAAGGGTTCCCCGTACATTTCCTCCATAGGCAGCGTAATGTGTTCAGGAATTCCCTGCGCAATCGGATGAGAGGGGTCAATGACCCAGAGACGCTCTTTGTCCTCGGATTCTCTCCAGTGGAGATTACAAGAAGTCCCCATTAAGGTCTTAAAAACCTTTGAGTGGTGGGCAGAATGAAGAAAAATAATGCCCATTCCTCTACGAACGGCATCTGCCACCATAGCCACTGCCTGGTCAGGTACTTCGTTGTGCTTGCTGTGCCCCCACCAGAGCATTACATCTGTGCTGTCAAGCAGCTCCCTTGTGATGCCTGCATTTTCCACCGCTTCTCCATTGGTGTCAAACTGTGTAACGGTTTTTACCGCAAACTCCTCTTTCAGAAAGTCTTTCAGATATTTATGGATCCCCTCTGGATAATGGGCCAATACTGCCTCCTGCTTCCAAAGATTTTCCTGGCAAAACTCATGCCACACCGTAACTTGAATCATCCTATTCCCTCCTCTTTTCTGTAACAAATTATTGAAGTCCGGTCCCTATATACGGCACCAGTCTAAAATCCTCAGGATTTTTGCGAATAATATAGTCTATATAAGAATCAATTAAATTGGCAGTAAATATATACCCGCTGGCATTCATATGGCCGTAAAGGTAAAAGTGCCTCTTAAACTCCTCATCATATACAGGACCGTACTGATACAGGTCAATTACATAGCAATTGTCAAAGTAAGCAGCCAGATCATAAAGAGCCTTTGCATGGGCCTTTCGCTTGGCGTCCTCCTCGTCTCCCTCTCTTGGGATCGTGACCAAAAAGAATTTTGCACGGGGCTGAATAGACTGATACCGCTGAATAATCATGGCATAACAGCCGATAAAGGACTGCGTATTATTCCAGAAATTATTCCTGTCAATATCCTCTACAGAGCCGATCTCCTGCTTGGCACCAAATAAATCGTTGACCCCCAGCGCAATGACATAAGCCTGCGCCGCCATCTCAGGACTCCAGTACCGTTTCTGATCGGCAAACCAGTCTATATATCCCTGTGCCGTCATCCCTCCCTGAGAAAAGTTGTATGCCTTCAATCCGTTTTTTCGGGCAATATACTGGCCCCAGGAGTATTCAAAATAATCGTGGTAGCCCGGCTGTCCCAGGGGATCTCTTGATTCAAATTCCCCCGATGAAAGACTGTCTCCTACAAAGGCCATTGTTCTAAAAATCGAGGTGTGGCTGATGCCGTTTACAAAGCGGTCCAGGGGCCGTTCCTCTTCATCATAAAGTTCCTTTTTCCAATCCATAAAACACCACTCCTATATATTTACTGAAACTGCAATCCCCTTCTCGGCGGATTCAAAGGCAGCCTCCATAACCTCCATGACACGCAGAGCCTCCTCCGGTTTAATGGTAAGCTCTGCCCCTTCAATGGCAGCTACCAGCTGACGGTATACCACATGAAGGCCATCCTCCACATCCTCAGGCTCAGAAAGAGGAATATGCTCTACTGATTCAGGGCAGCGCGGCGCCATTGTCTTTGTGGGGCCCGCCTTTGTCATAAAAATCTCCTCTTCCCATACATTGTTCTTGTCCAGTACTCGGACAATCTCACCGCTGCAGTCCCAGTCATTGATCTGCAAAGTGCCCTCCGTTCCCAATACATACCACCGGGGTTTGGTTATGTAGTTGTTGGTCGCCACCTCAATAAAAGCGGTCAAGCCGTCTGCAAAGGTAAGGGACAGATGAAAATTATCGTCAACTTCAGGATAATCAATTTTATACATTTTGCAGAACACATTGGTAACCGCCGACCGGTTCATATACATCAGCTGGTCAATAAGATGGACCCCCCAGTCCAGCATCATACCGCCTCCCAAACGCTTTAAGGTACGCCAGCCGCTGGGCATTCCCCGAGAGCCCTCAACACGGGATTCAATGTGATAGGGCCTGCCGATACTGCCAGCCTCTACATGGCGGCGCATCAATACAAAATCCCGGTTTGTTCTGCGGTTCTGATCAATGGTAAAGACCCTGCCGGTTTCTTTTGACACGGCCATTACCTCTTTAAGCTCTGAAGCGTTCATAGTCACCGGCTTCTCACACAGAACATGCTTGCCGTGCCGCATAGCATCGATACAAATCTCCGCATGAACCTCATTGGTAGTGGAAACAAGAACTATGTCAATTTCGCAGTCAGACAGCAGGGCTTCTCTGGACTCATATGCCACCAGCCCTCCTTTTTCGGCCAGCGCCTGTCGGGACGGGTTTAGGTCAAAAACCCCTTTTATTACAACCCGCTGCTCCGGATGGCTGAGGATGCTGTTATAATGACTGTGGGCCACTCCGCCGTACCCAATAATCCCTAATTTGTATAGCTTCATTGTCTATCCCCTTTACATATCTGATCTGTCTATGCCCACCACATCTCGCCGGCAGTCTTGGTAATAAGCACATCCTTTAAGAAAGCAATGGCCTTCTCCAGTCCCTCCTCAGGCGACATAAGGGCATCTTCATGTTCAATACTGACAGAGCCGTCATATCCTACTGCCTTCAAGGCAGAGATGATATGCTTCCACACCTGTCTGCCGTGTCCGTAGCCCACTGTCCGGAAGATCCAGGAGCGCCCTAGGATATCTCCATAGTTTTTGATATCCAGCACGCCGTTTACGGAAGTGTTTCGGTCATCGATTTTGGTATCCTTTGCATGAAAATGATAAATAGCTCCCTGCAAAGCTTTAATGGCCTCTACAGGGTCAATCCCCTGCCAAAAAAGATGGGAGGGGTCCACATTGGCACCGATACAGTCTCCCACTGCACTTCTCAGCCTCAAACAGGTCTCAGGATTATACACCACAAATCCCGGATGCATTTCAAAAGCAATTCTCTCTACCCCGTGGGCCTTTGCAAAGGCTGATGTTTTTTCCCAATAGGGAATCACCCTTTCCTCCCACTGCCATTTGAGAATTTCGGTAAAATCTTCAGGCCACGGGCACGTCACCCAATTAGGCCTTTTAGATTCCTGGCAGTCTCCGGGACAGCCTGCAAAGCCCACAATGGTTTGGACCTCAAGAGCCTCACACGCCAAAATGGCGTTTTTGAAGTCTCTGTCAAACCGGTCCCCCGTTTCCTTATCAGGATGAAGAGGATTTCCGTGACAGGCAATGGCAGAAATGCTGACATCATATTGCTCCATAAGGGCTTTCCATTCTTTTATTTTTTCCGGGCTTTTCAAAAGCGCTTCCGGATCCAGGTGATGGTTGCCCGGATACCCGCCTGCCCCAATTTCCATTTCATGAACATCATGGCCCTGTAAAAATTTCAGCGCCTCCTCAAACGTATAGCCGCCGAAAACCGGATTCATTACACCAAGCCTCATAAGTAAGTCTCCTTTTCCCTACAGTTTCACCTCTGCGCCAATCTCCGCCGATTTGTACATAGCTTCTAAAATTTTAACGATATTCAGGCCCTGTATCGGCACAAAATCAGGCTGCTCTTTGCCCGAAATTACATGATAGAAGTGACGGAGGTTCTGTATATGGGCAATTTCCCCGCCCCCAAGGTTGGGAACCAAGTCAACGGTGACACCGTTTTCCTCCGTAAAAATCTTAAATTTCCCATCCCTGGTATCTGTAGAGGCACCGGCCTTTGTCCCCCGCAGATCTACAAACACTTTCTCGCATTCTACATTAGAGGCCCATGAAAATTCAATCTGCATGGTACATCCATTGTCAAAGCGAATAAAGCCAAATGCCAGATCCTCCACGTCAAAGATGCCGCCTGCCTTGGCCTCGCCGTACATGGAATGAACCGAGTCTGCCTCTGTGTCGCTTTCGGCAAATTTACAGTAGGTGGCGCCGGAAACAGAAACCGGGGTCGGATTTCCCATGAGCCAGATACACAGGTCTATCATATGTACGCCAAGATCAATAAGAGGGCCGCCCCCTGACTGGGCTTTTGTTGTAAACCAGCCACCCTTGCCGGGAATCCCTCTCCTTCTCTGCCAGCCGCAGCGGGCCGTATAAATATCTCCCATTTTCCCTTCCTCAATGTATTTTTTGAGGAATTTAGAATACTCATTGTACCGGTTATTTCTCATAACCATCAATACCTTCCCGCTTTTTTCCGCGGCCAGCTTCATTTTTTCTGCCTCCCCAACGGATACCGCGTCAGGTTTTTCACAGAAGACGTGAATCCCTTTATTAAGAGCCTCTACCGCAATAATTGAATGAAGATAATTGGGCGTACAGATATCAACCGCATCCAGTCCGGGAACATTCAAAAGCTCTTTATAGTCCTTGTAGCAAGCTTTTTTTGAAAGACCGATTCCATCCGTCACAGCTTCTGCCTTTGAAAGAACAATGTCGCACACCGCTGCAATCTCTACCTCCGGATTATTGATATAGAGGGGAAGATGTGCGGAATTAAAAATACCGCCGCAGCCCACAATACCCACCTTTAGTTTTTTCGTTTCCATATGTAAGTCCCCTTTCACAGTAAAAATTACTGGCCTTTTCTTTAAAGAAAGTATAGTATATTAAAAACAAATATTGTATAATATATTCAATAAAAAATATCATTTTTTTGTCACGAGGGGATGCTCCTATGAAGCACAGTATTGCCGACCCCCATTATGAAAGTAAATATTTACTGGATGGAATTCAGTTTCCCATCCACTGTATACAGCTGGATGTAGAGAAACGCAGCACCAAAAGGATCTCTCCCCATTACCATGAATATATCGAAATTTTGTACAGCCTAGAGACTGACTGCGATGTCTATATCAACGGTAAAATCCACAATTTTAAAACAGGGGATCTTCTGATTATCAATTCAGGCGAAAGCCACGACCTGCTTTTTGACCGCAGCAGCGGACATTATATTGTCATAAAGGTACTGCCGGAAATTTTGTATTCCAGCGATCAATCGGTTTTTGAAATGAAATATACCATGCCTTTTTTGATACAAAACTCAGTGAACAAAAGACATTTTACAAAAGAGGAGCTAGGGGACAATTCCGTACAGGAGGCGGTTACAAGGATTATGGAGGAATGGCGGGAGAAGGATTACGGCTTTGAGCTTTCCATACGTTCCGATATTCTGAAGGTGTTTTTATGGGTGCTTCGCTACTGGCATAAGCATGATTTGGAGGCCGTCGCTCAGTTTGACTATTCCGATGAAATTCTTTATATTATTCAGCGTTCTCTTGAATATATTTCAAAAAATTACGCTACTCTAACGGAATCAGAGGTAGCTGAGCACTGTAATTTAAGCTACAGCTACTTTTCGCGTATTTTTAAAAAGGTTATGCACCAAAGCTTTTCTGAATATCTGAAGCACTACCGCATTACCAAGGCCGAGCAGCTTCTGTCCTCAACGGATAAATCCGTAGGGGAAATTTCCGAAGCAGTGGGATTTTCAACACCCAGTTACTTTATCCACCAGTTTAAGGCAAAAAAGAATATTTCTCCTAAGCAGTATAAAATGAAATATCTTCGATAAAATTACACTTCCGCTATGAGCGCCGCCATTTCCTCCAAGCTGATTTTGTACACGGTCCCCTTCATGGTTCTAAGAGCCTCCAGCACTGCGCTTCTTTCATAGGGGCAGCCTTTCAGTACAGCGGCAAATTCCTCTGTATCTACAGTGCCGAAAAAGTCTCCGGAAACAGCAATATCAGAAATTTTACCCTGCTTTACAGAAATGGTAAACTCTATTTTTCCGCCTTCAAAGCGGCCGGTACGGAGAATACTGTATTTGGGAGAGGCACCAAAAATCATCTGACGGCTGCCGAATTTTTCATCGGCGATTTTTTGTACCCTGGCCAGCTCCTCTGCCGTGAGCCGGTATACTGTCCCTTCGCTGCCCATAAGCCGTGAAACCATCAGGCGTTTAAACTCCTGATCGGATACCGGGTTTTCCATATGGTCGGAAATATTGGTCACCCTGTCTCTTACGGACTTAATACTTTTAGAAATGATTTTATAAGGATCTGCCGTAGTAGATTCTACCAGAGCTGCAATATCCGTAGCATACAGCAACGTACCGTGATGTACCACATATCCGCCATGGATATACTGGGAGTTTCCTGAAAACTTTTTACCGTCAATAACCAAATCGTTTCTGCCATTGAAACCGGCGCCGGTCACACCCAGCTCATGCAGGGCCTCGACTACCGGCAAAATATATTCCTGAAAGCTGATTTTCTGCTGGTCTGCTGCGGTAATAAAAGAAAACTGCCAGCAGCCCGGGTCCTGGTATACCGTACCGCCGCCGGACATTCTCCTGGCGATGTTAAGGTGATGGGATCTGGCATATTCCATATTAATCTCTTCCAGGGGATTCTGGTATTTACCCACCACTAAAGTAGGAGAGCTGTTCCAGAAAAGCAGTACGGTCTCCTCAGGTTTTTTCTCTGTGATGAGCCAATACTCCATAGCAAGATTGTAATAAATATTCTGAGAACCGGTATCAATATAAATCATTGTATTTCAATTTCTCCTATCGCTTCCCCTGCAGACACCCTGTCACCCTCTTCTGCAAACTGCCGGCCCATTACACCAGCCTCCGCGGCCTCAACTTCACTGACGACCTTGTCTGCCTCTACTTCAAATAAAATATCGCCCTTGCTCACAGCCTCTCCCGGCGCTACATTCCAGGCTACCAGCACTCCCTCTTTCATTTCACTGCTCAGTTTTGGCATCGTAATCGTTTTCTTCACTGTATACCTCCCGGAAAACTTCCTCCGCAGGCCGTCCTATATAGCTCCGGACACTGCTGTCCGCAACAACTCCTGCTTCCACACAAAGCCATATCCCTTTCTTTTCGGGATAGAATTCAAATTTAGGGCCTTTCCCTATGTTCCACTGCCATGTATCATATTTTTCTTTTTTCAGCATCAAAATCTGCCGTTCTTCCTCTGCGCTTACAGCGGTCTCGCAGCCCTTCTCCCCCAATAGAGCCCCCTTCAGACTCTCAGCAAATTCGGCTATAGAAGAATACGCGGCGCCTTGTAAATGCTGCTTTATATTGGTCACAGGGCTGGGTACTGAGGCAACGGCCTTGCATATCATTTTACCGGCAGGAGGCGTAAGCAATTTCCCCAAACAGTTAAGATCCGCATCAAACAGCAAGGTGCCGTGATGAAGCACTCTGTCCCTTTTCACTGCCTGGGCACTGCCAGAAATTTTCATATCGCCGATGGCGATATCGCAGGTGTTTCTTTTGTGCGCTGGCACCCCCATTGAGGCAAGCGCTTTTATGACCGGAGCCAGAAAGCTGTCGTAGTCCAGGCTGCAGCCCTCTCTACACTTCCTGATCATTGTATAGTTCAAGTTGCCCCTGTCGTGATATACGGTACCGCCGCCTGTGGTTCTCCTGATTACCGGGATATTCATTTTTCCCGCAAGGGGCATATTCATTTCCTGAAACACATTTTGACAGCGGCCGCAGACAAGGCTGGGCTCATTGATCCACAAAAGCAAAAGATCCTCCTCCAGGCTGCTGTGTTCAAATACATACTCCTCAAAGGCCTGATTGTAAAACGGATCTGTCTTGTCATTCCTTATGTATATCATAGTCATTACCCCGCCCCCTATAATACAACGAAAGCAAAAGACTGTCAAAGCCGGGGAAATTTCTTTCATTATGCAAAAGGGATAAAACTGTAATAAGATATATTTTACAAAACGGCAGGCCACATGTTATACTGATATCATAATATTGAGTTCCAAAATAAATGAATGGTAAAACAGGAGGTTGAAACATGTTAAAACCCCACGTAGTGGAGAGAGACGTCATAAGGCTTTGTGGTAGATGTGCCAAAATAGACAAGGACAATTCGATGGGAGAAGGAATTGGCTCCCTATTTGCACAAATGGACGAAATTTTCAGTAAAGTGAAAAACCCCGTAGACGATAAATTTTACGGCGTATCCTTAAATTTCTGTAATAGCGGCAAAAACAGCCGTATGGATTATTGGCTATGCAAAGAGGTTAAAAATTTTTGGCATAAGAATGAAATAGGGAACTGGGAAGAGCTGGAGGAAGGGATGGAAACTCTGACATTGCCAGCAACTCGTTGGTTATACATTCCGGTACGATATGACGATCCTTTCGTAAAAAGTTTGGCGCCGGAGGACCAAAGAGATGACCCCGGTCTTTTGACACCGTGTGTATACGAATGGGCTGATCAGTGGATGAAAGAAAATAACTACATCCAGCAGGATTATCCAGTGGAACTTGAAATCTATGGCCTTCATGACGGATATGAAGACCAAGGCTGCTGCGCTGAGATAACTTTAGCGAAACCGATTGTATAACGGTTGTCCGTAAAAGCTTTGCTTTGATAAACGGCGCAAGGGACGTTGGAACGCACCTCTGGTCTGACTGCATCGCAGGATACAGTCAGGCTTTTTATTTGAGCTCAAAATTTTCCCCTGTGGCATAGATAACAGCCAGAGCTATACAGTTCCTCTTTTTAGTACAGCAGGAAAGGGAAAGGTTTCGTCAGCCTATCGGCAAGTCAAATCTCAATGACAGCTTCATTGTCCCTTATTTCTTCAGCTGCTGACAGGAAGGACAAAAATAGTACTTTGTACCGGTACCCATTACAGCTTCAATAGGAGTACTGCATTTTGGACACGGCTTATGACAATTTTTTGCCGTCATCAACGAGGCTGACGGATTATTTTCCTTGATATGTTTCCCGTACAAATCAAT
>CABQMV010000002.1 GCA_902465325.1 uncultured Oscillospiraceae bacterium
ACTGTAATATTCGATAGCCCAGCTCTCTCGCTCGGGCAATACAGTCCCGCACCAGCCCTTCTCCAATATGAAGCCCCCTGCTTTCAGAGGATACCGCATAGCTGGCATTGCAGATATGGCCGCAGCGCCCAATGTTATTGGGATGGAGTATGTACAGTCCTAATATCCGTCTGTTGTTGATTTCCTCCGCCACAGCGCTGTAGCTCTGCTCCTCAAAAAATGCGGCGGCCTCTAATTCAATAAAAGGCACTTCCTGCGGAAAAGCATTCCCCTCCTCCACCACCTCATTCCAGACGGCTAACATCCGGGGCACATCTGACTCTTTAAATTCCCGTATCACCAACTCCATCTGCGGCTCCTTCCTCCCCTGTCATATATCAAGATTAAAAACGCCGGTGAAAAATCACCGGCGTTTTTGGTTCTTCTGCGCTATATAATACGGACTTCCTAACCCCGGCTTATGCCTTTACCTGCTTCATAACCTCTTCCGCAAAGTTCTCTTCCTTCTTTTCAAGGCCCTCGCCTCTTTCCCAGCGTACGAAGCGGCGAACGCTGATCTTCTCACCGAGAACAGCAATTTTCTCCGTAATCAAATCCTGAATGGACTGATCGGGATTCTTGACAAAGGCTTGCTCCAGAAGACAGTTCTCCTCATAGAACTTACCGATTCTTCCCTCAACCATTTTATCTACAATCTTCTCCGGCTTTCCTTCGTTAAGAGCCTGGGCTCTCAGAACCTCACGCTCTTTTTCCATAGCATCTGCCGGCACCTCATCCTTGCTCAGATATTTAGGGGCCGCCGCCGCTATATGCATGGCAATGTCCTTTACCAGCGCTTTAAACACATCGTTTCTGGCAACAAAATCTGTTTCACAGTTTACTTCCAGCAAAACACCGATCTTTCCGCCGGCGTGGATATAAGCCTCAACCACGCCCTCGCTGGCAATTCTGCCTGCCTTTTTAGCGGCTGTCGCCAAGCCCTTTTCTCTCAAAAAGTCTATGGCCTTCTCTATATTTCCATCGGTCTCAGTAAGAGCCTTTTTACACTCATTGATACCGGCTCCGGTTCTCTCCCGGAGTTCTTTAATTAAATTAATATCCATTTCTCGTCCTCCTTATGTTCTATTTTCTCGGAATTTCGTTAAGCCTCAGGATTCTCTTCCTGGGCCTCGGCAATCTCCTCTATGGAAGCTGCCTCTGCTTCAGTTTCTTCTGCCGCCGCTTCTGAAACAAAATCCTCTCCCTGATTTCCCTCAATAATAGCATCCGCCATCTTTGCGGCAATTAGCCGGATCGCTCTGATCGCATCGTCATTTCCGGGAATTACATAATCGACTTCGTCAGGATCACAGTTGGTGTCAACAATGGCCACAACAGGAATGCCCAATTTTCTGGCCTCTGCCACAGCATTGTGCTCTACCTTAGGATCTACAACAAACATAGCAGCGGGAAGCTTCTCCATATTTTTGATACCGCCCAGATTTTTCTCTAGCTTATCTCTTTCCGCATTCAGCTTGATGACTTCCTTTTTAGGCAGACGGTCAAAAATCCCTGCCTCCTCCATTTCATTCAGCTGCTTCAGCTTCGCTACTCTCTTCTCAATAGTCTTAAAATTTGTAAGCATACCGCCCAGCCATCTGTTATTCACATAGTACTGTCCGGCTCTCTCCGCCTCTTCCACAATAGAGTCCTTCGCCTGCTTCTTTGTTCCCACAAACAAAACGCTGCCGCCGGCCTTTGCCACATCTACCAGGAAATAATAAGCCTCATCAATTTTTTTCACGGTCTTCTGAAGGTCGATAATATAAGTACCGTTTCTCTCCGTAAAGATGTACTCCGCCATCTTAGGGTTCCATCTTCTCGTCTGGTGTCCGAAATGAACCCCTGCCTCCAGCATTTGCTTCATAGAAATAACTGCCATTTTAAAATCCTCCTTTTATTCATTTCCTCCGGCAAGCTTCCTCTGTCCGGGAAAGACTTTCTGAATCAGTCCAGGATCCCCGTTCCATCTGCCATGCCGTGTGTAATAAAACAGCTTTAGTATTATACCAAAGCTGTTTTCAAAATGCAAACTTTATAGCGCAATGTATTCAATTTTTTTATTTTCCCCTGGAAAATACATGCTTTCCAATTCTCACCGATATGGGAAGCGACTTAATCCACTGATTTGTAGCGGTTCTGGGATTATAATAATAAACACAGCCATAGGTGGGGTCCCATCCGTTCATTGCGTCCCGTGCCGCCTGATACGCTGTATTGTTAGGAGACAGATTGATTTGCCCATCCGCCACAACGTCAAAAGCACCTGCCTGATATACCACTCCCGCTACTGTTTTGGGAAAGCGGCTGTCCTCTACCCGGTTCAGTATCACCGCCGCAATTGCCACCTGGCCCTCATACGGTTCCCCTCGCCCTTCGCCGTATACCGCTCTGGCCAATAAATTCAGGTCAGAGGAGCTTGTCCCTCCGCCGGAAGACGATGCAGAAGAAGAAGAAGAAGAGGAAATCCCCATAGCCGCCAGCGTTTTAGGACCGGCAATTCCGTCAACAGAAAGCCTATTCTTCTGCTGGAAATACCGTACGGCGCTTTCTGTCTGCTTGCCGAATATACCGTCCACATTTCCTTTATAATATCCCCAGTTCTTTAGCTTTTGCTGAATCTGCCTGACCTCTGAGCCTGTGCTCCCCCGTTTAGACAGCACCGCTTTATATTCCTCGGAACTCTGCTGGTAGTGGTTTTCCGACCGATAAAAAGGCTCCGTGTAAGACACCCACAGAAAAACAATCAGGCCGGCGCAAAGTATAACCCAGGCCAGGTATAACAGGATTCCTTTTCGTTTCACATCTATCACCTCAAAAGTAGTATATACACTTTTTCAGGAAATAATCGGGAAATAATCACTTTTTCTTTATAAAATTAAATCAATAGGTTACACTGCCTGTAACAGACTTTCAAAACAGAGGTGGAGGCTATGAAAAAGGAGTGGAAGTTCAGGCTGGGGGGAAGGATATTCCTGGTTCCTCTAAAGGTAAAATGGTTTCTGATCGCACTGGCAGCGGCTGCGGCAATGAGTGCCGGTCTGTACATAAAAAACAGCCGAAAAAAGGCATCGGAAACAACTCAGACCGTGCTGCTTCCTACGGTCCAGACAGGGTCTCCCTCACCGATGCCTACAGCCAGCGTGGCAAAGGGGATCTGGGTGTACGTAGTAGGAGAAGTAAGACGTCCCGGGGTATACCCGTTAACAGCCGGAGCTCTGGTAAGGGAGGCCATAGAAGCAGCAGGCGGTTTCTCAGAAGAGGCGGATAAGGAAGCCGTCAATCTGGTTTGCGTACTGAGCGATAATACCATGATAAACGTCCCCGCCGCAGGAGAAAACACGGAAGGAAACACCTGGCTTACGCCGGCCGGTCCGGAAGATCCCGCCCCTGCACTCTCCAGTAAAGTTAATATTAACACCGCAGATGTGCAGGCACTGTGTACACTCTCCGGCATCGGGCAAAGCACAGCAGAGAAAATTCTTCGCTACCGGGAAGAAAACGGACCCTTTACCGCAATTGAGGAAATTATGAAGGTTCCCGGAATCAAAGAATCAAAATTCGCGGCAATAAAGGAAGAAATCTGCGTAGAATAGCGCTGAGAATAAAAACGGGCGGGAACAAAATCCGTTCCCGCCCACGCAGTCAAACACAAGGTTTCATTCTACCGTTATAAAGCAGCCCTGTCCATTGGTAAGTTCTACTGTATATACACCGTTTACCGGGGTAAGCACCTCAGAAGTACTGCCCCTATGGGACGTAACCTTTACTCCTTCAGAGACAGCGGTCTTGAAAGTAATCTGATTGGTTCCATTGTCTCCGTCGTAGGGATCAGAGGTCTCCACCAGCATCATGGCATAGCCGTTGCCGTCGGATTTCTCAAAAGAGCCTACCAGCAGGCCTCTCTCCGCCTCAATATCCTTAAAGCCACGAGCGCCCATCAGACCGCTCTCCAGCGCCCGCACATTCTGGCTTCTGATCTGTCTTGCCACAAAGGAGGACTGGTCCAGACCAAATACACCCAGACTGTCATACTGCATATAGACATCAGAAAGCCCTTTTACTTCTGCATTCAGGTTCTTTGCCGCGTACCAGAGGTCTGTATACGTGCCGTCCAAATTGACCAGAGACGTGCCGTCCTCCCACCAGCAGGGCGTATAGCAGGCATGGATAATGGTTTTTGCTCCATAGGCCAGCGCCGTGTACATCTGCCAGGAGAGCTGGTATTCATTCATTTTTCTCGCCATTCCGGTAGCGCCGGCCTGAGAGATCAGCCAGAAATCCCGGCCCGTCTCCCGGCAGGCAGATGCAACCACATCCAGATTTTCCAGGAAATTCGGATGCATCCCCGGGAACTGGTTGTTAAAAGGATAAATATCAAAGGAAATATAATCTGTATCGATTTTTTCAATATACTGGGCAATATACTCCCGGTAGTTGGCCGCCCCGTGTCCATGGCTGGGGCCGCTGGGAGCAAAGGGATGCAGATTGAAATAGATAAACCGGTCGCTGAACTTCTCCTGATACCGCTCAGTAACGCCCTTCATCCAATCATAATAGGCCGTAGTGGGTTCGTCAAATATATCATCTCCCCAGCAATATTCATAGTTGTCATTGTACGCCGCAAGTTTGGTTTCAAAGTCTGCAAAACTGGTAGGATCCAGCTTCTCGGGAGCACTTCCGTAAGTATATCGGGTCAGATTTTTATCGTCCGCAATAAAGCCTACCTGGTACTTCTCACACAGGTCATAGAATTTCGAGGAGTTATTTCCATGCACAATAAAGTCTCCTCCGAACTCCTCTTTATATGCCTGCATATGGGCCTCATCTCTGATGCCTTTTGCAAAATCAAATACGCCAATATTGATCTTATCTCTGTCCATACGGTAGCCGCTGGTATCATACTCCTGATACTCATACCGGGACACATAAGGACTGGCACTCATATTCTCATACAAATCGGCTAACCCTCCAAAGCATTTTTTTATTCTGATGTAGTCCGTAGAGGTGATACGGTCATCACAGCTCACATCCGCCGCTTCAAACCGGGCATCCGCTAACTGCAACTGGCCGGCAAAGGCCTTTTTCAGCTGTACATAGTCGGTAGAGGTCAGCCTCCCGTCTCCGTTTATATCACCGTATACGACCAGCGTCAGCTCAGACGCGGCCTTTACCCTCATTCCCGTTCCCGCCAGAGCAGTGCCAGAAACAGGCTTCCCATCGGCTCCGGTAATAGAAGCCTCTGATTTGAAATTTTCCGCCACCGCGCTGCACCGGGTCTCCTTTGGAACACCCAGCAGATACTGATCCTCCTGCCATAGGTGGCTTCCCTGCACAAAGTCCATATTCTGCCCGTATACGATACAGGACGAGGTCAGAACAAGCAGAGAAAGCACAGCCAAAAATAAACTGAATTTTTTCATTCTTCACCTACTCCTTTTCTATCTCTATTCTACCGTTCCAAAGCATCCCTGTCCATTGGAAAGCTTTACCGCGTACACACCGTTCCCCCGAATAAATCCGAGATTGCATATAGTATAACCCTTTTTTATAAGAAAAGCAAGAAGCCTGTACTACAGAACGTAAAAAGGAATAAAGGTTCTCCGGTACAGGCTTTTTTTCTTATAAAAGGGAGGCAGCCTCTTTGTCTAAAAATACGGCAACGTCCCTGTGGTTCTGTAGAGCAGACGCTGGCATTTTGGGCGTTACAGGGCCCTTTAGCATAGCTCTCACGCCCTCTGCCTTGTTGGCGCCGTTAACCACCATCACAATTTTACGCGCCCTCAGGATGGTGCCGATCCCCATGGTAACAGCACTTTTGGGAACATCCTCCTTACAGGCGAAAAACCTGGAGTTATCCTTGATGGTGGATTCTGTCAGCTGAACCGTATGCGTAATATCTACAAACTCCTCCGCCGGTTCATTAAAACCAATATGTCCGTTGCTTCCCATGCCAAGCAGCTGCAGGTCCAGACCGCCTGCAGCCTGAATAGCCGCTTCATAATCTCTGCACCAGCTGTCATAGTCCGCCGCCATTCCAAAAGGAACATGTACATTCTCATTTCTAATATTAATATAATTAAACAAATTGGCGTACATAAAATAGTTAAAGCTCTGGTCATGACTGGGGTAAAGGCCGCAGTACTCATCCAGATTAAAGGTCTTTACCTCTGAAAAGTCCAGCCTTCCCTGTTTATTCATCTCAATCAGGTTCCCATAGGTGCCTACCGGCGTAGAGCCAGTAGCCAGTCCCAGAACGAAATTCTTCTTTTTCTCCATTTCCGCGGCAATAGCCTCTGCCGCAAGGCGGCTCATTTCCGCGTACGTTTCACATACTTTAACTGTCATAATCTTGCCTCCAAATCTGCTTTCTGCGCTTCGTATCCTGGTTTTCCCAGCAAAGCAAACATATTCTTTTTGTAGGCCTCAACACCCGGCTGGTTAAAAGGATTGACGCCCAACAGATATCCGCTGATGCCGCAGGCCTTTTCAAAGAAATATACCATGGCGCCAAATGAATAGGCATCCATTGCCGGTACCGTCAGGGAAAGATTCGGCACGCCCCCGTCGGTATGTGCTAGCAGAGTTCCCTGAGAGGCCTTTTTATTTACTTCATTCAAATCCATTCCGGCCAGGAAATTCAGCCCGTCCAAATTTTCCGCCTCTGCTTCTATAGTCAGTCTGCGGCGGGGATTTTCAACCAATATAGTAGTTTCAAATAGATCTCTTCTGCCATCTTGTATATACTGTCCCATAGAATGAAGGTCTGTGGTAAAATCCACACCTGCCGGAAAGATTCCTTTGCCGTCCTTTCCTTCACTCTCTCCGTAAAGCTGCTTCCACCATTCCGTCACAAAATGGAGCCCGGGCTCGTAATTGACCATAATTTCAATCAGCTTTCCCTTTTTATACAGAGCATTTCTGGCAGCTGCATAAGCGTAACAGTCATTTTTCTCAATAGAAGGAGTCTGATATTTCTCAAACGCATCCTTTGCACCCTGCATCATAGCATCCGGATCGCCGCCGGCAACGCCGATGGGTAAAAGTCCTACAGGCGTCAGCACAGAAAATCTGCCTCCTACATCGTCGGGAATCACAAAGGTCTCATAGCCCTCTTTATCCGCTAAAGTACGCAAGGCACCCCGGTCTTTATCCGTAGTAGCATAAATTCTGCCGGCAGCCTCCTGCTTTCCATACTTTTTCTCCATCTTTTCCTTCAAAAGACGGAAGGCAATGGCAGGCTCCGTAGTAGTGCCGGACTTGGAAATCACATTCAAAGAAACATCGTAGCCGTCTATCAGATCCATCAAATCTGCTAGATAAGCAGCACTCAAATTACAGCCGGCAAAAAACACCATGGGATTGGTGTTGTTCTTCATATTGTCTAAATTGGAAAAAGAAGATGAAATCATTTCGATCGCCGCTCGCGCGCCCAGATAAGAGCCACCGATTCCAATTACAATTAAAACATCAGAATCCTTGCGAATCTTGGTTACCGCCTTTTTCACTCTGTCATACTCCTCTTTATCGTAGGAAACCGGCCAATCCAGCCAGCCTAAAAAGTCAGACCCTGCGCCGCATTTGTTGTGCAGCAGATTGTGGGCTGCTGTAACCATATCCTGCTGGGAGGTTACCTCATACTCTTTTAAAAAGGGCTCTGCCTTTTTGTAGTCAAATTTCAAAAAACTCATAATGTCTCATACCTTTCCGCTACTTTATTTAAAAATTCCTCCAGTCCCAGCACATGCTTTTCCGGCAGCTGAGAAATAAGGGCCAAGTCCCCGGTCATATATCCGTCGCCTACCGTGTCTAAAACGGCCTGCTCAAGCTTCTCGCCGTATGCAGTCAGCTCCGGCAGCGAATCCATCTCGCCTCTCTTCTTAAAGGCTCCCGTCCAGGCAAAGATTGTAGCAATCGGATTCGTCGACGTCTTTTCCCCCGCTAAATATCTGTGATAGTGCCGAGGAATTGTTCCATGCGCAGCCTCATATTCAAACCACCCGTTAGGAGAAACCAGAACAGAAGTCATCATGGCCAGACTGCCAAAAGCCGTAGCCAGCATATCCGAAAAGACGTCTCCGTCATAATTTTTACAGGCCCATACAAAACCGCCTTTGGATTTCATCACTCTGGCAATGGCATCATCGATCAGAGTATAAAAATATTCAATTCCCAGCGCTTCAAATTTTTCTCTGTACTCTGCCTGATAAATATCGTTAAAGATATCCTTAAAGTGATGGTCATATTTCTTTGAAATCGTATCCTTAGTAGAAAACCAGAGACTCATTTTAACAGACAGCGCATACTCAAAGCAGGCTCTGGCAAAGCTCTCAATAGATGAGTCAACATTGTGCATTCCCATGGCAATACCACCGGACTTATCATACTCATGGAGAAGAAGCGTCTGCTTCCTGCCATCAGGCTGTGTAATAACAAGCTCCGCCCTGCTGCCCTTTTCCACCTTGGTGTCCACAGCAGAATAGAGATCGCCGTACGCATGTCTGGCAATTACAATCGGAGCCTCCCATCCCTTTACCAGCGGAGAGATTCCCTTTACCAGAATAGGAGCCCGGAACACAGTTCCGTCCAGCATAGAACGGATAGTACCATTGGGGCTTTTCCACATCTTTTTCAGTTTAAACTCCTCTACCCGCGCTGCATTTGGAGTAATTGTAGCACATTTTACTGCGACGCCGTACTTCTTAGTAGCCTCTGCGCTGTCTCGGGTCACCTGATCATCTGTAGCATCTCTGTTCTCCAGTCCAAGATCATAGTATTCAGACTTCATATCCACATAGGGAAAAATTAAAATCTCCTTGATCTTCTTCCAGACGATCCTGGTCATTTCATCGCCGTCCATTTCAACCAGCGGCGTTTTCATTTGAATCTTTGAATTACCCATAGTCACTCTCCTTTATAACACGAAACCCCTAATTTATGTATCTCAGAGCAAACATAAAAGGATTTTCAGGCAACGATTTCCGATAGGCAGGCCCCATCTTTTTTCATTTAAGCCGCCTCTTTTGTCTAACAATGTCAAACAGGCGGAGATAACCGGATATTACTTTTATACCCATTCTCTTTGAGGGCTCTGCCCAGATACAGCAGCCGTTTACCTTCAAAATAAACAACAGAGTTAATGTATCACATTTCCTATAAAAAAGCAATGCAGAAAGCCCGGAGAGAATCTCCGGGCTTTGACCATTTATTGAAATATATGTGAAGATTATTTACTCTGCAATCTTCTTTTTCGCAGCTACCACAGCAACCGCAGCCGTTGCCAGCAAAGTAAAGCCTCCGAACAGCGCAGCAGAAGAAATATCGGAACCGGTTTTGGAAACGGCATCTCCGTCGTACTCATAAATCTTCTTTCCCTCATAGAAAAACTCAAGAATCATATGGTCCGCAGGATTTACCCGGTCAGCATCGGTTCTGGTGGTAAACTTTACCTCTACGTTTACAACTGCACAGGCAGCCTGTACCCACTCTAATACCTGCTGAACCTCTTCTCTTGTATAGTTCCGGGGATCGTTCCCTTTTGAGGCATCGGCAATGGTATTAACCTTCTTCAAGTAATCCAAAAGCTGAGCAGCCTGATCGTCAGTCACAGGTACAACGCCCATCAGCTTCTGTACATCGTCCTTATACTGATCTGCCATAGGCATTGTCAGAAAATAGTTATAAACATCGTCCACTGTCGTAGCGGAAGCCGCCATAGGAGCGCACATAACCCCTACCAGAAGAACCAGCGCAAATACACAAGCAATCATTCTTTTTTTCATAAAATAAATCTCCTCATACATCTAAACCAATACATTCAAAATAAACTGAACTCATTAATTTAAATGTCATTATAATATTTAAAATAGGCAAAGTCAAACTTTTTTCTTCTCGCTCCCAGCCCATACTATATATGGGGTCTGTGTCTCTTAGCCTTTACAAGGGAATACCATACAATACAGCCGGCCAGGCCTACGGTGAATACACAAAAAAACAGAACAGACCAGAGCCGCATAGATGATTCCACCGTCCCTATAAAGCCCTGTACAAAGGAAGCCATGCCTGATGAAACAAGCTTGAGTCTTTTCGTTACATCATAGGAACAGAAAATCATGGTAGGAATAAAAATCGTGGCCGAGGCAAGCCAAAGAGCAGTGGCAGATTTATAAGCAGCTCTGGATAAATTGTCTTTATTTAAAACAAATATTATTACAGAAACACAAACCGTCAGCAGAAGCATGGGCCAAAAGACATCGGATACATCGGACACAACGCGGCTGACAACGGTACCAATCCGCGAAACAGCTCCTGTTAAAGCTTCTGGAAGATAATTGGCCTGAGCGTTTACATTGTCAATAAACAAATTCAGTATCGCAGTCCGGTCCTCCTCCGATGTTTTCATCCCGGATTCCTGCTCAAAGGCATCAAACTGTCTGTTTACAGTTTCGGCAAGCTCCTTATGCTCGCTGCGGTATTGGACGACCTCTTCGCCCGTAAAAAGAGAATGGATTACCGACCTGGTATATTTGTGGGCATCCTCTAGCAGAGCATTCCGGTTCAGACTCTCGTAGAGCTCCTGAGAAGGCAGCGCCACGACACTCTGGTTGGTCTGAAAGGCTCCCTTTGTGGCACTCAGTATTGTGTTGTCAAATTCATCGTTTATAATCCCTTCGTAGTACTTTCCACTGTCAGAGAGACAAAATTTTACCATTCCCGACGCCAGCGTGACAACGGTCAGTATATAGAGTATGATATGCAGAACCACTGTGGAATACGTTATTGATTTGCGCATAGTCTATTCTCCATTCTCTAAAAGCTCAACCGGGTCACTGCCACGGAATGCCTGATACCTTTGTACACAGTATTCCGATACGCTGCGACCGGTATGCCGCAGCTCTGGGATAGCAAGTATAACAAAACAGCGTCTCCTGTCCGGAGCTGTCCTGCTTTACCCAGCTCTCCTCTTCAGGTGAAAAAATAACAATTTCCGTCACCTCATATACATACTGACCGTATATTGTATCCAATATCACCTGTTCCCCTTCCTTCATATCCTCCAGACAGTGAAACGCGGCACTTACATGGCTGTTCAGTACGGTTTTCCCTCCCTGTCCCGGATATTTAGAGCTGAAATACTGGCCAATGACCATCTGATTCAAAATATCGTTTCCATCGCCCAGAAACACCGGCGCATCCTTAACATTTTGGCTGGGAATGGAAAGGGTTGCCCACTGCTGTCCCCATCGAATGGAAGGGAACTGCGCAGCATTATAGGACTGCGTCTCCTCCTCTACCTGAATATCCAGCTTGTCCAGCTCCGTATTCAGAACGGTTCCTGATTCAGAAAGAGCGCTGTTGGAAGAAATCAGCAAAGACCAAATGGTGGAATCCACTATTTTGGCCTGAAAAAACCAGTAAGAGAAACAGAAAATCGCTCCTAAAAATAGCAGACAGGGCAAAGCCTTAAGTAAAATACGCTGATACAGCTTTTTATGTTTTTTTGCACTCATTAGACTTGTATCTCCGTTACATGATGAGTAATGCGGTCCTCCGGCTCGGGCAGCTTTGAATAGTCTCCAAACTGGAGCTCCAAAAAGCGCTCCGGATCCGCCGGTACAGGAAGCCTCCGGCCTTCAAAGCAAATATCCTGCCTGATAACAGGTTCCCGAATTACATTCATAGGATACATGATTTTATCGTAATTTACAACTAACAACGCACTGATATACTGATCTGCGCCCTGATTCACCAAATGGGCATCCCGCATAAGGCTTCTGCGCTTCGCCTTCAGCTTTTTGGCGGACCGCCATGAAAAAACAGTAATAACAGCCCGTTTTATAAGCCCAAAAGAATCCTTCACTCCGTATTTGTACCGAATCGCCTGATCGTACAAGTTCATCTGCTTTTTATGCCTCCGGCGACGCTCCGGATCATTGGGCACCGGATCATATATGACAAGGTCGATGCTGAGCTCCTGGCCAATATGGTCGTTTCCCGCATAGTCCGCACATACAAAGCGGGTATTTTTCCTGCGGATCTTGGGAACAACCAAAGGATACTCCGGATCTGTATCCTCGCTCTGCAGATAAAAGCGCGGATCCATTTCGCCGACACAGGCCAAAAATTTCTCATACTCTTCTCTGCACATACCAATATCAATATCATCATCCCAGGGAATAAAGCCGCCGTGCCTCACAGCGCCCAACACGGAGCCCCCGGACAGAAAATACCGGATTCCCTTCTCCCGGCAGATTCGGTCAAATTCATCTAGAATTTCCAGCATAGCCTGCTGCGCCCTTTTCAGCTGAGGATTTACCATCTGCAGAAATACTTCATCAGAATATGCTTTCAGCTTTCCTTCCGCTTTCAGAGTTTCCTGTCTGGCCATATACATCTGTCTGGCCAGTTCAGCGCTGTCCTCCCCAGTTTTATTTTTAACCGGCGCAAACTCCTGGGTCCGCTCAATACGCAGTACGCCCAAATCCTCCAGCATCATAAAGCAATCAAACAAAAACAGCTCAAATTTATAGGAATCCGGTTCTGGAGAGGTGACCTGCCTGCCGTCCCGGTAACAGGTTACTTTCTTCACGGCAGTATGATAGTCCATTCCCTTTTCAGCCAGACTTTCTATTACATCCAGCCGGAATATGTAATTTAAAACATTGGTATCTCCATAAACCCAGACACCTTTTTCATCTTTCATCTCCGCGTATTCCCTGGGGATCTCTGTATATTCAATAACGCCCGGCCTTCCGTTTCGGAAACAGAAAATACCGGACTTTTCTCCAGGTCCCCTTTTTATGTAGGACTTGGCAGCCACTGTCTTTCCTGCATCCAGGGTATATCCCATAAAAAGAGGATCCGCCATTTGTACCAGGCAGTTGTCAATTCCACAGATGAACAGCCACTCGACGCCCTTTTTCTTCATATCCGCCAACGCGCCTGAACGGTGCAGGGACTGAAACAGCCCTCCGTTCCCGTTAGGGCTTCTGAGCACTTTACAAGGGGACTCCAGCAGAATTTCCCCATTTTGATCCATTACCGGAATCATGGTCTGCGGAAAAAAGTAAACACTTTCTCTGGGGTAGTGAAAATACTCATTGGCTTCAAAAAAATCCACTGTGTCCTTATGATTGATCTCACTGGTCATAATATACCAGGGAACAACTCTTCCAGCTTCTATCGAAACTTTCTTCAGACCGTCGCACTGTATCTCAAACAGGGACTTTCCGCTGGGAAGGCCAATATCATAGGTCCCCTTTGGACCGTCGTGTCCCAGTCTGCTGCCCTGTCCGCCTGCCATGGTCAGGGCAGCCATTTTTCCCTTCATAAGAATCCCCATGCCTTTGCGGCATAGACGTTCTTTCTCCTGCTCTGTCATAGAAGTGGCATCGGTACACGGCATAGGAGAGATGCTGATATCCCCTGCCGTCACAGCGCCGGAACCCACATTTTTATATAAACTGTCCATCAGGGGAAAATCAATATTGAAAATATCCTCGGTCAGCTGTTCTTTCTCCTGCTCCGATAGGGTATCCCAGTACAGCAGCAGCTGCTGCTGTCCATATTTCTCAGTAATCTCCTGTACTTTTGTATTCATCTTTACTCCCATCCTTTTTTACGGTAACGGCCCACAGACCCAGTCCAGCTGTATATGCCAGCAGAGGGCAGAGCCATTCATACAAATTTTTATTGAAAATCCAAAGTCCCAGTACGCCCAATAGGTGCACAGCCCAAAAGCCCGCCGGGAGGATCCCTGCATATAGGGGCCTTCCCGGCAGGGTCAGTTCAGACGCCAGCTTTTCCGGAAGCTTGCACATCCCCAGCACAAGCATACCGCCTATTACCGCAGAGAGTACCAGGGACACAGTATTCAGCGCCTGAGCATATTCCGGTGTATTATATTGCACACCCGGCAAATTCATGACGGCTAAAATTACCTTTCCGTAGCCAATAAACCGTCTGTTGATAAACAGATGCAGGGCAAACAGATTTGCCGCCTGTACCAGGGCTAAAACGCCAAGCAATATATACTCTCGATTTTTTCTAAGATATTCCTTCCACATGGATATGTTCAAAAATTTCTCCCAGCGTTTCTACATAAAAATCTGCGTTTTCTGCCCTGAGCCGTTCTCTGTCTCCAATTCCGTACAGCGCTCCGCAGGTGTGGATTCCGGCTCGTCTCCCTGCTTGTATATCTGTATAGGAATCTCCCACCATAAGGCCCCTTCTACGTCCCGCCAGTTCCATGCATTTGATCAGCCCCTCTGGGTCCGGCTTCATTTTAACCAGAGATTCCGGACCGTAGATTCGTTGAAAGCAGTGTGCAATGCCCATCTCCTGTACCAATTTTACAGTAATAGGCTCCGGCTTGTTGGACACCACAAACTGGGGAACCCCCGTATGAAAAAGAAGCTCCAGAGTTTTGCTCACAGTAGGATACAATACTGTCTGAATTTTGCTGTGTTCCCGATAAAACGCCTTGTACCAGCTAAGGGCCTCCTCTTGCTTGCTCTCCTCCATTCCGGGCAGGCATTGCTTCAGGAGATACCGGGCCCCAAAGCCTACGTGGGAAATAATCTCCGCGATATCCATAATCTCCGCCCCATACTGTCTTTGAGCCGCCTGCACGGCGCCGGCAATGTCGGCGGCGGTATCTGCTATCACGCCGTCAAAATCGTATATAACAAGATCAACATCAATCATTGGCTTTTATCTTCCCCGCACTGTCTCTCCAAAGTCTCTCTAAATTATAAAATTCTCTTTGATCCTCTAAAAACACATGGGCCACTACATCAATAAAGTCCAGCAGAATCCATCCGGCCGTATCATACCCCTCTATATGGGAGCATTTTACCCCCGCCTCCTCCATCCTCGCCTCTATCTCATCTGCAATTCCCCGAACATGGGTGGTAGAGGTACCGCTGCATATAATAAAATAATCTGTTACATCAGTTAATCTGGCAGTATCAAGTACTTCTATATTTTTTGCCTTCCTGTCGTCCATAATTGCAGAAATTTTATCTGCCATTTCTCTGGAATTCATCTGTCTCCTCCTTCATCATTAAAAAGCGGTTCCGGGTCTCCAAGACAAGTGGGTTTAATACTTCCCCCTTGGCAAGAACGTATTTTATGTTCTCGTCACAGGCCGATACCACTGGGCCGTATAATCCCCGGAGACGGGGCTCGGCCTCCTTCAGTATTCTTCTGACCTTCTGAAAGGATGCCCCCACCCTGCCAGGCTCCGTATAATCTGCAATAAATACTGCCTGCGCTACCGGTCCCATATCCGGAGAACCCGTTACATGACACCGGATGGCCTCCAGTATTTCGGAATCTATTATACCATATTTTCTGCGGGCAATAATAGCCCCCGCCGGGCCGTGTACAATAGCGGGATTCCCTCCCTTTTCAGGCTTTCCCAGCTCTATGAGACTGGGCTCCAGCCAATGCAGCTGATGCTCCGTCACACCCTTGCCGCAGTCATGCAGCAGTCCTGCCAAACGACATTTTTCTGGGTCTATGCCAAACTGTGTTCCAATACGCATAGCCTCCTGCGCTACCTGCAGGCTGTGCCGGAAGCGCTCGGGTGCCAGACGGATTTTCATGTTTCGGACCGCAAAAGCTTCGTCAAATGCAGGCTCTCTTACATAAAGCTGCTTTTCTCCTATATACGCTCTGACTCCCTCCGGCAAAAAGGCAGCAATTGCTTCTGTCTGTCCCTGGCGGACAGCCCGGCGAATCCGTTCAGAGGAAATATCTACAGCGGGACCTTCCACAGGAAAAATCTCAGCACCCAGCTGTCGGCTGTATTCCACATCCCTCAAAAATTTTGCACTGTCGTATCCCGGCCTCATAAACACAGCAAAGCGGCAGAGTTCAAAAAGCTCCCTGCAGTCCTTCCAGTGCTCCAGCTCACCCACTATATCCGCCCCTATGATATAAAACAGCTCTGCCTCTTCTCCATATGCCTGAGCAAGGTGCTTTACAGTATCAATACTGTAGGAGTACCCTTCTTTCGAAAGCTCATACTCCGATACCGTCAGGCCTTCAAACGGTGCCAGCGCCATATGCAGCATAGCAAGCCGGTCTTCCCCGGCGGTAATTCTTCTGTCCAATTTATGGGGCGGCTCCCCTCCCGGGACAAAAACCACCTGGTCCAGTTTTAGCTTCTCCTTTGCGGCCAGAGCGCTTTCAATATGCCCCTTATGAACCGGGTCAAAAGTTCCGCCGCTTATCCCAATTCTCATACCTGCTCCTTGTATTCTATCTTTTCAGCAATACTACATAATAACACAATATGCACCCAAAAGCGATTTCTCAGCCTCCGGGTGCATTCCTCTTCTCTATTTTTTTGTCAGTCCGGATTCCGAGGCGCTTTTTTCTCCAGTGCCTTGCCAAAGCTGTACCAGGAATTCCTGAGCCTGTGTCTGATCTCTACATCCGGAATCCATTCAATCGCATCGTAAAGCTTTTTACGCATCTCCAGATATTCAGACTTTACAAAGTCCTTTTTCGCCAGTAGTGCTTCCATTTCCTCCAGCCAAGCATATACATAGCCAATGCTGGGAATGTCGGGATTAATTTTTTTTGCCAGATGCATAACGACCAACTTTACTGATTTTTTCTGCAGCGCTGCGTCTAACAGCTTGATGTCAGTGTTATCACTGCCGCTATCGCCTGTCATCGTGATCACTCCTAAATTGTTATCGTATTGCTGGACTATATTATAGCATAGCTTATACAAAAAAGCAAAGCGCGCTGCAGGAATTTTACAAAATTTTCCGGTATAAAAATACCGTACAGGCAGCAGCCCTGTGCTTCTGTCCTGTACGGCAGTTCTGTATCTGCCAGACTTTTACTCCTGGTTCTGACAGCAGCCCTTCACCAGATCATATATTTTATTGATCACATCCGGACACAAATCCAGCAGCTTATCGGCAATATCGCTGTTTGTAATGGGTACAAGCTTTACATTTCCGGCGCTTACCATAATAAAAGCAATAGGGGTAATGGATACGCCTGCTCCGCTGCCTCCGGCAAACGGATATTTTACCGGGGCCACTACGGAGTCCTCCAAATGGCCGCTGCCTACATAGCCTTCGGCAAAATCAACAGCTCCCCCGTATTCTCCGCCGCCGGCAGCCAGGCCAAAGGCTACTTTTGAAATAGGAATAATTACAGTTCCGTCGGGTGTCTGCACCGGGTCGCCTACAATGGTGTTTACGTCCACCATTTCCTTTATGTTTTGCATTGCGGAATCCATCAGCCCGTTAATCGGATGCTCTGCCATAATAATCACCTTTCCTTATTTAAAATGTGGCGGTATACCCTTTTGGTACATCAGAGCCCCCGTCCGCGGCTCAAAAAACTGCAGGTCTATTCCTGTACTCTTTTCTTTTTAGAAAGTAAGTAGCGAATATACGCAATGATAATATGCCCGGCTTTTGCCCTGGCTATACAAACGGATTCCAAAAATAGACGATTTTCAGAATATATAGGATCCACCCGGATCCATCCCTTTTTTAGATTGGTCAACTGGCCGACACCTCCCAAAACCACGCCGTACAGACTGCTTAGTCCTCCTGCAGCCAGGGCAGTGTTTTTGGCATCCAGCAGGCCTATTGCTCCATAAAGGCGCAGCTCTGTATCAATAAATTTTAGTTTGGGCAGCTTACCCCCTTTTTTTGATTTTTTCTTTTTTGGGAAGGTATAAAATTCAAATTTTTTGATAGAAAACCGATACAGCTTAATATGTAGTTGTATGACAAATCTCTTATCCAGACACAGCCGGAATACGGCAGTCACTTTTAAAAGAAGCAGAACGGCAATGAATGCCGCCAGCAATAAAAATATTATAAATAACAAAACCGGCCAAGGCAACTTCTTCACATCCCTTCGCCGGTAATTATTACCATAAAATCAACCGTGTATTCATTTCACCTGTTCAATAATTTCATCCAGCTCTCTGACATGCCGGGAAATTGTCTCCTCCGGCGGAGTATAGTCAAAAAATGTCGCATCTGTTTCCCCCTCCGGAGCCTCTGTCTCCGACACAGTCTCCAGTGGAGGCAGCTGGGAGAGGTCCGAAATCCCCATAGCCCTTAGAAAATTCTCTGTAGTAGCGTACAGCATAGGGCGGCCTGGATTTTCAGAACGGCCGCATTCGTAAATCAGTCCTCTGTCAAGCAGGCGGGAAAGCACGCTGTCGCTGTTAACGCCCCGAACCAGCTCAATGCCGTTTCGGGTAATGGGCTGATTATAGGCTATAATGGAAAGGGTCTCCATAGCGGCTCTACTGAGTCCCTGATTTCTAGGTCTGGCAAAATAATCCTGCAGATCCTGATGAAGGTCCGGACGGGAGGCAAGCTGATATCCGTCTGCGATTCTTCGAAGCAAAAGACCTCCCCGTCTCTCCTCGTACCGCTTCATCAGCCTCTCCATCAGCTGCTCCGTCTCTTTTTTGTCCAGCTTTAGTACAAAAGCAATATCCGCCAGCTTTACCAACTCGCCGGAGGCAAACAGAAGAGCCTCGGCCACAGCCTCATTTCTACTGTATGCTTCTGCTGCAATTTTTTTGTCAGTCATACTCTTCCTCCAATTCCGTAAGAATCCTGTCTCCCTCATGGTTTTCCCTGTATGCGACCTCTATCTCTCCAAACAGCTTTTTTTGTTTCAGTGTTACCTGTTTACATTTGTCCAGCTCTAAGACGGCTAAAAAGCCAGTGACAACCTCCAGCTTAGTATTTCTCCCCACATGGAACAGCTCAGAAAAAGCTACCTTTGTCCTTTTCTTTACCGCATGGATAACCTGGCGGATTTTTTCTTTCAGACTTACCTTCTCCACTTTCAAAATCCGCTGCATCTTTTCTGTGTTATCGTTTTGGGATTGAATATAGCGGGCCTGTACCTTATGATAGCTTTCCGCCAGCTCCCTGCCGCTTAGCTCCACCAGCGTTTCTCTGGGCTTAAAGGTCAGCTGCTCCCCACAGGAATAAAAGGCCCCGCTCCAATAAGCCATCTGCTCTGTCAGAGTCCCTGTCACTTCTTTAAAACGCTTGTACCTGACCAGACGAGCCTTGAGCTCTTCCTCTGTAATCTCCTCTTCCTCCTTTACAGGCTGAGGCAGAAGTTTTCTGGACTTCATATGAATCAGTGTAGAGGCCATTACCAAAAACTCACTGGCGGCTTCCATATTAAAAACATCACTATTAAATAAAAAGTCTACATACTGGTCTGCAATTACACTGATAGGAATATCCATAATTTCCAGCTTGTTTTTCTCTAAAAGCGTAAGCAGCAGGTCAAAGGGACCTTCAAACATATCCAGTTTTATATTGCAGATATTTTCCTCCAACACAAGAGCTCCTCATTTCCTAACTTGGCTTATTCTATCAAAAAAGCTCTTACTTGTCCAATTGCCGCTTTTCTGCTATACTGCATAGACAATATATTTTACAGGAGAATGAGTGGATTATGATCGAATATCTGATTGGTTTAATAATAAGCGTTCCGGGCGTTATTCTGGCCTTTACCGTGAAAGGCTGGGCGCAGGCTTACGCAGCGGATAAGCTGGGGGACCCTACGCCCCGAAACGTGGGGCGGCTTACACTGAACCCTATGGCCCATATTGACCTGATAGGATTTTTGTTTATTCTGCTGTTTCATTTCGGCTGGACAAAGCCGGTGCCTGTCAATACCCGTAATTTTAAAAACATAAAAAGAGACAATGCCATTTTTATTCTTTCCGGCCCCGTGGGGTGTATTCTCGCCGGCATAATCGCCAGCTTTACAGCCGCTGTCTTTCGCAGTATGATAGGCTGGAATACAGAGGTTATGTATTATGCGTATTTGATTTTCAGTGTGGCGGAAAGCATCTGTATTTCCCTGGCCGCCTTTTATCTGCTGCCGCTGCCGGGACTGGACGGCTATAATCTCATAGCCAACTTCCTGCCCTATAAATACTATCGGAAGCTATATAATATAGAAAGATACAGCAACTATATCTTTATGGGCTTTATTCTGCTGATCTATTTTACCAAACTAAGCAGCATCATTTTCTGGCCTGCCAACCAGTTTATTCTCCTGCTCGACCGGTTCTGGCAGTTTCTCCTGCCGTAAATCATTCTAACCCAAACAGAGACAAAAACCAACGAATCAGCCGGGTAAAAAAGCCGGCTTTTTCTATTCTTTCAGCGGCAATAATTTCTACCCGTCCCAGCTCTTCCTGGCCTACCCTGTATATCACTTCTCCCACCGGGTCACCCGGTTCTAAAGGCGCAGACAGCCCCTCTAAAGGGACTACCTCTTTTTCTATTTTATCCTTCTCTGACACCTTGATAAAGGCCTTGAAATCCTCTTTTGTCTCTGCCTTTACTGTCTTCGCCACACCGTCTTCAACTGCCACCTTCCTGACAAAGGTACCCGCCACATCTACCGTAATATACTGATACTCCGCGGCACAGTTTTCCAGCAGCTTTCTGGCAACCGCCATACCGACATTGTCGTCGGCAGCCCCCAGTACAATACAAATCAGCTTTTCTTCTTTAATCTCTGCCGAAGCTGCGCAGCAGTATCCAATCTTCCCGTCACTTGTAGCGCAAAGGCCTGTAGCGTTTTTATAAAAACGCAGCATACTGTTGGTGGTGGATACCATGGTATCCGGTTCTCCGGTACTGTGTTTAAACCAGGCAAATTTTTCCGAAGTCAGCTCCGTTACCTGGGGATAGTTGCTCACCAGGTAAAAGGCAATTTTCGCCATATCGTTGGCAGAGCTGTACTGCTGCGTTCTTTCTATTCCGGTGCAGTCTGTGAAATGTGTATTCTTA
Organism: uncultured Oscillospiraceae bacterium; assembly: GCA_902465325.1. Taxonomy (GTDB): domain Bacteria; phylum Bacillota; class Clostridia; order UBA1212; family SIG427; genus CABQMV01. The sequence continues at coordinate 20,868 of CABQMV010000002.1, forward strand.
AGCCCCATTTTCTCTGCTTTCTTGTTCATTCTCTCAACAAATTCTCCCTCGCTGTGCGCCATGCCCAAGGCCAGTGTGTAGGCGGCGTCATGAGCGGAATTGATACAGATCACCTTTAATGCCTGTTCAACCGTGAGTGTCTCTTTTTTATAATAGTCCAGATAGACTGTATTGCCGGAAAGCTTCATGACACCCTCCGGGACCTTAAGTACAGTGTCCATGGAAAGTGTCCCCTGTGCCAGTGCATCGTAGGCCATACAAAGCAGCATAAGCTTCACCAGGTTTCCCACCGGCATTCTTTCATCTCCGTTTTTGGACATCAGAATCCTGTCTGCGTTGCAATTGATCACCGCATAGGACTTATACGAAGCCTTTTCCAGAGGATCGTTGCTGTACAGGGCCTGTGCCTGTGCATCATCGTAAGCAAAGGCGCCTGTGGGCAGCAGAATAAGAAAGGAAAGCACTATACATAAAACTCGTTTCACCGTACAAACACCTCTTGTATCATAAAATTCGCTCCGCGGCCAAAAGCAGTCCCGCAACGGTCTTTGCATCTTCTATTTTACCCTGAAAAATCATATTCAACAGTGCTCTCAGCTTATAGCCGCGCACGTTTAAGAACTCGCCGGGATCCCGGTGCGGATTTTCTACACTCAGCTCTGTAGCCAGGTAGATATGCAATTTTTCACTGCAGTACCCGGGCGTAGCATACATGGAAATCAGCGGCTGTACTTTTCCTGCCTTGAGTCCGGTTTCCTCCGCCAGCTCTCTGGCCGCGCATACCGCTGGATCCTCCCCCGGCTCCAGCTTACCTGCCGGAATCTCCAGCATCTCCCGTCCAGCCGCCATTCTAAATTGCCGCACCATATATACGGTATCCTCATCGTCAATGGCTACAACGGCGGCCCCTCCATTGTGACGCACAATCTCCCGAACCGACAGCTTCCCGTCCGGCAGGGTTACGCTTAGCTTCTCTACGGTAAATACCCGGCCCTTATAAATGGTTTCCTTTCCCTGAACAGACTCCGCCAGGGGACCCTCGTAGGCCTGATCCCGGGAGGATTCGGCAGACTGCCGCTTATACTTCTCTGTCTCAGCTACTGCCAATCTGTCACAGCGATTGTTGTACTGGTTATCCGCATGCCCCTTGACTTTATGCCAGGTAACCTTATGTCTGCCGCAAAGGGCATACAGCTCCTGAAGCAAATCCACGTTTTTTAGAGGGCCGTCGTTTTTCTTCCAGCCGTTCTTAGCCCAGTTATAAATCCAGCCCTTGTCAAAACTGTTTACCACATAAGCGCTGTCTGAGTATAAGTCTACCACACAGGGTTCCTTTAAAAGTTTCAGTGCCTCAATAGGACCCTGAAGCTCCATTCTATTATTGGTCGTTACCGCGGCGCCGCCGCTGATCTCCTTTTCTGTACCGTCACACATGAGAATCGCGCCATAGCCTCCGGGACCTGGATTTTTTGAACAGGAGCCATCTGTATAAATTTCTACTCGCCTCATGGATTGTCCTTTCTCCCCAGTGCAAGCGTCTTTTGTCTGCAAGCCTCCATTGCTCTGATAAGGCTGCTGCGGAAGCCGCTTTCCTCCAGGCTGGCAACAGCCTCTATGGTCGTTCCCGCAGGAGAGCAAATCTGATCTTTGAGAACAGCGGGATGGATGCTCCGGTCCAGCATAAGCTTTGCCGTTCCCAGAACCGCCTGCTCCGCCATTATATAAGCATCTTTTCTGGCAAATCCTGCCATAACCGCCGCATCGGCCATAGCCTCTACCATCAGACACACATAGGCGGGGCTGCTGGAGGTAACCGCTACCATTCCGTCAATCAGATCCTCTCTGGTCACCACCACATTTCTGCCAAAAGAAGAAAACATATCTAAAATAAAGGCCTGGGCCGCCTGGTCCTGCTCTGCATCGGTAAAATTATGAAAATAAATTCCCGTTACACCCTCCCGGACCATTGCCGGCATATTGGGTATGGTCCGCACCAGCTTTACCGTGTTCTCTAAAAGACCTGTATAGGTCTCCACCTTCACTCCGGCTGCAATGGAAACAATGTATTTCCCGCTCTTTACGGCTTCCGTCCGGATTTCTTCCAGAAGCGCCGGAACAATATTGGGCTTTACTGCAATAAAAAGAATTTCTGCTACCGCTGCCGCTGCCGCCGCACTCTGGCTGACACAGATCTGATATTTCTCCTCTAGTTTTTCTGCCGCCGGCCTGTATCGGTCATAAACCAAAATATCTTTTGACAAAACAGCGCCGGATTCTATAGCGGCGCCCACAATAGCGCTTCCCATATTTCCCGCACCGAAAAAAGCAATCTTCATTTCTATCAATTCCCTTCTTTTGTATATCGCTGACTATTTCACCATGTAAAATATACCATACCGCCCGGGGAATTACAACTCACACTCTCTCACCAAACATGCTCCGGTAGAGTTTATACGCCAAAATATTTTTGGTTCTGGGATGGATTTCCCAGCTTTCACAGATATCACGGCTGACTACGGTACGCACCTTATAAAGCTCTTTCTCCGCCTGCAGCTGCGCCTCCTGTACCCGCCTCCAGCCCGCATCCCGCCTGGGATCAAAGTCGCAGATCTGGACAACTGTAAAAGGAAGCTCTCTGTCAGAAGCTGCCTCCCGCCAATTTTCTATCATTGCAGACAGCAGCGAAAGATACAGAGCGCCTTCCTCCTCCGTGGTATTGCTTTCTCCCTGATACCAGACAACATTCCCTGCAGAAAAAGGCAAAACGGTTTCTGCCATAGCGTGATACAGCAGACCATCCCGATTCCATTTCTCAAATTCGGGCGCAAAGTGGTCATAGTGCTTTTTTCCTTCAGGTACATAAAATGCAGGGCGGCTCACAATATTTTCATCGATCCAGCTTTGAATAACAGAAGCGCCCTGACAGCAGCTAATCACACCCACCGGCACATTTAAATTTTTTTGCGTAAGAGCCCCTAAATAATAACCCAGGGCCGACCAGTGCGAAATGCCAGAGGCAGAACACACCAGCCACCCATCCTGAGATGTAATGTATAAAGGGTGGTTTCACCACTACAATCATTACAATGACTGCGGCTCATTTGTGGCAAAATGGCGCATAGAGGAAAACGGAGATCGAACAGCAGGGAAGAAGCGAATCAGGAGCGTCCTGGGCAACCGGGGCGCTCATTTCTCTTTTATAGGCTCCCGGCTAAGGGCGCACTTACTCACCACCCGCAAGCGGGCGGTGGTATGGCCTGCAACCATCGTGCGCTCTCCCGAGGGGACCACCTGGGCCTCACCATCCCTGCCCAGTACAGGCAGGTTAGCAGACGCCAACGGCGGCTTGGTCATCGGCGGTGGAAGCCGATCACGATGACCGTGGGGTTTGGGGGCGGTCAGCCACCAACAAGCTGCGCCGGGTATATACCGGTGCATTGCTTGCCACTACTATCACACCTTATAAAAAAATTGATTGCCGGTTGCTGATGTGCTATAATCAATTTCAGCTGAGTTCGGCAAATCTGGATTTGTGGAGGAACATGATTATGAAAAAGATACATTTTGGGATTATGTTATTTTTGCTTGGTAGTATAGGCTACCTCATTATGAGCCTATATTTATCTGCAAATCAGTATAATTATAATGGAATGACTGGAACATTTGCCGCATTACTTGGTAACGAATTGCTGGTTCCGTATATGCTTTTTTGCGCTATGGGAATAGTAGGATTTGTTATTTGCGTATATGAGACATTTTTTCGCAAAAAGTGAATAGAAAACGACTTCAAGTTTGTCGGTGAAATCACCCTTGACAAATCTTCTCCTGAGAAGCTATACTGGCACCTTCTTCCGGCCTGTCCACAGTAAACATCCGAAGCAGAGGATTATCCTGATAGGCTCTTTCGGAAATGGCATCCTCGTGAAGCTCAAACTGAAAATTTGACTGTCCGGCGCACAAAATCACCTCTCCTACCATAACATTCTGCAAAATCCTAGCGCTTCCGTTAAGGCAAATCTCCATAGAATAAGGGCCCCCGTATTCCATAGGCGGAATCTGCACCTGCCATTGGTCTTCTCCGGACTCTGTCCGGGCACGCCGGTCGCAGAACAGGATTTCAACCGTCCCTTTTCCCGTTCCAAAAATCTTTATGGGCTTACGGGCCTGTAGCACCATATTATCCGTAAAAATGCTGTTTAGTTTCACCGTTTCAGACACTCCTGTTTTTTTTATTTTATCATATCAGATAAAACAAATTCGTCAACAAACACTATATAAATTTTCTATATTCTGCAAACACTTTCGGTAAAACACCGTTATAAAATTAATAAGGCTTGATGATTAATACCCGGACGCTCTACGAGCTGGACGGAACGCCTCATGTGCAGGTGGACGAGTACATGAAACACCGCTTGCAAAACAAGCTGATCCGGGCCATCCTAAAGGACAGCCTATGAGAAAACGCCGGGCGCAGGGCCAGCAGGCCGCCGCGTCCGGCACTTTCTTATGGGTTTTCCTACGCATTTAGAAGCTCTCTTTGGCGGGGATTGGGTAATCTGCCCCACCTGCCTGCCTACTGTGGCGGGAAAACCTTGAAATAGCGGGCTTTTATTCCCTTAAATGCGTAGACAGGAGGTATCTTTTCCGCTGCCGTTTGGCCTCATTCTTCCAGCTCGTGCCTATCTCTGGATATGCCCTATACTTACACTGTATTATTCACATTTCCCGCCTTGTGTTCTTTGGACGAATGAAATATAATAAAAAATGTTATCGGAGGTATGAATGTAGGGAGTGTTTGGCTGCTCCCAACAAATACAGAAACATTAGCAGATTGGCACAGGAAGAAATGTGGTGATGAATGTGATAAAAATAGCAATATGTGACGATGAAGAAAAAGCCGTCGCCTTGCATGAAAAGATCGTTAAAGCCTGTTTGCAGTCGCAAGGTATCGGCTATGAAATAACAACCTATACCCAAAGTCGCAACCTGCTTTATGACATAACCGATGATGGATTTTTCTATGACTTGATTTTGCTGGATATTGAAATGCCGGGAATTAGCGGAATGGAAATCCCGCAGCAGCTTAAAGGCTTTCTTCCGAATGTTAAAATTATCTTTGTGACCTCGCACACAGAATATGCCATTGATGCCTTTGAACTTTCTATCTTCCGCTATGTGCCGAAAAACAATCTGGAAGTGAAACTGGCAGCCGCCGTGACCGATGCCGCCAAGCTGATTGAATTGGAGGTCGGTCAGGAGTACACAATCCAAACGGCAAGCCGCATGGAAAAGATACCATATAAAGATATTTTCTATATTCAGCGGGACGGAAAAAACGCCAGTATTACGTCCAGCGTCGGGATTGCAAAGGTACGAAAGAGCTTGCAGCAGGTTTTTGATGAACTGAATACACCAGAGTTTATTTTTATTGACCGAGGCTGTATTGTCAACATCATTCAGATTATGAAAATCAGCGACGGGATGGTTGTACTAAAGAATGGCGAGCAGTTACCCATCAGTCGTTCCCACTTGCAGGAGGTCAAGCAGAAAATCAATCAGTTTTGGGGGGCGCATATATGATGGAGTATATTTCAGCGATTTCCTACTTTCTTACCAATGAAGTGCGCCTGCTTTTGGGGATTTTCCTTGTCGCAAAGGTGATGAACTTCCTGCCGAAAAAAAGGTTACTGCTTTTGTCTGCGGCTGGCGGTGTTCTGGTAACAGCTCTGCAAATTGCAGGATTGTCGATGATTGGTGTTTTGGCCGTCGAATTGCTGGTGATAACTGCGGTTACATGGTATTGCCTACGGGACAAATTAAACCTTTGTCTGTTCCTGATTTTCTTTTATGAAGTCGGTGTAGGGCTATGGGATTTCCTGCTGCAAGCGGGATTAGGCATTATGTTCCGTTCGGAAAATTTTATCAATCCCAATGCTATGGAATACCTTGCCGGTATCTGGCTGGTACGCCTTTTAATGCTCATTGGGGCGATCACTCTGGTAAAGCAAGAACATCCAAACGCAGGGACACTTCGGGCTTTGTCTGTTCTTGTCATTTTGGGAATGTTTGGTGCTGTAACCCTGTCAGAGCAAACCATCCTGCCACTGAACGAAGATCAGGTAGGCACATGGATTATTCTGTCTATCATATTGCTGTTTGCAATCTTGTTCTACCGTGTCAACCAGCAGCGTGAAATGGAGGCGGAAATTGCAAAACTAAAACAAGAGCAGGCGGAAATCGTAGAGCGGGATTATCAGGCGTTGCGCCGTACTTATGCGGACAACGCCAAACTGTATCACGATCTGCATAATCATATTGAGGCTATTTACCAGTGCCTTATACAAGGTGATACCAAGGAGGCAGTACGGTATTGCGAGGACTTGCGTACCCCTGTCCGGCAAATTTCACAAACTGTTTGGACGGGTGACAAAGCCCTTGATTATCTCATCAGCAGTAAAATGGCGTTGGCCGGGCAAGAGCAGATCAAAACAAAGGTCAATATCGAATATCCCCATAATACCAATATCCGCAGCGTGGACTTGACAACTATTTTAGGAAATCTGCTGGACAACGCTTTGGAGGCGGCCAAATCAGCCCCTGAGGGCTTACGCTTTCTTAATCTGACGATCCGGCGGATTAACGCCATGCTCATTATCAAAGTAGAAAATGGATATGGTGACACGCCCGTACAGGAAAACGGAAAGCTGCTGACTTCTAAAAAGGACAAAGCCTTTCATGGATGGGGACTGAAAAGTGTCCAGACAGCGGCGGATCGCTACGATGGAACCATTCGCACCGATTACAAAGACCATGTGTTCCAATCCGTTGTCACCCTATCTTTCCAGCCGGTCAAAACAGCATAACCCCTGCTTCGACAAATGGTAGGCGGCCAAAAGCTGCCTGCCATTTTTCGCGGTCAAAAACCTACCATTCGTGGACATTCCCGCACACAGGGGGCTTTGGGTGTATGCTTGCATTGTAAACAAGAAACCCAATGACATACAGAAATATAGGAGGTTGTTTGTATGCGTCACTTTTATTTTCGTTTGATCCTCGGCATCGTTTTTATCTGTTGTATGATTTACAGCTTTATCACTATGAATATCCCGTTTGCTTTGCTGTATATCTTCCTCGGCGGTGTGTTTCTGTATTCCGCCTATTCTATCTGGAAGAAAGAAAAAGATAATCGGAGGTAAGCAATATGAGCAGCACGACACTTCTTTCCCTGGGCAAATTAAGCGTCTGGTACACTGCCAATCATCCCGTACTTTCAGATTTTTCACTGGATTTGGGGACAAATGAAGTTGTCGGGCTGATCGGGTTGAATGGCGCTGGTAAGACAACATTTATTAAAACCGTTGCCGGGTTACTGCCGGGCTATCGTCTGGACAGCGCCGCATGGAACGGTCAGCCGTTCTCATTCCGCGACAAGGCGTTCAAGCGAAACCGATACATCGTCTTTGCGGAAGATCGGTCTTTTCAGTATTTCACATTCCGGGAATATCTGGCGTATGTGGCTGCGTCTTATGGCGTACCGCTGCCGGATGTGACCGGGCTGGTAAAAGGCTTCCACTTTGAGGATTATACCGATGTTCTCTTAAAGGAGCTGTCCACCGGCAATCTGAAAAAAGCCTATCTGATTACAGCGTTTGCCCTGCGTCCCAAGCTGTTGCTTTTGGACGAACCCGTGAACGGGCTGGACTTTCAAAGCACAGAGTTTTTATACCAGCTTATGGGCGGTTATAAGCAGTATGGGACGCTCCTGTTTTCGTCCCACATCTTAGAAAGCATTTGTCTGACCTGTGACCGCGTACTGGTTTTGGAGCATGGCAAGATCAGTCAGACATTCACTGGCGCGGAGATTGCTGCCGGAAACATCCGGGAGGTGCTGACCGATGAAGAACACCATTAAAGCACTTTCCAAACAGTTTTTTGGCGCAAAGTATGAGAGCGCCAGAAAAAGCCTGCTGGCCGCGGTTATCCTGTTTATCGCGGTTTATGCGGCTGAATTTCGAGTTGAAATTGCGCCGTTTATTCTCTACCTGACTTCAACCTTTTTTACCGCCGGTATCATGTGGCAGATGCTTACCGGGCGGCGGCACATGGAAATAATGCAGGGGATGTTTATGCTCCCCTTTGATAACCGCAGCTTTGTCTTTTCCTATGTACTGGTGCTGGGAGCGCACACTCTGATTACAAAAACATTGCTGATCTGGGCGCTGTTTTTTGCTGTCGCCTCATGGAGCGCAGGGGAAATCACGCTTGCGGTCTTATGCGGCTGTATGGCGTGCGCGGTGACGGCGGCGGGGTATCGGATGTGCCGGAGAGGTCTTGCTGCTCTGCCGATCCTTTGGGCCGCTGGCATTTTGGCCGTAATCGTGCTGGCACGCCAGTGGGCGGCGGTACTGGCCGTGTCAATGACAAGCCTTGCGGTTGCGGCGCTGTATCTGGTGTTTGCAGATGCCTATGACTTTTACAGTGCAGCCGTTGCAAAAAGAACTGTCCGGCATAAAGGCCGCGTCGGAAGTGTGTTCGTTTACCTGACACGCTATCTGATGGCAAACAAGAGTTATCTAATCAATACCGTGGGCTTGTGTGCGATTGCCTGCTTTTTGCCTCTGCTGTTCGGTGAATTTCAAGGACTGAATATGTTTCCTATCGGCCTTGCGATCCTTTGTTTGAACACCCCAATCTGTACGCTGCTATCCTGCGACCCGGATTTGGAACAGGCGATCCGTATGCTGCCCGGACAAGCGGGACGATTTTGCCGGAAGTATTGTCTGTTTATCTTTGCAGTCAACAGCATTGTCGCCAGTATTTACCTTTGCAGTTGGCAGATCGTAAACGACGATTTTAACTTTGTCCATGTGGGGACGCTTCTTATATTCGCCCTGCAAAGCGCCATTTTGTCGGTTATTCTGGAATGGAAGCATCCAATCCGTGATTGGAAAACAGAAAGCGATTTGTGGCATCATCCCCGCAAATATCTTGTTCCGCTGATTATGCTGCTGGTTGCAGCATTTGTAGGCACGTGGACGTTGGCCCTTTGGATATGTGCTGCTGTTTTGCTGATGGAGTGCTGTGTTTTGTTTTTTGTTACAAGGAGAGGTTGACAATGAAAAATTCAAAGTGTTGTCCGAAGTGCCATTCGGAGAATATTGTGCGAGTGCCGGATAATCCTGCTCGATACGCCAGCGGAAACAATATCTATACCACAAACATGACCTTATTTGGGAAAATTCCCGTGATCCGCTATGTTTGCTGTAACTGCGGTTATGTAGAAAATTGGGTGGAAAACCGGCATGAATTGGTCGAGATCAAAAAGACATTCGGATAAGGAGGTGTTGCATGAGTTGGGACATTGAAGTACACGAAAAAGTATATCAGCGTCTTGCTAATGAGATATTCTTTCGTATTTTGCGCGGAGAGTATGCGTTGGGAGCCAAGCTACCATCTTACATAGACTTTGCAAAAGAGGCGGGGAGCAGCCCGGAAACAGTCAGAAAAGCAATCCGGGAACTACAACAGCAGGGAGTGGTTGAAAAGACGCGACAAGGTTATTTTGTAACTTCGGATGAGGCTACGGTAACGGCGTTCCGGGAACGATACCTTGCCTCTGTGGAGAAGGAATATCAAAATGCAAGGGGAAAAGTAGAAACCTAAAAACATAACATACAGTCTGCCCCGCCCAACGGGGAAAAGAAAAAACCGTTGCGGGGCAGGTGCTTTCGTGCGCTCATTTCACAGTTTTACCCTGACGGCGGTTTTGAAACACAATTCAAGGCCGCCGTTCTTTATGCCCTCATATCATCTCAAATTGAGGGCACACAGGCAACACTTGAAGATGTATTGGATCCGCTGATTGAAAAGAATGCAAATCAAAATGTCGCTGATGTTGTTAACTATATTAAAGCTACGGAGTTTGCACTTGAAAGAATGAATGAACTTCCCATTTGTAACAGGCTTATTAAAGAAACACATGCAGTCCTAATGTCAGGTATTCGCGGGCAAGAGAAAAATCCCGGTGAGTTCAGAACTTCGCAGAATTGGATCGGTGCAGCAGGATCATCTCTTAAAAACGCAAGATACATTCCGCCGAATCCTGAGGACATGATCGAATCTATGTCTAATTTAGAAAAATACATCAATTCAGATGATTCATTGGATCTGCTTGTGCAGGCTTCATTACTTCACTATCAATTTGAAACAATTCACCCTTTCCTTGACGGTAATGGTCGTGTGGGCAGATTGTTGATTACTCTGTTTTTGATAGAGAAAAAAGTATTAAGCTCACCGGCGTTGTATATATCGTATTATCTTAAGAAAAACCGTATCGAGTATTATGACCGTATGAGTGAAGTTCGTAACAAAGATAATTACGAACAGTGGATCAAGTTCTTCTTAAATGCTGTCAAAGAATCTGCAGAAGAGTCTATTAATACCATTAAGAAACTTTCAGACTTGCACGATAAAAATGTTGAGAAGATAAAAGCGATGGGCAGAGCATCTAAAAATGCAAGAGCGGTTTTTGATTACCTTGAGCAAAACCCGATTATCGATATCGGTAAAACTGCGGAAGAGTTGAACTTGGCTTTCAGTACAGTTTCTCTTGCAGTTAATCATTTGGTAGATGCAGGAATTCTTGTGCAAACAAACAACGCAAACCGCAACCGTGTATTTGCGTATGAAGATTATCTTGAGATATTGAGAAAGGATACGTAAGATATAAAGGAGAACGATAGATGATTTTAGAAGAGTTGGCATTTGATTTTAGAAATGCTATTGAGGCTGCTAAAGCTAATAACGAACAAGGTTCTTTTTTAGAAAGTTTCCTACGGGACAATGCGGTCATACGAGTGATATGCTGGCTCAGTACCTTATAGATCATAACTTTGGACCAGTCACTTATGTAAACGGTACTTATTATGGTAATGAATGGGACAATTGCTATTCGCATACATGGCTTGTCGTAAATGAAAAGATTATAGATATTACTGGAGATCAATTCAGATATTACGACGAGCCATTAAGAAACATTGTACCTGTATATGTTGGCCCAACAAACAAGTTTTACGAATTATTTGAGATTGCTCCAAGCGGCAAGCATAAGCATTATGGTTTAAATGATCGGTGGATTAATTATCAAGAACTATGTGAATGGTATAAGGCCATATTGATGTATTTATAATATTTAAATAAGAGCAACTAACCTAAAGCATCGTTTTCACGGTGCCTTTATTTATGTCTATTTTGTGCCCACAAAAAGCCGATAAAACGCCTACTATTAGCCGATGACATTAGAAAACTATTGATATATAATAGTTATTGAGGAAAAGTATAATTTGAAGAAAATTTTTAGAAATGATTATATTTTGGTTTTTATATACGTGTTTATATAAAGAACGGACAAACTATATGCAGGAGTTAGAAAAATGCACGAAAAAGAATTTTATAAATTTACCGGCAGGAAAAGATTGATCATAAAAATGAACTGATTAAAAGCGGTATACATCATGTGACACTTCAAAACTTGCCGTCGGATTTCTATAGAATGAGCAAAAGTCAAAAAAAAATTGGCGGAACATGCTACTGACAGCATAATTGCAGATATGTACAACCTCTCAAAATATGAAATCAGGAAAAGCTGTCGTGATTTTTGACTTGAGAAAATGAGGCGGTTGCGGCGTTGAAAAAATCCTGAAAATCGTGACAAACGAGTATAATAATGGCAATATTCCATATACTAACCCCACACCATTAAATAGTGAAAGGGAGTTAATATATATGAAAGCAACTGGTATTGTCAGAAGAATAGACGATTTAGGGCGAGTCGTAATCCCAAAGGAAATTCGGCGAACTCTTCATATAAGAGAGGGAGACCCTCTTGAAATTTTTACAATGGAGGACGGTTCTATCATTTTAAAAAAGTATTCGGCGCTGGGCGAGCTCACAGACTTTGCCTCCGGATATGCGGAAAGCCTGGCAAAAGCCAGCGGCCATCCCACCTTTATAACCGACAGAGATTCCATTGTAGCAGTGTCAGGCGCTTCCAAAAGAGATTTCCTCTCAAAGAGAATCAGCAGAAAGCTGGAAAATCTTATGGAAGAAAGAAGCACAGTCGTTGTAAAATCTAAGAGTGAAGGCCCCATTCCCATTGTAGAGGATGATGAGCACAGCTATTCCTCTCAGGTCATTACCCCTATTGTAGTACACGGGGATGCCATCGGTTCCGTTATTATTTTTGAAGACGAGGGAAAAAATGCCCTGGGAGAGCTGGAAAAAAAATTAACGCAGACTGCAGCCGGTGTTTTAGAAAAACAGCTGGAAAATTAAAAGGTTTGTGCATAGCAGGTATACAAACAGCGCGGCTCTTTTACCGGAGACCGCGCTGTTTATCATTCAGGCATACTTTCATCCATAATCCGGACAGCATTTGTTCTGTCAAAATCTTTTAATTCATAGGACTCCTGTGCAAGAAGGCCGTCTAAATACTCATCCAGCCGCTCTGCTTTACAGGCCTGCCCTACTGCCTGATAAACCTCATTGTCCTCATCTTCTCCATATTCCTGAATTCCTTCGCACATTAAAAGATAAATCCCATCGGCCGTTTTTACCGTCTCAATCTTTCCGTGCTTAGAAAAAAGGCTTTCCTCTGTCTGACTATACGCCCACCTTTTTACTTCCTCCGGTACCATGTAAGTATCGGAAGTAACCTCCACAATGCCCTTTGTTTCTGCCAGGCGCGGGTCTTCATTGAGTGCCCTGGCCAGATTGGCAATATGCTCCGGACGCTGATTCATAAGCTTCCTGACTGTCTCTGCCTGACTTTCCTCCTTAACATATACAGCCCTCACTGTCACAATCCGGAAGGCATCTCTGTGTTCCTGATAGTACTGAGCAAAATCCCTGTTATCACTGGTATCCCGGTAGAACCATCTGCTGGCATAATCCGAAGCAAGAGCGTGAATTTTCATATATTCTACGGATTCCATAACATTACAGCCTGCCATCCATCTCATAGCGGCATCCGGACCGGTAATAAAATCCACGCTGTCCTTTAGCTTACTGTAGTATTGAATACCGTAATTCTTCCACCGATCTGTTATATTTTTAATGTTTTTTTCTGAAAGGTGCAGCCCGTTAGCAGTAGCCTCCGCATACATGACCAGCATCCGCATACACTCTTGCAGCGCCTCCTCCTGCAGCTGCTCCCGGATATTTCTTCCCGTAATGGAATCCGTTTCCAACAGAAGATTTTTTGCAAAGCTGTTGAATTCCGTTACTGACCAGTCACTGTCATAATCATGCTGCCGCTTTACAAATTCGTCCACTACTGCCCGATAGGTACTGGCCAGGTAATAGTTATACAGTTTTATTTCTCCCAGAAAACCAAAAGAATCCGTTCCCGGCTCCTCATAGACAAATGTATCAGCGGCCTGATCTCCCGCCGCCGGAGCGGCAGAACTCCCGGGGGACGCTGTGGCAGTCGGATTTCCTGTCCCGGTGGGAACGGCAGCCTGTTCTTTTGCACACCCGGAAAGGAAAATACAGAGGATAACAACACAAAGCATCCGTTTCTTCATTATTCTCTGCCCTCCAGAAACTCCTTCACCAACAGGACCGCTCTGGTTCGGTCAAAGGATCGGGGTTCATATTCTTCCCTTGAGGCAATTTCAGCCTTATAATCGGACAGCATTTTCTCTTTCATGGCTTTCAATACCGCCTCCTGTATCACCTGACTGGTCTCATAGTCTCGCTCTCCCTGACAGATCAGAATATAGTAGCCGTCGTCCTCCGCAAAGCGCATTGTGGGTTCTTCTGTACTGTGAGAGCTGCCGTGCGCCTGAATCCATTCTTTTAAGCACTGAGGCAGCGCTTCATCAGAAACGCAAAGGTCAGAAAAGCCGTTATCAGTAAGAACGTCCGAATCCTCCGACCAGCCTCTGGCAAGAACCTCAAAGGGGTAGGTCTGCTGTTTCACCATATTCAGAACCTCTTCTGCCAGTCCCTGATTGCTTTCTCCCTGGGAATTTTCTGCCGGAATATAAATTTTCCCTGCACGGCAGGTTTTAAACTGCTCCAAATGAGTCTGGTAAAATGCCTCCTGCTCCTCCCCACTGGGATTATATGCCGCCAGAAGCTGCTCCGCATACTTCTCCCCAGGCTGGAGCATTCTTAAATATCTTTTATATTCCTTGTGATTCATGCCGGTCAGCCGAATACAGATTTCATCCCAGCTGTTAATATCTTCATTTTGAGCCAGCGCCAGATTGGAAACAATTCTTTCATTGACGGAAGCAGACAGCTCCTCCTGATCCAGTGCCGTCATAGTCAAGCCCGCAGCATAGCCCATATCATACATTGCGGCAACCTCCCGGCAGATGCCGATGGCCCTGTCCATAACCCGGTCAAAATTCTCTCCCAGCCACAGCTCCGAATACTGTCCGTCTGACAGCTCCTGTGCGGCCATAGAAAAAAAATAGCAAAACTGTTCATCATATATCGTACGGGTGCCCACAAGGGCAATATAGCTCTCTCCCGCCTCTATAAAGGCAGCTTCCTCAGGCTCCGTCTGATTTTTCTGACAGCCGGACAAACCACCGAGCCCAATAAAAAAAGCCAGTAGAAGAGAGGTAATAAGCCGGTACATCTGAGCGGCACCGCTTTTTTTTACATTCTCCTCTACAGACAATATCTCAAAACGGGTGCTCCCCCCCGCAAACTCCACCTGCACAATGTCTCCAGGCTTTACAGCTGTTCCTGCCTTGGCCGTCTTGCCGTTGACACTGACACGGCCGTTGTCGCAGGCCTCATTGGCCACCGTTCTTCGCTTAATTACACGGGAAACCTTTAAAAACTTATCCAGTCTCATAGTCAAGTCTCCTTTAACAGAGCCGTTTCACAGTCCACCCCGGCTTCCTCTGCCTTCGCACAGATGGAATACAGAAGGCAGCTTACCTGTCCGGGATCACTGTAATCAATGGCCGGTAAAATATCCTCTCTTATCTTGTCGTCCTTTTCTCCGGCCTTTCTTAATTTCCGGGCCCTTTTCGCAGCGCGCATAAGAGCAGGAAAACAGTTTGGAATATCTGCAATTTCCTCCCAGACATCAGAAAAGCCCTTCTCTTTTTTCTTCATTTCCTCCCAGTTATGAAGAGCCTGCCCGGCATCCTGAGCCACCGCATCTCCAAATACGTGCGAGTGCCTGAACAGCATTTTTCTGGCACAGCCGTCTGTAATATCGTGAAAGCCGTACAAGCCCTCTTCCTCTCCCAGAATGCTGTGAAAAATAACCTGCAAAAGCACGTCTCCCAGCTCCTCTACCAGCTTATCACGGCTTCCCTTTTCAATAGCATCTACAGCCTCATAGGCCTCCTCTATCATAGGCTTAATCAGACTCTCATGGGTCTGGGCTCTGTCCCAGGGACAGCCCTCCGGAGAACGGAGCAGCTTAATAATTTCATACAGCTCCGAAAAGGTATATTTCTCATTTTCACTTTTTCTGTGAACCGGTATCATATTAAATCAACCCCTTGCTTTAACCCGGGTATTATAGCATAATAGTGAAAGGAAAGCAATTTGCGAAAGGCTGTGACCATTTTCCGTGGATTTTGTAGAATGTATGGAGCCCGCTCTGGCAGCGGCCCGGGAATGTTTAAAAATAAATTGTGATGTGCCCGTAGGCTGTGCAGTCTATCGGCAGGGAGAGCTGCTGACAGTAGCCTATAACACCCGACAGCAAAGAGGGGACGTGATCGGCCATGCAGAGCTCACGGTTCTGTCAGAGGCCTGCAGACTGCTGGGCGACTGGCGGCTCTCCGACTGCAGTCTGTTCGTGACACTAGAACCCTGTCCTATGTGTGCCGGCGCCATAGCGGCCGCACGAATAAAGCAGCTGGTTTACGGTGCCCCCCGCACTGACGGCGCGCCCTCCTGCCGTCAGATTCTGCCGGAGGAACTGCCGGTATTTCCGGGGATCTGCGAAAAAGAAGCTGCTGACTTGCTGAAAGCATTTTTTGCCCAAAGGCGGTTACCGCAAGTTTAAATCAGCAATATACCAGGTACCGTTTTCCTTGATGAAATAAAAAGTAAATGCGGACGGCAGACCCTTTTTAAAATTGCGGTCTGTTCTGATATCCTCTACCCACTGGGTATAAGATATGTCACAGGAAAAGCAGTTTTCCGAATAAATCTGCAAATTCTCCGTTTTTTCATCGGTAAAATAATCTCTCTTATGGTCTGTATAAAAGCCTGTCTGGATTCCCTCCAGTCCATCTCTGATGGGAGAGTCCGGCAATACGTTGGCCAAAAAGGTTTCCTGCCCTACCCAGGCCGTTACATACTGAGAATATAGCTTCGCCTTCTCCAGCGCAATAGAATAATATTCTTCCGGATTTTCCGCTGACCCAAATAATACCTGATAAACA
>CABQMV010000003.1 GCA_902465325.1 uncultured Oscillospiraceae bacterium
ATTTAAAATGATGCTGCTGGCTGTGATCACAATACTGTTTGGATACTTTTCTATTGTATTTTATTCCATGTATGTTTCCTATATGGTTCCGGCTATTGTGGGCTTTAAAAAGGGCGGGGTCATTGTTTCCTTTAAAATGACCAACGGCTACTGCTGGTATTTGATGCCCCGAACAACGCTGTTCTTATTTCTCATGCTGGGGATCAAGGTGCTGATGCTGGCTTTGAGCTACGGTACAGCTATGGGGGGAAAGGCCGTTCTCTGCTTTAGTTTAAACTGGGTTTTGACTACGGCGGTTCTCTTTGGCTATATCTATTATGTATTTAATACCTTTGTTATTATGAAAGAGGATATGTTTACGGTGAGTCAGGAAGGGTAAGGATAGGATTTTCGTAAACTGGATTGAAGAGACGGGTACAAGGACAGGGCGCTGCTGCCGGAACCTTGTGCCCGTCTGTATTTATACGGCTTTCTTTTCTGTTAAAAAAGTCCTGCCCTTGACAAACAAATATTTCCTAGTATAATACTAGGAAATGGGAGGCTTTCCATTCTAGCTTTATAGGAGAAAGGAGTGAGAGCTCATTGAAAATTTCTACAAAAGGGCGCTATGCCTTGCGTATGATGATAGATTTAGCGGTGTACAGTGAGGACGGTCCGGTTGCGTTAAAAGATATATCGAAGCGTCAGGAGATTTCCGCAAAGTATTTAGAGCAGATTGCGGCTCTGCTGACAAAAGCCCGGTATGTAACAAGTATAAGAGGCGCCCAGGGGGGGTATATCTTAGGAAAAACGCCGGAAGAATATACGGTAGGTGATATTCTGCGGACCACTGAGGGCAGTCTGGCTCCTGTCGCTTGTCTGGAGGGGCGGACGGTACGCTGTACACGCTGCCATAGCTGTCCTACCCTGGGCTTTTGGAGGGGACTTTATCAAACGGTGGAGGCCTATGTAGACAGTGTTACGCTAAGGCAGCTAGCAGAGGAGCAAAAGCAGCTGGGCCGCGGCGCCCATGTGATATAGCGTTTAAAATGAGAGAGGAGAGAGAATTATGGAGAAAATATATATGGACAATGCGGCTACCACCAGGCTTTCCGAAGAAGCGCTGGCTGTTACGGCAGATACCATGAAAAATTTGTACGCAAATCCGTCCAGTATGCACAGCCTGGGGCATGGAGCGGCAAAGGCTCTGCGAGAAGCCCGGCAAACGGTGGCAGACCTTCTGCACGGAGACAGGGACGAGATTTTTTTTACATCAGGAGGGTCTGAATCTGACAATTGGGCGCTTCGAGGGGCGGCTATGCTGGGAAGGGCTTCTGGAAAAAAGCACTTCATTACAACGCAGATTGAGCATCATGCGGTTCTCCATACCATGTATGCGCTGGAAAAGGAAGGTTTTCGGGTAACCTATCTTCCTACAGACGAAGAGGGAAGGCTGTTGCCGGAGCAGGTAGCGGAAGCCATTTGCGAGGATACTGTCTTGGTCAGTGTAATGACGGCGAACAATGAAATTGGCACTATTTTGCCGATTAAAGAAATTGGTGCTGTCTGCAGAGAAAGGGGCGTATGGTTTCATACAGATGCAGTACAGGCCCTGGGCCATATTCCTATTGATGTAAAAGATATGAATATTGATCTGCTGTCCGCTTCGGGACATAAATTTCACGGCCCTAAGGGAGCGGGGCTACTGTACTGTAAGAAGGAAATCCGGCTGCCGAATCTGATTGAAGGAGGCGCCCAAGAGAGAGGCCGACGGGGCGGGACAGAAAACGTTCCGGCGATATGCGGTATGGCTGCGGCGCTGAAGGAGGCTGTTTCCCATATGGAGGAGGAGACTGACCGCCTGGAAAAAATGAGAGACCGCTTGATGGAAGGAATTTTGAAACTGCCCTGTACCAGAATCAACGGCAGCAGAACACAGCGGCTGCCGGGCAATGTAAATGCCTGCTTTGAGGGAATTGAAGGAGAAGCTCTGCTGATTTCTCTGGATTTGGTGGGGATTTGTGCTTCCTCCGGGTCTGCCTGTACTTCCGGTTCGCTAGATCCTAGTCATGTGCTATTGGCTATAGGTCTGCCTCATGAAATAGCCCATGGATCCTTGCGCCTCAGCTTAGGCAGGTATAATCAGGAGGATGAGGTGGATTACGTGTTGGAGCAGCTTCCTATTATTGTTGCCAGGTTAAGAGAGATGTCACCGGTGTGGGAAAAAATGGTAAAGGAAAACAGAGTAGAGTAATTGATAGTACTGAATAAGGAGGAACCAATATGGAATATAGTGAAAAAGTAATGGATCATTTTATAAATCCCCGCAATGTAGGAAAAATGGAGGATGCCGACGGCATCGGAGAGGTAGGCAACGCCAAATGCGGCGATATTATGAAGGTGTATATAAAAGTGGAAAACGGTATTCTTACGGATGTTACCTTTAATACTTTCGGCTGTGCTTCTGCCATTGCCACCAGCTCTATGGCTACAGAGATGATTAAGGGAAAGCCTATTGAAGAAGCGCTACAGCTTACTAATAAAGCGGTGGCAGAGGCACTGGACGGTCTGCCTCCTGTTAAAATGCACTGCAGCGTTTTGGCAGAGGAGGCGATAAAGGCTGCAATTGAAGATTATAAGAAGAAATTATAATTGGTGTTGACATAAAGTGTTTCCGGTGTTATCCTTTAATAGTTTAAGAACTGAATAGGAGTACCGGAATGGATTTTTTATCACTGTTTCTAATTGCGGTCAGTCTGGCGATGGATGCTTTTGCTGTATCCATTACCAATGGGGTTACCGCCAGTAATTTTAATAAGAGGAAGGCTTTTCTTGCTGCCCTCTGTTTTGGCTGCTTTCAGTTTATTATGCCTTTAATCGGCTGGTTATTAGGGACTAGTGCATATCGTCTGATTTCCGGCTTTGACCACTGGATCGCCTTTGTCCTTTTAGCTTTTATCGGAGGGAAGATGCTCTTTGATACGATTCGGGAGAGCCGGAGTCCCCAGGGAGACGGCAAGGGCATTTTTCTTACCGGCAGGATGCTTGCTATGCAGGGAGTGGCCACCAGTATTGATGCACTGGCAGTGGGGATCAGCTTTGCTGCCCTTGCCATAGGCAGAGAATTTTCACTGGCGACGATTACCATATGGTCCTCCTGTCTGCTCATAGGCGCGGTTGCTTTTCTGCTGTCACTGCTGGGCGGACTGTTAGCAAAGAAAATAGGCGGTTTCTTTAAAAATAAGGCAGGGATATTAGGCGGCATTATTCTGATTCTCATTGGTATAAAAATTTTATTAGAGCATTTATTGGAATAATATAGGGGGCCATAAAATTGCTGGACAGAATAAAGAATCATTTTACGTATACCCGATTTTTGGGGCTGGGTTTTCTGACTATCATATTGATTGGTGCCCTGCTTCTGTGTCTGCCGGTTGCTTCTGCAGACGGCAGCAGTACTCCCTTTATCAATGCGCTGTTTACCTCTACTTCAGCAACCTGTGTTACAGGTCTGGTGGTATATGATACCTATACCCATTGGTCTTTGTTTGGTCAGCTGGTGATATTAGTACTGATTCAAGTAGGCGGCATCGGATTTATGACCGTTGTCACTCTGTTTTCCATGTTTATGAAACGTCAGATTGGCTTAAAGGAGCGGAGGATTTTGATGCAGTCCGCGGGGAAAATGGAGCTGGGGGGAATTGTTAAGCTTATTCGGCAGATGGCCGTCCTTACCCTTGCCTTTGAAAGTGTTGGGGCATGTGTGCTGGCTGTCACCTTTTGCAGAGATTTTGGCATTGGACGGGGGCTTTATTATTCCGTGTTTCACTCGGTTTCCGCATTTTGCAACGCGGGCTTTGATTTAATGGGAATTTATGAGCCGTATTCCTCCCTGACAGCCTATGCGGGAAATGAAAGTGTTCTTATAACGGTGGCTCTGCTGATTATAATGGGCGGTATTGGATTCTGGGTGCTGAACGACCTGATTGCCGCGAGATTTTCTTTTAGAAAGCTGCATCTGCATTCCAAAATTGCTCTGACAACTACTGTGATTCTAGTTTTTCTGGGGACAGTCCTTATATTGATATTTGAACAGAACAATACTTTAAAGAATCTGCCTGCGGGGCAGCAGCTTCTGCTGTCCTTCTTCCAGTCTGTCAGCCCCAGGACAGCCGGATTCAATGCGGTAGAGCTGTCGGAGCTATCGGACAGCAGTGCGCTGCTTACTATTATTTATATGTTTATCGGGGGCTGTCCCGGCTCCACTGCCGGCGGAGTAAAAACGACGACCCTTTTTGTTTTGGTGGCAGCTGTGGTGGCGGCGATGCGGCATTCTTCGGAAATTCATGTATTCAAAAGAAGACTGGAAGAGGGCGTTGCCCGTCAGGCCTGCGCTGTTGTCTGTGTCTATCTGGCAGCTTTTTTATTGGGTACTATGGCGATTTGTGCGCTGGAGCCCATAGGGCTCAAGGAGGTATTGTTTGAGGTGGCCTCTGCCGGAGGAACAGTAGGGCTGTCCATGGGGATAACCAGCGGATTGTGTACCGGCTCGAAACTGATCCTGGCGCTCCTGATGTACGGGGGCAGAATCGGCGTTCTTTCCTTTGTGCTGATGCTGGCGGAACAAAGTCCCAGGGTCCAGGCTGCCCGGCCGGTAGAGAAAATATTAATTGGATAGAATTGATCAGGAAAGAAGCGTGAGGATATGAAATCTATTTTGATTATTGGTATGGGAAAGTTTGGGAAGCACTTGGCTCTGAAAATGCAGGAGCTTAAAAACGAGGTAATGATTGTAGATAAGGATGCGGCGGTTATTGAAGAGCTGGCCGTGAATTTTACCGATGCCCAGATTGGCGACTGCACAAATGAAAACATTCTGAAATCCTTGGGCATTAATAATTTTGATATTTGTTTTGTTACAATGGGCGGAAATTTTCAGTCTTCTCTGGAGGTAACCTCACTGCTCAGTGATTTGGGCGCCAGATATGTGGTGTCAGAGGCGAATCGGGATATTCACGCGAAGTTCTTACTGAGAAACGGCGCGGACGAAGTAATATATCCGGAAAAGGATATGGCGATCAAGGCAGCCTATAAATACAGTGCCAATAATGTATTTGATTTCGTAGAGATTTCACCTGATTACGCAATTTTTGAAATGCCTGTGCCGCCGGTATGGGTCAGCAGGAGTATAGGGACCCTGAATATTCGGGGCAAATATCATATTAACATACTGGCAATCAAAGATGGCAAGGAAATTATGCCTATCCCGGGAGCCGATTATGTGTTCCGGGCCTCTGATCACATGGTCGTACTGGGGAGGAAAAACGAGGTCATGAAGATTTCCTTTAAAGCCTGATTCCTATACATGATTTTTAAAGGCTGTGCCGGCTGGGCGTAGCCTTTCTTTATACCATTTTAATTTCATTTCTTTTTTCTTTTTATCACTTTTATTCCTTTGGTGCTACTATGTACCTGTCTAAAAGACAACTATGGCAACAGAGAAAGGAAAAGTGTATGAAACCTATTGTATTTAAAGGTTCGGCAGTGGCTCTGGTAACGCCGATGAGAGAGGACGGTTCAGTACACCAGCAGGTTCTGGAGGAGCTGCTGACCTTCCATCTGACACACCATACGGATGCAATTGTTGTTGCAGGGACCACAGGAGAGTCTGCAACGCTGTCTGATGAGGAGCATCTGCAGCTGATTCAGTTCTGTGTGGAGAAAATAGATGGGAGACTGCCTGTTATAGCAGGAGTAGGCAGCAACAATACAGCCCACGCCGTCCATTTGTCTAAGGAGGCGGAGCGGCTAGGGGCGGATGCGCTGGCAAAGAGCGAACAGGTACGGGCAAATTTGCTGAGAATGATCTCTCACGATTTAAGAACGTTCTGGAAACGCCAGCAATTTGCTGGCTAATGAAGCCTGTTTTGATCAGGATACCCGGCACCAGGTCTACAGCGATATTTATGACGATGCCATGTGGCTGATTAAGGTGATTAATTTTTAGTTATTGCAAGCGGCTTATTGTAGAGGGTGTAGAAAGAAGATGCAGTAGTTTATATGGACATGCTTGAAATACTTAAGTACAGATTTAATAAGAAATGGGTGGTTATTTATGGATCAAACAAATATAAGTGTTCGTATTGATAAAAATTTGAAAAAGCAATTTGATGCCTTTTGTTCTGATGTAGGAATGAGTATGACAACTGCTTTTTGTATTTTTGCGAAGACAGTAGTGAGAGAGCAAAGAATTCCATTTGAAATCTCTGTGGAAAAGGAAGCGCCGTACAGTTCCGCTCGGGTTCATAAGAAACAGGCTCCGGCTGCGTACCCGGTACTCAATCACATAAATGTAAATGAAGTTTCACCGAATGGCTGACGGAATTCTTTCTTTTCTCTCCCTCTCTGCCGTTATTGCGGGAAATATTTGACAAAGTTCCCGCATATCTGTATACTTAGATAAACTAACTAATTAATTTACTGTCCTGCATAGGGAAGGAGTTGGTAAGATGTCTCAAATACAGAATTGTGATCGAATCAATAAATTATTGGATGAAACCTATAAAACCATTGCGGAAAAAGAAGAAAACAAAGTTAAGAAAAACGCTCATCTGAATCTTACCAACGGGGAATTACATCTGATGGAGGAAATAGGCAGGCATGAGGAGGGAGGCTGTACCATTACAGTTTTGGCACACTCTCTTTCCTATGCACTGCCTTCTATTACAGTGGCAGTCAATAAACTGGAAAAAAAGGGCTATGTAAACAAAGCCCGCAGTCCTCAGGATAAACGAGAGCTCAGGGTATCTCTTACGAAGCGCGGGGAAAAAATAAATACCGTACACCAATATATTCACAGGAGAATCAGCCGGGGAATTGCCAATAGCTTTACTGAAAAAGAGCAGGAAATTTTAATCAGAGGGCTGGAAAAAATCATAGAGCTTTTTAAAAATGACTTATACACGGGAGATCAGAAGTAATGGGATTGAAAATCTTAGGTACCGGAAGCAGCGTTCCGGAAAAGAGAATAACCAATGAGGATTTAACTAAAATTGTGGATACCAGCGACGAGTGGATTGTATCCCATACAGGGATCAAGGCACGGCATGTTTTAGAGGAGGGGCAGAGTCTGCTTCCCTACTCCGTAGAGGCCTGCAGAAGAGCTCTTGAAAATGCCGGCGTACAGTCGGAACAGCTGGATCTTATTCTCTGCGCCAATATAAAGGGGGATACGGTAACGCCTTCTACTGCCTGCGTTATACAAAAAGAGCTGGGAGCCGCCTGTCCGGCTTTTGATATAAATGCGGCCTGCCCCGGTTTTGTATACGCATTGGAAACGGCGGAGGCTTTTTTGGCGAAAGGACCTTATCAGAAAATACTGATTCTGGCAGCGGAGCATATGAGCGAAAAGGTGAACTGGAAGGACCGTTCTACCTGTGTCCTTTTTGGGGATGCGGCAGGGGCTGTTGTGGTAGAATCGGGGGAAAATTCCCTTGGCAGTCTGCTGACCGCCAAGGGAGACCCGGATATTTTAAATGTGAGAGATGAAGGAGAAGGCAAGCCTGTGGTGCATATGAACGGCCCGGCGGTCTACAAATTTGCCGTAACGTCTGCCTGCCGGGAAATTCCAAAGGTAATGAAGGCGGCGGGACTTCAGGAAAGTGATATTGACCATGTAATCCTTCATCAGGCGAACCTCAGAATAATTGAAGCGATTATGGAAAAACTGGATATACCAAAGGAAAAATATGCCATAAATGTGGCAGAATATGGAAATACTTCTGCTTCCTGTATGCCTTTGACGCTGGATTTAATGAACCGGGAGGGGAAGCTGAAGAAAGGGGATATACTTGTTCTCTGTGCTTTCGGCGGCGGTCTGACAACAGGGACCTATATACTGCGATGGTAAGGCGCGGCGTTTTTGAAGGCGCCGTGTTCTGCGGGGAAATGAGGAGGTAAATTATGATTGGATATGTGTTTTCCGGACAGGGTGCTCAAAGCACTGGAATGGGAAGGGAGCTTTATGAGAAATCGGAGGCTGGACGAAGGGTATTTAATATGGCGGACCATATTAGGCCTGGGACTTCTGTACAGTGCTTTGAGGCCTCTAAAGAGGAGCTGAGTCTTACTATCAATACGCAGCCATGTCTGTTTACTGTGGATCTGGCCGCGGCAAGGGCAGTGGATGCTTTGGGATATCGGGCGGAGGCCGCGGCAGGCTTTTCTCTGGGTGAAATAGCAGCGCTGGCCTATACAGAGGCCATGTCCGATGAAGCGGCTTTCCGCCTGGTGTGCGAGAGAGCCCGGCTCATGCATCTGACTTCTCAGAAAAATCCGGGGGCCATGATGGCGGTGCTGGGTCTGGACAAAAAAACGGTACAGGAGCTGTGCAGCCATTTTACCAAAACGGAGCCAGTGAATTTTAACTGTCCCGGGCAGATTGTTGTATCCGGGCTGCCGGAGGAATTGGACCATCTGGCTTCTCTGGTCAAGGAAAAAGGTGGAAAAGGAAGAAGGCTGGCTGTCAGCGGTGCCTTTCACAGCTCTTTTATGACAGAGGCGGCAGAGCAGCTGGAGGAATATCTGCAGGACGCAGAAATAAACGATCCCAGAATTCCGCTCTATTCAAATAAAACGGGCACGCTGTACAGCGGGGATCCTAAAGAATTAGTTAAAATGCAGGTGTGCAGCGCTGTAAGATGGCAGGATATTATAGAAAATATGGCGGCTTCCGGAGTAGATACTTTTATTGAGGTAGGCGCAGGGAAAGTTCTTTGCGGTCTTATCGCCAAGACGCTTCCCCAGGCAAAGACCATTCACTACAGCGAGCTTTTAGAACAAAAGTAAGACAGGAGGAAAATGAAAATGGTACAGGGAAAGACAGCGGTTGTTACAGGAGGCTCCAGAGGGATCGGCAGAGTGATTTCACTGAAGCTGGCAGAAAACGGAGCGGATATCGCTATGGTATATTACGGGCCAGCCTCTGCCAAGGAGGAGGCAGAGGCTACCGAAGCGGAAATCAGGGCCTTGGGAAAAGGCGCCCGTGTAAAGTCCTATTTTTGTAATGTAGCGGATTTTGAGGACGCGAAAAACACAATCGCATCCATTATTGATGACTTTGGCGGCATTGATATTTTAATTAATAACGCGGGGATTACTAAGGATAATTTGATTGTTAAAATGTCCCCTGCCGATTTTGATGCAGTAATCGGCGTTAATTTAAAAGGCACCTTTAATATGATTAAAAGTTGCTATTCCCACTTTATGAAAAAGCGGGCGGGACGCATTGTAAATATTGCCTCCGTATCCGGTTTGCTGGGGACAGCGGGGCAGGCTAACTATGCCAGCTCAAAGGCGGGGATTATCGGTCTTACAAAGGTAGTGGCCAGAGAACTGGGCGGGAGAAATGTTACCTGTAACGCCATTGCTCCCGGCTTTATTGAAACAGATATGACCGCAGTGCTTTCTGAAGAGGTGAAGGCAAAATATGCCGCTCAGATTCCCATGAAGCGGTACGGTTCTACTGAGGATGTGGCAAATCTGGCCCTGTTTCTGGTTTCAGAGCTGTCTACCTATATTACCGGACAGACAATTTGCGTAGACGGCGGTTTGGTAATGGAGTAAAGTGTTTCTTTCTTCTTTTGTGCGTGTACCGGGCTTACAAAAGGAAAAGAGAAAAACAGAAAGGATTTCAAGTATCATGAGAGAAGTTGTAGTGACCGGTTTGGGAGCCGTAACTCCCATAGGAAATGATGTAAAATCTTTTTGGGAGGGGCTGCTTGCCGGCAAAAACGGAATCGACAGGGTGACTAAATTTGATACCTCGGAGTTTAAAGCCCATGTGGCAGGAGAGGTTAAGGGTTATGATCCGCTCCTTTATATGGATAAGGGAGAGGCCAGAAAGGCGGACCTTTTTGAGAAATACGCCATTGGCGCTGCCGTACAGGCCATGGAGGACAGCGGTTTAAATGATGCCAATATAGAGAAGACTCGGTTAGGGGTGTATGTAGGGTCCGGTATCGGCGGCATGGAAACCTTTGTGAATAATACCATTGGACTCCATGACGGAGGCCCCAGAAAGGTATCTCCTTTCTTTGTACCTATGATGATCTCTAATATGGCAGCAGGCTTGATTGCCATTAAATTTCAGGCCCAGGGCCCCTGTCTTCCTATTGTGACGGCCTGTGCTACCGGCACTCATTCTGTAGGAGAGGCATATAAAGCGATTGCCGGCGGTTATGCGGATGCAATTATTGCAGGCGGCGCAGAGGCGGCGGTGACACCTCTTTCCTTTGCGGGCTTTGGCAATGCCATGACGCTTAATAGCTCGGAGGATCCTTCCTGTGCCTCGATTCCTTTTGATGCAAGGAGAAAAGGCTTTGTGATGGGAGAGGGTGCGGGTATGCTGATATTAGAGGAAAAGCAGCATGCTCTTTCAAGAGGGGCCCATATTTATGCAGAGGTAGTAGGGTACGGCAATACCTGCGATGCCTATCACATTACTGCTCCCGATCCTCAGGGCGCCATGGGTGCCAAAGCCATTCAGCTGGCTATGGAGGGTGCTGGAATTCTGGATGGCCAGGGCAGGGTCCAGGAGGGGCTTGACATGAGGCAGGTATATATTAACGCTCACGGCACAAGTACCGTACTCAATGATAAATGCGAAACCGCTGCAGTCAAGACGGTATTGGGAGACAGGGCATATCAAGTGCGGATCAGCTCTACAAAATCTATGACAGGACATATGCTGGGCGCCGCCGGCGCAGTAGAGGCGGTGGCGATTGCTATGAGTTTAAAGGACGGTGCGGTACCGCCTACCATTGGATATCAGGAGCCGGATCCGGACTGCGATCTGGACTACACGCCGAACCAGGCGGCACGCGTTCCCCTGAAGTTTGCTGTTTCCACTTCGCTGGGATTTGGCGGGCATAATGCCTGCATCGCAATGAAAAAAGTATAGGAAAGAGAGGCCGTTATTATGGAGTCGCAATATATTAAAGAACTGGCAGAAATTATGAAGGCAAACGGAGTGACCAGCCTGAATATAGAAGAAGGACACTGCAAGGTATCAATCGAACGCTGTGTTCCTGCTGCATCGGCAGCTTCTGCTTCTCCCATTTCCTGCAGCAGCATTGAAGAGGCCGGCGCCGCTGTCTGTGAGCAGGAGACCGTTTCAAAGGGCGAGGAAAGAGCTTGGATAGAGATAAAATCTCCTATGGTAGGAGTTTTTTACTCTGCAAAAGGACCGGGCGAAAAGAATTTCGTATCTGTAGGAGACAGTGTAAAGCCGGGGGATACCGTGTGCATTATTGAGGCCATGAAATTGATGAATGATATTACTGCAGAGCAGGCGGGCACTGTAGCAGAGATCTGTGTTAAAAACGGTGATATTGTAGAGTTTGGGCAAACTCTGTTTAAACTTAGATAGGAGAGTGTGTATATGAACCGAGAAGAAATAAAAGAAATTCTTCCTCACAGAGAGCCGATGCTCCTGGTTGATGAAGCTGAGGTCATAGAGGGCGTGGCTCACGGAAGGTATACCATAAAAGGAGACGAATGGTTTTTGCAGGGTCATTTTCCCGGAAATCCTGTAGTGCCGGGCGTGGTACTGTGCGAGATTATGGGCCAGTCCTGCTGTGTTCTGCTGGCGGATCAGGCCAGAGGCTGTACACCGTATTTTACCGGTCTAAACAATGTAAAATTTCGGGAGGTAGTAAAGCCGGGAGATACACTGGAGATAGAAAGTGTCATTGTGAAAAACAAGGGTCCCTTCTATTTTGCCGAAAGTAAGGGACGGGTAAACGGAAAGCTCTGTGTAAGCGCGGAGTATTCTTTTATGATACAAAAGGGTAAGTGAGTTATGTTTTCTAAGATATTAATTGCCAACCGGGGCGAAATTGCAGTGCGGATTATAAGGGCCTGCAAGGAAATGGGGATTAGTACGGTGGCTGTCTATTCTCAGGCAGACAGAGATGCTCTTCATGTGAGCATGGCAGACGAAAGCTATTGTATTGGTCCTGCCCAGGCAAAGGACAGTTATCTGAATATTCCTGCTATTTTGACAGCGGCCATTGCTTCCAAAGCGCAGGCCATTCATCCCGGTTATGGGCTGCTGTCGGAAAGTGCCAAGTTTGCCCGGCTTTGTGAGCAATGTAATATTGTATTTATTGGTCCATCCTCTCAGGTTATTGCCAGGATGGGAGACAAAAATGAAGCCAGAAAAACAATGATTGCCGCCGGCGTGCCGGTTGTTCCGGGCTGCGAAACAGTAAGCTCTGCGGAAGAGGCCGTCCGGGAGGCGGAGAAAATAGGATTTCCACTTCTGATCAAGGCCAAGGCCGGAGGCGGTGGGCGGGGGATCCGTCGGGTAGACTGTATAGAGGAAGTGGAGAATGCTTTCTATTCTGCCGGTGCCGAGGCGCAGAGCGCCTTTGGGGACGGGGCTGTGTACATGGAGAAATTTCTGTGCCCTGTAAAGCATGTAGAGGTTCAGCTAATTGGAGACAATGCGGGCCATGTTATCGCTATGGGGGAGCGGGACTGCTCTATGCAGAGAAAAAATCAGAAGCTTATTGAAGAAAGTCCCTGCCCGGTGATCCCCGATTCTCTTCGGAGAGCCATGTGTGAAAGTGCGTGTACGGCGGCCAGAGCGGTTCAGTATACGGGAGTGGGTACCATTGAATTTCTTCTGGACAGCGATCATAATTTTTATTTTATGGAGATGAATACCCGTTTGCAGGTAGAGCATCCGGTTACAGAGATGGTTACGGGTTATGATCTGGTAAAATGGCAGATCCGTGTGGCGGCAGGCGTACAATTGGACTTTACACAGGAGGATATTCGCGCAGAAGGCTGTGCCATTGAATGCCGGATCAATGCAGACAACACTGCCAGAGAGGGAACTGGAGGCGGCATCATTAAGCTGCTGCATATTCCCGGCGGCCCCTGGGTTCGTTTTGATACTGCGATTTTTCAAGACTATAAAATACCGCCTTTTTATGATTCTATGATTGGAAAACTCATTGTATATGCCAAGACCAGAGATGAAGCGATACGGAAGATGCGGGCGGCGTTAAGTGAGTTGGTTATTGGAGGCGTAGGAAGCAATATTGAGCAGCAGCTGGAGCTGATTTCTCATCCGGAGTTTGCCTCCGGACAGTATTGTACGGATTTAGTGGTGAGAGAGGGACTGTAATATGTTTGAGAACTTCTTTAAAAAAACCAAAAATATATTAGAAGAGGATGCTTCCAGGCCGCTTCAGGATCTTCCCCATGTACCGGATGAGATGTTTTTGAGCTGTCCCTCCTGTAAAAGCCTGATTCTGAGGGATGATTTAATTGAAAATCAGCTGGTATGTCCCTCCTGTTCCCACTATTTTAGAATGAGTGCCCGTCAGAGGATTGCCATGGTCACAGACAGCGGCAGCTTTGAGGAGAGAGACCGGGACCTGGTGTCGGGAAACCGACTGGCTTTTCCAGGATACGAGGAAAAATTGAAGAAGGCCCGGATATCCAGCGGAGAGAAGGAATCGGTGGTCTGCGGAACGGCGGCTATCGGCGGTTATCCCTGCGGGATTTTTGCCATGGAGGGAAATTTTATGATGGGCTCTATGGGAAGCGCCACCGGGGAGAAAATCACAAGACTTTTTGAGTACGCTACTAAACACGGGATTCCTGTGGTGGGTTTCTGTGTATCGGGAGGGGCCAGAATGCAGGAGGGAATGCTGTCTTTGATGCAGATGGCCAAAACCAGCGCAGCCATTAAGCTGCACAGTGATAAAGGAAATCTCTATATCTCGGTGCTGACGGACCCTACAACGGGAGGCGTTACTGCCAGTTTTGCTATGGAGGGAGATATTATTCTCTCTGAGCCCGGTGCTCTTATTGGCTTTGCAGGTCCCCGGGTTATTGAGCAGACAATTAACCGTACGCTTCCAGAGGGCTTTCAGCGAGCGGAATTTCAGCTGGAAAAGGGATTTGTGGACGATATTGTAGAGCGGCGCAAAATGCGGAGCTATTTAAAAAAATTGCTGATGATACACCGTAGGATATAGCGGAGAGGAGGAGTGGAAATGAATGCGTATGACAGAGTACAGGCTGCCCGCGCTAACGGCAGGCCTACAGGCAGAGTTTTTATTGATCACATATTTGAGAATTTTACTGAATTCCACGGAGACCGGAGATTTGGAGACGATCCGGCGGTCATCGGCGGAATCGCCACTCTGTACGGTTTTCCGGTAACGGTAATTGCCCTGGAAAAGGGAGACACAACGCAGGAAAAAATACACAGAAATTTTGGATCCGCCCATCCGGAGGGATATCGGAAGGCCCTTCGTCTTATGAAGCAGGCGGAGAAATTTCATAGACCGGTGGTGTGCTTTGTAGATACGGCAGGCGCCTACTGCGGACTGGATGCCGAGGAACGGGGACAGGGGCAGGCTATTGCGGAAAATCTCTATGAAATGAGCAATTTAAAAACTCCTATTCTCACTGTTTTGATTGGAGAGGGAGGCAGCGGCGGAGCGCTTGCCCTGGCAGTAGCAGATGAGGTCTGGATGCTGGAGAACTCTGTATACTCTGTTATTTCTCCTGAGGGCTGTGCCAGTATTCTCTGGAAGGATGCCAAAAAGGCGCCTGAAGCGGCGGCCTGTCTAAAATTGACGGCTTCTGATTTGCTGTCTTTAGGCGTTATTGATAAGGTGATAAAGGAAAAAGGCAAGGAGCTGTCAAGTACTTTCCGGACGCTGAAGAAGGCCATCCGGGTAACGACAGAACGCAAGCTGCAAATGCCTGTGGAAATGCTTACTCAGGAGCGGTATAAAAGATTTAGGAGACAGGGAATATAATGGAAATTTACCAGTATACCTGCTATTTTTTTATATATGCGTTTTTTGGCTGGTGTGCAGAGGTCTGCTTTGCGGCCTTTAAGCATGGTAAATTTGTAAACCGGGGGTTTCTGAACGGGCCTGTCTGTCCGATCTATGGAGTAGGTGTCTGCATTGTGGTGCTGATTTTTACGCCTCTAAAGGATAACTTTTTATTGCTGTTTTTGGGGTCCGTGCTATTGACCAGTGCACTGGAATGGTTTACAGGCTTTGTACTAGAGAAGGTATTTCATCAGAAATGGTGGGATTATTCTGATATGCCTTTTAATCTTAACGGCTATATCTGTCCTCTGTTTTCGGTTTTGTGGGGGCTGGCCTGTCTTCTTATTATGGACATTGTGCATCCTGGGATCGAGAGGTTTGTAAAATGGATTCCTTTCCCGGCCGGACTTACTGTACTTTTGCTGTTTACAGGAGTTCTGATAGCGGATGCTGTGCTGACGGTCATGACTATGCTGAAGCTGAATCAGAAGTTAAAGCGCATTGATGAGCTGTCAGCAGGGATCAAGGCGGTCTCTGACAAAATCGGGAGAAATATATCCGACGGAATGCTTGATATTGCGGAAAAAGGAGAGCCGCTGAAGGAAAGGGCTGCAAGGCGGAGGGAGGAGCTGGAGCTGTCTCTGGCAGAGGTAAAAGAAAAATACACTTTTGGTCAGAAACGGTTCCTGAAAGCGTTTCCCCGTTTCAGAGCATTGCGGCATCAGGAAGCCCTTTCTCAGATAAAGAAGCACCTGGAGGAGGCAAGAGAAAGGAAAAAAAGAAAAGAATAAGACTGGCGGCCCTCGGGGGCCGCTTTTTTTATATGTTTTAGGGGACAGCCTCATAATAATTCATGAAATATAACGGTTATGTGGTTGCTATCTCCGCCGTCGGTTGGTATAATATAAGCTGTGTTTAAATGCTGAGAGAGGAGTACTTCCATGGAGAAAAATGAAGACATTTTCAAAGCCCTTGAAATATCTAAAAATATATATGAGACCATCAGAGCCCGTCTCCGAAAGGGGACTAGCGAGCAGGAAATCTATAATTGGGTAGAGAAGGCTGTTCAGCCTTACAGGAAGAGAAATCACGGCGATTTTATGGGAGATTTTATAAGCGGTCCCAGAACAGCAGAGATCGGCGGCGATCCCACCGGCCGCAGAATGGAAGAAAACGATATTTTTATGCTGGACTTATCTCTGAGATACGGATCTCAGTGGTGCGATACCTGCCGTACCTTTTTTCTGGGACAGCCATCTGATAAAATGAGAGATGTTTACGAAAAGGTGCTTGCCTGTATGAAGGTAGGCGAGGCCATTGTAAAGGCCGGTACGGAGGCCTGCTCCGTGAAAGCGGCCATGGAGGCATATTTAGAGGAAAATGGTTACGGCGGAAGAATGCCTCACCATGGAGGACACGCAGTGGGTAAGGAATGCTACTGCAAGCCTGCCTTTGAGGAGAGCTGTCATATGATACTGGAGGATCAGGAGATTGTCACACTGGAGCCCGGTATCTATTTGGATGGGCAGTGGGGAATACGGGTGGAAAATAACTATATTATAAAGAGCAGCAAACTGGTTAATATATTTGACTATCCCGTGGATATTGAGTATTTCACCATAGACAGAAAGGAAAATGAAAATCGATGAAGGCAGTGATCTGGGAGGGTGTTCATAAGCTCCGCTATGATGAAAATGTGCCGGAGCCTATCTGTAAAGAAGATTGGGTTGTTATTCGGGTTATGAGCGCCGGTGTATGCGCTACAGACACCCATATTATAAGCGGCAGGTTCAACAACGGGGAGCCGCCTCACATACTGGGCCACGAAATCTGCGGTGTGATATCGGAGACAGGCAGCAATGTTGCCAAGTGGAAGCCCGGAGATCGGGTGGTGGTGGAGACGGCTATTGGCTGCGGAGGCTGCATTCATTGCCTTACTGCCAATAAGCACCTGTGCGATCAGGGCGGCGAGGTAGGATATCCTCCGTATCAGGGAGGCTATGCCCAGTTTGTTACGGCGCCGGCCTCTTGTATCCACAAAATTCCGGACAATATGAGTTTTGACGAGGGCGGCATTCTGGAGGCTATGGTGTGTCCTTTCGGTTCTCTGTACCGGCTGGGAATGAGGCTGAATGAAACGGTGCTGATTCAGGGTACCGGCATTGCAGGGCTTTCTTTTATACAGACGGTAAAATGTTTTACCCCTGCAAAGGTGATTGCCGCAGCCAGAAATCCTGTACGCCTGGCTCAGGCAAAGCGGTTTGGCGCCGATGTTGTGGTGAATACGGAGAAAGAGGATCTGGCGCAGAGGGTTATGGAGGAGACACAGGGAAAGGGCGTGTCGCTTTCCATTGATGCCGCTGGTGCGGAGACTACGATAGAAAATGCAGTGAAGCTTACGGCCAAGGGAGGCCGCTGCCTGCTGTACGGGTTACCGGCAGACAGCGCTCAGATACAGTTTCCCGTGAAGGAGATTATTATGAATCAGGTTACTGTAACAGGAGTAACCAACAATGAACTGGCCTGGGATCCTATGATTGAAATGGTTTCCGCGGGAAAAATTAATGTAAAGGACATGATCACGCACCGTTTCCCCTTAAATAGGCTGGAGGAGGCGGTGGAGCTGGTAATGGAAAGACCGGATTCCCTGATTAAAGCAGTCGTGCATCCGTGGGATATCTGACGGATGCAGCTACATATTACAATATTACAGTTATAAAGAAAGGCAGAGACATATTTATGAAGATTACAGATGTTGAGGCGATTATCGTTCGCCAGCCGGAGATAACTCTGATCGGTGACGGCACACAGGATACTGTGGTAATCCTGGTTCACACAGACGAGGGCATTACGGGAATTGCAGAGGTCGACTCTGCGCCCTATGTAGTAAAGGCAATTATTGATATGCCTGCGTCTCACAGCGCCTGTCGGGGGCTGAAGGAAATCATCGTGGGAGAGGATCCCTTTGATGTAGAGAAGATATGGAATAAGATGTATGAGTTTGCCTACTATCACGGCCGTGCGGCAGCGGTAATCCATGCCATGAGCGGAATTGACAACGCCATATGGGATATTATGGGAAAAGCAGTGGGCAAGCCGGTGCATAAGCTGCTGGGGGGCTCCTATCAGAAGGAGGTTCCTGCCTATATCAGTATTTTGATGCCTTCTACACCAGACGAGGTAAAGAAGCTGGTGGACTATCATATGAAGGAGAATTACCTGGGAATCAAATTTGGATGGGGAGACCTGGGACAGAGCTTTGAAAATGATGTGAAGCTGGTAAAGGCCGCTCGGGAGGCGCTGGGACCGGACAAAAAGCTGATGATAGACATTGCTATGGCATGGACGGACTATAAAATTGCACTGAAGAACTGCAGAGCCTTTGAGGAGTATGATGTGTTCTGGGTAGAGGAGCCCTTCCGGGTGGAGCGAAACAAAGATTTTGCTAAGCTGAGAAATGCGGTTAACACCAATATTACAGCCGGCGAGGAGCTGTTCCACTTTGACGAGTTCAAGAAATATATAGACGAGGGCTGTGTGGATATTTTGCAGCCTGATATCAGCCGCTGCGGCGGCTTGACGGTGGCCCGGAAGATCAGGGATTATGCCTATAATGCGGGAATTCCCATTGTGCCCCACAACTTTAAGAGCGGTCTGCTGCTTTCTGCTACTATGCAGTTTATTGCGACACTGCCGAACGCTTTATTCCTGGAATACTGCGGACAGGAAACGGTACTCAGCAGAAATCTGATTACAGAGCCGATTACAGTACACAACGGTATGGTGACCATACCGGATGCCCCTGGTATGGGTGTGGAATTGGATTGGGATACTCTTAACAAATACAGAGTTCAATAATGATATATATTTTAAGGAGATGCATTTTTTATGTTTGACATTAACAAAATTAAAGGAAGCTTTGCTACCATCATTACCCCCTTTACCAAGGAGAACAACGGTGTTGACCAGGAAGAACTGAAAAAGGAAATAGAGTTTTTGTGCAATACAGATATAACGGGACTGTTCCCTTTGGCTTCTACCAGCGAGTATCCTTTCATGAGCTATGAAACAAAAAAACAGTATCTGAAGGCGGTTGCAGAAGCAAATCGGGGGAGAAAGGCTATGCTGGCGGGCTGCTGCGGTGTGAATTATACTGAATCCATGCAGCTTTTGGCTCTGGCAAAGGAATTTGGATACGATGCAGCTGTGATCTGTCCTCCTTACTATTTCCAGCAGTCTCCGGATGAGGAATACCGGTACTATACCAAGTTGGCGGAGAATCCCTACGGAGTAAAGATTATTATGTACAATATTCCCTGCTTTACTTCTGAGATTCCGGTGGAGACAGTAGCAGAGCTTATGAAAAATCCCAATATTGTAGGAATCAAGGATTCCAGCGGCAATATGCGAAGAATCCGCAATATGGCAGATCTGAAGGGAGAACGCAAGGATTTTGTGATCTATTGCGGTAATGACGATATTATTTTACCGGCCCTGGTGGCAGGTGCAGAGGGAAGCCTGACCGGTATGGGCTGCCTGCTTCCCGAGGTTATTTCTACAATCTTTAAAGGCTATTGGAGCGGCGATATGGAGATGGCGCAGAAAGCACAGGCGTGCTTTTTATCCCTGTGCAGGGTAGCCGACAAAATTCCATTCCCTGCGGGCTATAAGGTAATGGCAGAAATCAGAGGCATGAATGCCGGTTATATCCACCAGTTCTGCGATCCGGAAAAGGCTGCCTGTGTAAGGGCGGAAGAAAAACCTCTGCTGGATAAGATTTTAAAGGAATATAACTGTGCAGATGCGATCATGTAAGACAATGGAAAAAGGTATGGTGCTTCACAATGAATAAAAGGTTTTTTACGTCGGAATCGGTGACGGAGGGTCATCCCGATAAGATATGCGATCAGATTGCAGATCGGATTTTGGATGCGCTTCTGGAGTCGGACCCTATGTCCCGCTGTGCCTGTGAGGTAACGGCTACGACAGGCCAGGTTTTGGTTATGGGCGAGATTACTACGGAGACCTATGTGGATTTTTCAGCCATTGTCCGGGAGACCATACGGGATGTAGGATATGTCAGTTCAGAAATGGGCTTTGATGCCAATACCTGTGCAGTACTCAACTGTGTACATGAACAGTCTCCGGATATTGCAATGGGCGTAGACCGGTCTTACGAGTGCAAACAGCAGTCTGATTTAGCGGAAACGGAAAATGGAGCGGGAGATCAGGGAATGATGTTTGGCTATGCCTGTGACGAGACACCGGAGCTCATGCCCCTTCCCATTTCTCTGGCTCATGCGCTTACCCGTAAGCTTACTGCTGTCCGTAAAGAGGGGACGCTTCCCTATCTGCGCCCGGACGGAAAAAGCCAGGTGACTGTAGAGTACAGTCGGGAGGGCAGGCCTGTGAGAATTGAGGCGGTAGTTGTCTCCTCTCAGCATGCTGAGGAGGTGGATATCGAAACGGTTCGCAGAGATATTATAGAAAAGGTTATCAAAACCACGGTACCAGCTTCTATGATCGATCAGGACACCAAGTTCTTTGTGAATCCTACCGGCAGATTTGTTATTGGAGGTCCCTGCGGAGATTCCGGCCTGACAGGGCGGAAAATTATTGTGGATACCTATGGTGGTATGGGTCGTCACGGGGGCGGTTCCTTTTCAGGAAAGGATCCTACAAAGGTGGATCGATCCGCCGCTTATATGGCACGTTTTATTGCGAAGAATGTTGTTGCCGCAGGCTTGGCCCGCCGGTGTGAAATTCAGCTGGCCTATGCTATCGGCGTAGCTCACCCGGTGTCTGTAAGGGTAGATACCTTTGGCACAGAAACGGTTCCCGTTGAGGAAATTGAACAAAAAATCAGCAGAACCTTTGATATGCGCCCCACGGCAATTATAAACTATTTTGGACTGAGACGTCCAATTTATGCCAAGACAGCCAATTACGGACACTTTGGGCGTCCCGATCTGGACCTGCCCTGGGAGAGAATAATAGACCTGAAATAGCTGCAGTAAAAAAAGCCGGCTCTCCGCATTTCGAGAGCCGGCTTTTTGCTGCCTTTAGTCGGCAGGAGAAAACGGGCGGGCCAAATCCTCCTGCAATTCCAGCCGAGGCTGGAACAGCTTTTCGATTTTATAGTTTACAAAATCCCTATCTACCTTGGACAGGGTACTTCCGATTATAGGCTTATCCTTCATGCCGGCTGCCAGCTCCTGAAGGCCGGTCATTACAAATTCTGTACCTGGAGTCTCCAGACACAGCAGCAGGAAGCGCGCTCTGTCCATGTAAAATTTTAATATACGGGTACAGGGTGTTTCAATAAATTCTATCCGTACCTTTAGTACGGGAATATCATCCTCGTTCCGGGCTGTTTTGCCTGAAACCGCTACCCGATAGGGTTCTCCGTGAAAAACCAGATCAGACTGAACCGGAGCACCGAAACCAATAGGGATTCGATGGATTTCATCCGTTTCTCTGTATTCCAGAATCAAAAGGTTTTCTTCCTGTAAAAAGGCAATTCCTTTGGTCCCCTTCGTATAGTTGTTCTGAACAGCCTGCATAAACACGGGCATGAGGCCTGCTGCCGGCGCAAAATCCACATGAAAGCTTTTGCCCACCAGCGCTTTGCACTCCGGGGGAATATCGGCGCTTCTGTTTTTCAGACCAGCCCACCAGCGCGTTCTGCCCACTGGCTGCAGACGTTTTCGGGCGCTGGAATCGGAAGGCAATCTGTCTCCAAAGGGACCGCTGAAAAATTTTCGTGCAATTTCATAATAGCGGCTTTGCTGAAACATTTCTGCGATGCCGGCATTGGAAACAATTAAAATACCGTTATCCGGAAAACCCAGCACATTTTGGCTCAGCATACCGTTAAACAAAAAGGAGTTGGCTTTGCGGCCTACCCAGATCTGATATCCGTAGTCGTAATCTCCAAATTCAGACGGTGGGGTTTGATGAGCGGAGACCGCTGCCTGGATCCAGTTTTCGGAAAGTAGGCGTTTCCCGTTCCAAAGCCCTTTATTCATAACTAGCTGGCCAAGTTTGGCCATATCCTCCGGTCGGATATAAAAGCCCCAGCCGCCCTTTTCAATTCCCCGGGGACATTTTTCCCAGAAGGTTCCTGTAATTCCCATTGGACGAAAAAGCCGCTGCTCCAAAAAATCGGAAAGTCCCTGACTGCTGACCTTTTTTACAATAGCGGAAAGTATATAGCTGTTTAGGCTGTTATAGTTGAAGGTCTTTCCCAGCTCGCCCATGGTGCTGGAATTAAAAAAACTTTTAATCCAGTCCTCTGAGGCCATGGCGCCTGCTTCATTAAAAATAACGGTGGAGGTCATGGTCAGAAGGTGCTCCACCGTTAAATTTTTAAATTTCAATTTGGCGCCCAACGGGGCTTCCTGTTCTAGAAGTTCAACTACCCGGTCTGTTACCCGAAGCTTTCCGTCGTCTACCAGCAGACCTATGGCAAGAGAGGTGATGCTTTTACACTCTGAATAGGTATTCTTCCATAGCCGGTAGTCATGGCCCCCAAAGGAAGCCTGATACAGCAGCTTTCCGTGGCGGAGAATCAGAAGATTGTGCATTTCCAGGGTTGGATCTGCCTGAAGTGCTTCTACAAAGTCTCCAATTACGTTAGAGGAAATTCCCTGTGACTCGGGGGTGGCTCTGGGCAGAGGACATTCAATGTCCGACAGAACAGCCGCAGGCTTCTGCGGTGCCGTTTGGATAATACTTTCCGTACTGGCGCCAGTATCAAAAAGCCTTCGCAGCAGAGCCAATGTTCTGTTTAAGGTAGTTAAATTCATAGAATCACATCGCTATATTTTTCGGTATACGGGAATCTTGTCTGTGCGTACAGTAAAATGTCCGCCCTCCACAGGCTCTCCCGTCCAGTAGTCTACCCATTTTTCACAGGGAGGCAGATATACGCTGCGCTCTTCCAGCCAGTAAATAAAGGGAGCGACCAGGAGATCATCGCAAAACAGATACTCATCATTGATTTCCCAGGTTTCCGGATCCTCCGTATAGTCCATTACCAGAGGCCGCACCGGAGGAATTCCCTTTTCGTGATAGAGGCGGAACGATTCCTTCAATCTGGGAATAAGACTTTCCCTGACCTTAAGCAATTCTCTGACCTCTTCCTCACAGTCAAATTTTTTCCAGGGCAGCTCTTCGCAGTACCAGGCATTGATCAGGCACTGGCAGGAGAATACTACCAGCTGCAGTCTCCGTATTAGTTCATTTTTGGAATCTGCATGGCGAAGCTCCGGGGACCAGAGCAATCCAGAGAGACCGGAGGAGGTCAGCGCGCTCAGAAATTCCAGGGGATGGTACAGATCGCTGTACAGCACAAAGGGATAGGAAGCGGCCAACGCTCCAAGATTTCTTACTTCTCCCATAGTAGGCTTTCCGTTCAGAGCCTTCAGCATCGTTTTCACATACAGGGTGCCGAAAAGATTATGGTACTGCTCTCCGTCCATCCCGGAGGGAAAATCTGCACAATGGGGAAAGCTCCAATGATTGGTAAAGTCACTATTGTCGCATTCGTCCAGCTTAAATCCGTCGATTCCCATATTAATTATATTTTCACTGTGATAATCTGCAAATATTTTACGGGCTTCCTCTGTAGCAAAGTCAGGCACTAAGCCTCCCCATACCTCGTATTCACCGGAATAAGGCAGCATTTCTTTGTAAAAGGGAGCGGCGGGGGACGTAAAGGCATGCTCCCAAAGATTAATATGGTATCCCTGCTTTCTCAGATGATCTACCATTTTCTGAGGTTCCGGATAACGCTCTTTATCCCATGTAAAAGAACAGGAATAGGATTGGGACTGCCAGCCCGGCTCCAGCCCCAGTGTTGTAATAGGGATATCGTGCTCACGGAAATAGTCGGCAGTATCCATTACCTGCTGCTGGGTGTATTTAGAGTAACAGCGGTACAGTGTTCCCAGGCCCCAGTCGGGGACCTGACAGCCGCCTCCGGACAGCATATTGTACTGTGCTACGATATCCAGCACTGTTTTTCCTTCTATAATATAAATATCTACGCCGGGAGCGGGAATTTCAATGGTAAGATAGCTTTTTACATTGGTCTTTTTTGTTTTATAGAGCTCATCCGGTATAACTGCCGGGGCGCCGGCTGCCGCTGCCGCTTCAGAATCTTTTCTCTCTTCCCTGGGCGCTTTAATATAGCCGCAGTTGAAGGTAGTATCCCGGGCAGTATCCACATAGATGCCGTATCCCTTATTGGTAACAAAAAAAGGAACTGGCGCATGCGTATCACCGGTATACCCTTTGGGATCCGCATTTACACGCTGGGCTATTTTATGATGGGTGTGATTGATTGTATGCAGCATTAGTCCCAGGCCGAATATATTTTCATCGGGTTCTAAGGGCAGCTCCAATTTTACCCTGCGGGGAGTCCGTGTGTATTTTATTTTGCTGATATCATAGTGAATCGGAGATTCTGTGTAGTTAAAATTATCACAGAACAAAGACGGAACATATTTTTCAGGCGTTCCAAACGTTACTTTTTTCATTATAATTCAAAGGCCTCCTGATTATTATTTCAAAGCAAATTATACCAAATCCTTTTACCTGCCGCAAGACAAAAGGCGTTATTGATCTGGGTCAAGGGTTCTTCTATTGTAAAGCTGTTTTCTTTTTCTGGTAATAGAAGCGGCTATAAATTCAGAAATAAAGGCAAAGGCCAAAATGGCAACGCCAAAGGCAATCAGTATAAACAGGGAGGATTTCAAATATCCCTGAAACAGCAGAGTGTTCTGTGTGTTAATAAGAGCTGCGGATTTATGGAGTCCCAGAAAAAGGCATAGTGCGGGTCCTAGAATCATTAAGATTCCCGCAGAGCAGAGACAGGCGGCAGTAAATTTGGCTACTACATAGGAGTTTCGCTTAGAGGCCAGCCAAAGCAGCAACAATAATACTGCGGAAAGCAGCAGAATTGCTATCAGCGCTTTGGTAAAATGCCTGTCCAGCAGCTGCTTTATATATTTGCATGCCATGACCGGCAGTGCTTCTCCGCTGTGCAGCTCCAGAAAATTTCCGTTTTCCAGGTAGGAGGATACATTTCCCGAGGACAGCGCTACCCGAAGCCCTATCAGGAGCCAGAGCACATAGGTGACTAAAGTAGACAAAAAGGTAAGCAGGAGGCATAAAAAATAAGTGCCCAGCATTACTTTGGTATTTAGCGGGTTGTTTCTCAGTCTTTTCTTTTTTTTCTTTTGTACACTGTGGCTCATAATTTTCTCATGATTCTTTCTATTTTTTTTGTATGGCCTGTCTGTTCTTCTACTTCGAGAAGCACTGCGTTGATTTGAGGGGTGCCCCTGGCAGGTTCAAAACGGCGTGGGGTATTGTATATAAACTTTTCTGTTACCAGACCAGTGTCCATGCCGATAATACTGCTTAGAGGTCCGCACATGCCGACGTCTGTAATAAAGCCGGTTCCCTTTGGCAGAATCCTCTCGTCTGCAGTCTGTACATGGGTGTGTGTGCCTATTACTGCGGATACCTTTCCGTCTAGTAAAGCGGCCAGCGCAATTTTTTCCGAGGTGGCTTCTGCGTGAAAATCCACTATGATGACTGGCGTTTCCTTTTGAAGCTCCTCTATGCAGCGCAGGGCACAGGTAAAGGGATTATCAGAAGGTTCCATATAGATGCGGCCCTGCAGATTCAAAATTCCTATCTTGCCTTTGTGGGTTTCTCTGACTCTATAGCCCTGTCCCGGTAAGTCAGGATGAAAATTTGCCGGACGCACAATAGGATAGTCGTCTATAAAGTGCATGATACTTGAATTGCTCCAAGTATGATTTCCCAGCGTGATAAAGTCAATTCCGCTGTCGTAAAGCTCGTCTGCGGCTTTCACAGACAATCCGCGTCCGTGAGCTGCGTTCTCTCCGTTGGCTATGGTAAAGTCAACCTGGCAGTCCTTTTTCAGCTCCTTTAAATGACCGGTAATGGCTTCTCTTCCGGTATTGCCAAATATATCTCCCAAAAACAGGATATTCAAATACATGCTCCCTTTCAATATCTTATGCTTATTTATTATAAGGCACAAACAGGCGGCGGGCAAGTGCTAATTTATTTGCATATTAAGGCGGTATATGCATGGCCGTTTTCTTTGCCTGTAAAAGTAAAAGCCGGAGGAGCGGGTGCTCCCCCGGCTTTTTTTGCAAAGTCTGTCAGCTGTTGACTGCTGTCGCACTGTTTTCTACTGTTATTTCAACGGTTATTTCCTTTTTGGTGGTGGTTCTGTAAATGGTAAGCGTTACCTTATCACCAATAGAAGAGCTATTCACAGCTGCGCGCAGATCATTAAAGCTGGTTACTGCTTTGCCGTCGTACTCTGTTATAATATCTCCTGTGGTTAACTTTGCCTTTTCCGCAGGACCGCCTGCGGAGACAGAAGAAATCCATGCGCCTATAGGGTAGTTGTAAGTATCCGCAATGGTTTTCGTGTAAGTGGTATCAATAATAACTCCGATATACGGTGCATCTGCTGCTCCTTTATCCTCTATCTGAGAGATGATTTTTTTCACTGTATTGGAAGGAATAGCAAAGGCCATATTATCATAATTGCTGTCTGATATTTTCAGAAAACAAATACCGATCAGCTGTCCTTCCTTGTTGAGCAGCGCACCGCCGCTGTTGCCTGGATTGATAGCGGCATCCGTCTGAATTAGATCGTATAGAATTCCTGTCTGGGTGGTTATGTTTCTGTGGAGTCCGCTTATAATCCCTGAATTTACAGAATCCATAAATTCAATTCCGCCGCCGCAGCCCATTACAATTGCTCCGGCACCTACCAAAAGCTGATCGGAGTCTGCAAATTCTACAGGGGTCAGCCCCGTCAGAGAAATTTTCAGCAGAGCCAGATCGGTGCGGGAATCTCCTCCTAGAATTTCAGCGGTATAATATTCCTGAAGTGTTGTGTCAAAGTATACCCGTACCTCGTACTTTGCGTTTGTATTAGCTGTGGAGGCCTTGTAGGCTGTCTCGATTACATGGTAGTTGGTTATAATTTTCCCATCCTGAGAGTATACCGTTCCGGTTCCTTCGGATACCACCTGCTCACTTTGC
The DNA here is from genome assembly GCA_902465325.1 of uncultured Oscillospiraceae bacterium. Lineage (GTDB taxonomy): Bacteria > Bacillota > Clostridia > UBA1212 > SIG427 > CABQMV01. The sequence continues at coordinate 26,949 of CABQMV010000003.1, forward strand.
TGCCATAGGCTGCCGCTTACCTGTACAATTCGGATTCCGACAATAGAGGGGGAGACCTTTGCATAGACTGCTGTTACCGGATCGGTGGTTTCATCCTGTATGGTAATTGTGTCTTTATTCGGTGCATAGTATTGACCACCGCTCAGTTCATTTCCACCGTTTTCCCGGGAAACCAGACTCTTCATATACCGTCCCAGTATGCTTTTGGAAGGGGAAGGAAATACCGTCATGGTGAGAAATACGACACCCACAGTCAGCAGCGTACATAAAACAGAGACCAGCACAGTAACAGCAGTATTTCCGCTGCTTCCTCCGGAGGAGGCTTGTGCTTGCTGCGCATTTTCCTTTTGGCGAAGCTTTTCTTCTCTTTTTCTGCTTTTATATTCCTGCTTCATATTTTTAATGCTTTGTCTGTAGGCCTGGCTGTCATTTACTGCCTGCTCGGTTTTTTCTTCCGGCTGCTGCCAGGTCTGACTGGACTGATTGGGCTGCTGAGGCCAGGATTGCTCCTGCGCTGCGGACTCTTCCGGCTCCTGCTGACCGTCAGAGTGATGGTTGTCATAATCCATGGTATCGATCTCCTTTTTCTATAATATACCCCCAGGCAATTGGTTCAGCACATGTTTAAATGTACCACCCAAGGGAAATCTTGTCAAGAAATGGGGCCGGCGCCGCCCTTAGAGAGGTGAAATTTACAGCTTCTATTTTTGTGCGTCAAAATCTTCTATCCAACTCTGCGTTTTACTGTTGGGATAAAAGCATATGGGTTTGGTTTCTGTTAAAGAGATTTGGACATCCAACCAATACTTATTCAACATATTATATATTAAGTCTCTTTCGTTATTACCAATTTAGACTATCCGAGTGAAGAAGAAAATCATATAGGCCAATGGTCAATATTCCGTTTTCATCTCTTTTTGCTTTTATATCATCTTTAATAATAATTATTTTCTTGAATGAATCATTGATTTTAAGCAAAGAACGTTCTTCCTGCGCTTGTTTTTCGGGTGCAGTTATATTAAAGGCAGATTGAATATAGAATTTATTATTGCCTTTGTTTGCAACAAAATCAATCTCCAACTGTTTTCTTGTCAACACCCCATCTTTTGGTTCTCTAACTTCCACAAGTCCTACATCAACATGAAATCCTCTTATTCGCAGTTCAATGTAGATAATGTTTTCCATAATGTGAGTTTCTTCTTGTTGTCTAAAATTTAATACTGCATTTCTAATGCCTATATCGGTAAAATAATGCTTTGCGGGCGTGGTCATATACTTTTTACCTTTAACATCAAAGCGTTTTGACTTTTCAATGATAAAGGCTTCTTCCAGATACTTTAAATATTGTGCGATGGTTTTATCACTAATAGTAGAGGATGAAACGCTTTTGAATATGTTGGATAATTTCAAAGGATTGACAAGTGAGCCTATCGAGGAGGCAACAATTTCAAGTAATGTTTGAAGCTCATGGTCGTTTTGTATCCCGTTTCTTTCAATTACGTCATTGATATAAACAACATCTTTTTGCGACATCAAATAATTCATTTTGGCTTCATCGCTTTTTTGCAGCAATACGAGTGGCAGTCCTCCAAAGGTATAATAATCGTTCCAGGCCTTATTTACGCTTCCGTCATAAACAGAAAAATATTCTGAGAAGCTCAAAGAGTACATTCTTATTTCATCTCCACGACCTCTGAATTCTGTTACAATATCCGAAGATAAAAATTTGGAATTGCTGCCTGTTACATATATATCTACATTAGGTAATCTTAGAAATCCATTCAAAATTGATACAAAATTACTGCATTTTTGTATCTCATCTAAAATAATATAATACATTTCGTTATCAACTATTTTTGACTTAACGTATTTTGTAAGTTCCATAGGTTGCAGTAACGGTGCATTTTCTTCCGAATCTAGCGCAACTTCTATAATGTGTTCTGCTGTAACACCTTTACTTAACAAATAGTTATGAAAAATAGTATTCAATAAATAGGATTTTCCGCATCGTCTAATACCCGTAACAATTTTAATTAATCCATTGTTCTCGCGGTCAATCAATTTTTGCAAATAATAATCTCTCTTAATTTCCATTCAAAAAATCTCCAATTCGAATTCTAGGTATACCTTCCTATTTTTCGTAATTTCATTATGCATAAAAAACAATTGTATGTCAATATATTTTAGTTTTACCGATAGTAATCTCAATCACACAGGGATTTACCTCTATTCTAAAGGCAAAATCATGATTCATTTGACCTTTGACTATAAAACCGATGAAAAATGCACCACACCGGGCCAATATTTGAAGTATCACCGGACATTCCAGGGCCTTTCCACACGAGAACTGGCGGAAAAGGTGGGCATTGTGCCCGCGACACTGGTTCTGTATGAGAATGACCGGCATCCCATCAAGTACAGTACAGCGGTGGCGCTTGCAAATGTGCTGGGGATTGACCGCAACAGGCTTCTGGACGAATATACCGCCTTTGTAGATTACCCGTATTTCTCTCTTTTGAAAAAGGTACGGCAGGATCTTTCCTTAACTCAAATACAAATGGCTGAGTTGATTGAAATAGGCCAAACGTCTTATTCTGGCTGGGAAAGAGAAATCCGCGTTCCGCGCCGTAAGGAGTATGATAAAATCCTTGCCGCACTGAAAAAGCTAAGGGTAAATGTGGATACATACCTTTGCCAGTCAGCTTCTATCTGATTGTAAATCGCACATTTGCGGCACTGTTTCCTTACATATATAATAGAAGCACAAAGGAGGAGTGCCAAATGAGAAAGCGGAAATTAAAGATATTTCTTACCCCTACGGAAAACAGCATTGTCATCCAAAGCCTCAACCACCTGCGCAACGCCATGCTCCGGGAAAACAGGGACACCGGCTGCCTGGACGAACTTCTGCTCAAAGTGATGTGCGCCCCGGTGAAGAAGATGTAAAATTACATATCGCTGCCAGATGAGCCGCTTATTCTTTTCAGAAAGAGTAAGCGGCTTTTTTCATGTCCATCTTTCGGATTTTCTCATACATAGCCGTCCGTCTTGCCAACGGGCGGCTAAATCTAAGAAGAAGGAGGACATGAAAATGCCGGAACAAAGAAGCCGCCCCAGGGATAACCGCGTGATCGCGCTGGCCAACCAGAAAGGCGGCACGGGCAAGACCACCACGACGGTGAACCTGGGCATTGGCCTGGCGCGTCTGGGGAAAAAAGTTCTGCTCATTGACGCAGACCCCCAGGGAGACCTTACCACCTGCCTGGGCTGGCAAGACCAGGACAGCTTACAGACCACGCTTGCTACCGTCATGGGAAAGATCATCCGCGACGAGCCTTTTACCGCAGACGAGGGTATTTTGCACCACAGCGAAGGCGTAGACCTCATGCCTGCCAACATTGAATTGTCAGATTTAGAGGCCACCCTTGTCAACGCCATGAGCCGGGAGATCACTTTACGCACCTATGTCAACGAAGCAAAGAAAAATTACGACGTAGTGCTCATCGACTGTATGCCGTCCCTGGGTATGATTACGATCAACGCCCTGGCTGCGGCGGACAGCGTGATTATCCCGGTGCAGGCCCACTATCTCCCCGCCAAGGGCATGACCCAGCTTATGAAAACCATCAATAAGGTGAAACGGCAGATCAACCCGGCTCTGAAGGTGGACGGGGTGCTGCTCACTCTGGTGGATGGGCGCACAAACCTTGCCAGACAGACAGCGGATACACTGCGGCAGAGTTACGGGAGCGTGTTAAAAATCTATCGTTCCGAGATTCCCGTAGCCATCAAAGCCGCAGAGACCAGCGCAGCAGGCAAGAGTATTTACGCCTACGACAACGGAAGCAAAGCGGCCCAGGCTTACGCGGAGTTTTCAAAGGAGGTGTTGGCGGATGGCGAGAAACAGCGCGCTAAACTTCAATCTTCCCTCAGCCGATGATTTGTTTTCCACGGAGGAAGAACGGGCTGAGGCAAGGCTTGAAAAAGTCGTCAACCTTTCTCCTGCGGAGATCAGCGACTTTCCCAATCACCCCTTTAAGGTGCGGATGGACGCGGCCATGCAGGAAATGACGGAGAGCGTGAAGCAATACGGCGTTTTGGTTCCCACCCTGGTGCGCCCCAAGCCGGAGGGCGGCTATGAGATGGTGGCCGGACACCGCAGGAAAAAGGCGGCGGATTTAGCGGGGCTTACGGAAATCCCCTGTATTGTGCGACAGCTCACCGATGATGAAGCCACGATTATCATGGTGGATTCTAACTTGCAGCGGGAGCAGATTCTGCCCTCGGAGAAAGCGTTTGCCTACAAGATGAAATTGGACGCAATGAAACGGCAGGGACAACGGACGGATTTAACTTCTGGCCCAGTGGGCCAGAAGTTCTCCAGAGATGAACTTGCGGATACTTCTCCTGATAGTTCACGGCAAATTCAGAGATATATCCGTCTTACCCACCTTATCCCGGAAATCCTGGAGCTGGTAGATAACTCGGTACTCAAAGACCCGGATATGCTCCAGATTGCCATGCGCCCTGCGGTGGAGCTGTCCTACCTGCGAAAAGAAGAACAGGCCGACTTGTTCGCTATCATGGACGAGATGGACTGCACCCCGTCCCACGCCCAGGCCATCAAAATGCGCCAGATGTCCGAAGCCAAGACTGGAGGGGAACGGCTGGCCAAAGACGCCCTTGTTTCCATTATGAAGGAGGAAAAGCCCAATCAAAAAGAACAGTTCAAAATCCCAAAAGAAAAAATCAGCCGGTTTTTTGCGCCGGGGACGCCCACGCAGAAGATCGAGGACACCATTGTCAAGGCGCTGGAACTTTACCGCAAACGCCAGCGCAGTTTAGAGAGATAGCCCACTCACAAGGGGGAAGTGCGCCCATTTGCGGGGAAACGGCAGCTTGTGCCGGTTCCCCCTCTCCACACCTCACCCCTTCCAAACAACCTAAACAGCCTAAAAAAAGAAGATATTTGGGGAGCCTGGATGTATATAGAAAGCTCCGGCCTCTTTTCCACAGGCAGACATCGGGCTGCGAGGGAAACCGGGCGGGCCTCTCTTTTTTAGACAGTAACCAACACAAGCCACAGCACATCGGAAACGGTGTGCTTTTTTTGCGGCCATTTCAAGGAGGTAACACGATGAAAGCATTGAGAAAGCCCCTGTCCCTGTTCATGGCCATGCTCATGTGCCTGGGCATATTCGCAGGGACGGGAACCACAGCGTTTGCCGCAGGGGAAACCATGACGACGTATATGGTAGAGTTCCCCCGTGCCAGCGACCCCAACAAGGCAGGCTGGGGACATTCTGCTATGAATTTCCTGGGCGGATGGTCTACCGGCGAAAATAACGGTTTTACCATCCACACGCAGGATTCCTTTAACGGGAAAGTCATCTACTGTATCGAACCCGGCGTCGGCGTTCATTCCGGCGACCAGTTTACTGGCCGGGGCGAGGATTTCTGGGATGATTACCCGTCCGATCTGAACCCCACTATTCCACCGGACACCATCAAGGAATATATCGGGCGGATTATGACCTATGGCTGGCAGGGTAACGCCAGCACCTCATGGATGACCGATGACCCGGAGGACGCCAGCAAGATGGCCGGGGCAATCGCCACCCAGCTTCTTGTCTGGGAAACCGTCGTAGGCGAGCGCGACAGCCAGTTTAACCATGTGGACGCCAACGCCCAGGGCAAGAACAATATCGCTGAATATATCAGCCCGGAGAATCCAATTTACAACGAGATCTTCAGCCAGTATTCCGCTATTGAGAGCGCGGTAAAACGCCATACCATGCTGCCCAGCTTTTTCAGCAGCACCGCCGACGCCGGGGCCTATGAGCTGAAATGGGACGGCCAGCAGTATTCCCTCACACTCACGGATAGTGAATGGATTGTTTCCGTGGGCCGCCATGAGGGATTTATCAGCTCCCGGAAATGGGTGGAAACGCAAAATATGCTGGATGAGATTGCAGAAAAGTATAACCGACCCCATAGAAAAACCAATGCTCTGCTGTCCGGCTTGATGTATTGTCCTATTTGCGGAAAACGGCTGCGTGTACTGCCAGAATCTAATCGCTGGACGAATGGCAAGCCCCGCTTCAAGTATGCCTGCCCAGGGGTGAGGGCAAAAGAGTGTACTTTCAAAGGGGTTGAGGGTGTAACGCTTGATGAATTTGTTATCCACTCACTCTCCAGCCTGCAAGAAGAACATTCCGACTATTACCGGCAGCTTTTGGAGAACAGGGTTGCCAGCATGATCCGTACCGACCAAAGCGAGAAAGAGTACCAGGAAACCCAAAAGGCTATTGAACGCTTAAATGCGGATATTGCCGCACAGGTGCGAAATCTGCGCGAAGCAGATGACGCCCTTAAACGCTTCATCCAGGATGATATAAAGGAATTGACGGACGAGCTGGCAAAGCGCGAAGCTACGCTGCGCCGAATGGAGGATACTCAATCTGAAAACCAGTATCTCGTCCATGAACTGAACGGCATGAAAAAAAGGCTGCTGTCCTTTGAGGAGTTTGCAAAGGACGCACAGCCTGAAGCTCTGTTTACTTTGGTTCATTCGATTGTTGACCGAATTTATATTACTACTGATGGCACCAAACAGAAATGCCAGGTGTATATCAAAGGCTGCGCCACGGAGAATTATTCCGACATACTCGGCGCAGCCGGGTACATAGAGGAAGAACCCCTGTTGCCGGTGGTGTCGTATATGCCGCCGATGTGTGATTTAGATTACTATAGCATTAAAAATAATTTAATATTCATTACCTGTTGAGGAATAACAAAATACCGCCCTCAAACGAAAGCGGTATTCGTAGTATTAAGCATTTTTGTTATCAAAGTATTCTTAATTTCAAAACTTCATCTGTAAAGCTAAACGGTCAGCCTTCCTCGGCCATTTTATCCATATCGTACATACCGGCGGGCTTGTCCGCAATATATAAGGCGGCCCGGATAGCTCCTTCGGCAAAAATTCCCCGGGACAGGGCACGGTGGTTGATTTCCAGGATCTCATTGTTTCCGGCAAAGATTACATCGTGATCTCCCACAATATTGCCGCCCCGGACAGCGCTGATTCCAATCTCGTGCTTGCTGCGTTTGGCGGAGCGGGAATGCCGGTCATATATGTATTCATATTTGCCGTTATCTGCCTGATTGATTGCATCGGCAATAGCCAACGCTGTGCCGCTGGGCGCGTCCAGCTTCTGATTGTGGTGCTTTTCTACAATTTCAATGTCAAAATCATCTCCTAAAAAGGCGGCGGCCTTCTTGACCAGATTTTTCAGTAGGCAGATGCCAATAGACATATTGGCGCTGCGGAATACAGGAATTTCCTGAGAAAGCTCTTGAATCTTGTCCAAATCTGAAGCAGAAAAACCTGTGGTGGCTACCACCGCAGGAATTTTATTTGTTCTGGCATAAGCAATCAGCTTTGGTAAAGCGCTGAAGTGTGAAAAATCAATAATTACGTCCGGACGGAGATGAGCCGGAATTTCATCAAAAGAGGTATATACCGGAAACCCGGCATTAGACCGGCTTTCCAGATCAACGCCTAAGAGAATACGGCAGCTTTCTTTTTTTGAGGCACATTCGGCAATTGCACGGCCCATACGCCCGTTGCAGCCGTGAAGCAGTATGGTTGTCATAGCGTTATACTTCCTTTCGTAAGACCGTAAGCAGCCATGGCCTTTTCCAGTTTTTCTCTGTTAGCGGGAGCCATGGGAATCAGAGGAAGTCTCCGGCGGCTGTAGTTGGCATCCAGTCCCAAAATATCAAAGGCCTCTTTTATGGGAATTGGATTTACTTCACAAAACAGAGCGTTTGCCAGATCCAGTATATCCAGCTGCATTTTCCAGCCCTTTTCCTGATCGCCGCTGAGGAAAGAAGCAACCATGTCGTGCATGTGTTTCGGTAAAATATTGGCTACTACGGAAATGACACCGGATCCGCCTGCTCCCAGCAGCATGGTTACCAGACCGTCTTCTCCGGAATATAGATTCAGATCGTCTCCGCAGCGCTTTTTTGTTTCCGGTACCTGGAGCAGATTACATTCCTTTACCGCGTTGACATTCGGTATTTTACAAAGCTTTTCAAAGGTCTCCGGCGCAATATTCAGTCCGGTTCTTCCGGGTACGTTATACAGGACCAGAGGCAGAGAGGTGTTTTCGGCAATGCTTTTGAAATGCTGATACAGGCCTGCCTGCGTCGTTTTATTATAGTAGGGAGTCACGGTCAGGACTCCGTCTGCGCCTGCTTCCTCAGCCTCCTGAGTCAGGTATACAGAATGCCGGGTATCATTGACGCCGGTCCCGGCAATAACCGGGATCTGTTTCTTTACGGTCTCTACCACGCATCGGATTGCGGCTACATGCTCTTCATTGGACATGGTAGCGGATTCTCCGGTGGTTCCGCAGACAATAATCGCATCGGTTCCCTGGGAAATTTGATACTCTGTTAAGGCAGACAGCTTTTCGAAATCAATACCGTCCGGGGTAAAGGGTGTAATAATGGCAACCCCAGAGCCTGTAAAAATTTTTTTCTTCATCTATAAACCTCCAACATTTAATCCAGATATCCTTCACTGCAAAGCAGCTCTGCCATCAGCACAGCTCCTCCGGCAGCGCCGCGCAGTGTGTTGTGGGACAGACATACAAATTTAATATCGTACTGGGTATCTTTCCGCAGCCGGCCTATTGAGATTCCCATGCCGCCCTGACGGTCCCGGTCCAGACGAGTCTGGGGTCTATTTTCCTCGGTAAAATACTGTAAAAACTGCTCCGGTGCGCTGGGCAGCTTCAGCTCCTGGGCCCGGCCTCTGTAGTTATTCCAGGTTTCAATGATTTCCTCCAGTGCAGGCAGGGTGTCAAAGCTGGCATAGACGGCGGCCATATGTCCGTCGCTGACAGGCACCCGAAGACACTGTGCTGTAAAAGAGGGGGCCTCGGCAGGCAGGATCACGCCGTTTTCTATTTTTCCCCACAGCTTCAGAGGCTCTTTCTCAGATTTTTCTTCTTCTCCTCCTATATAGGGAATCACGTTATCTAGCATTTCAGGCCAGCTCTCAAAGGTCTTC
>CABQMV010000004.1 GCA_902465325.1 uncultured Oscillospiraceae bacterium
CTTCCTTAACACCCCCAATGGTGGTGTCTGCGATAATGACCTCAACAGGCATTCCATTGGCATGTCGGAGATTGGTTTTTATCAGCTTTGCAGCAGCCTTCGCCATCTGCATAGTCTGCTCCTCCAGACTCTCTCTTACACCATTTCTCCTGCCGTCAATACAGGGTCGGATTCCTATTTTAGGCAAGCCGCCGCACAAACGATCCTTTGGCATATTCATAACATGTTTCGTAGCCATCCTATCATACCTCCTGATTTAATTAACATGATTAACTGTTTGTTTATTTTACCATATATTGTGCTGCCGGTCAAACGGGACCGCCGCCGTTTTTATCCTCCTTTTTCCTGAAAAAGCCCCGTGTCGTATCCACTGTTACATAGGCCGCTCCTGTCAGAATTGCCAGATAGGAGGAAAGAATTCTCCATATAATCATAGCAGGAAAAATCGCATTTTCTCCGAAGAAAGGACGGAAGAAGGAATAATAGCCTACCTCCTGAGCGCCCGCGGACCCGGGCAGCGGAATAAAAGATACCGCGCATACTACCAGCGACTGCATAATAAACAGCGTCAGAAAGCTCTCCTCCGGCATCCGGAAGGCTCTGTGAATAAAATAGGATACACTCAGATACGCAAAAATCTGCAGCGCGGAGCAGCCGATAACAGCAGCAAAATCTCTGAAATCCTTCTTACTGTAGCGGAAAGAGGCATAAAAATTCTCAATTTCATCCCGCCCCTTTTTTCTCATGCCAACCGCTTTGCGCCCAATAAATTTCGCAATAATTTTCATAACAAAATTCAGAAACCGGTGAAGAATCGCCGGCTTATACATAAGCACACCGGTACCTGCCAGCAAAACCACATTGATGGCCAGGCCCAGGTAGACAAATTTAACAGCGGTGGAATAGGTCTGTGTAATATACGAATACTTTGCCAAAAATCCCGTAAAACACACGAGACTCATAACAGACTGAAAGCCAATAAATTTCAGCACAGAAATAAAAGAGGAAAGACCAATAGGCAAATTCATTTTAGAATAATAGTATACCTGCATAGGCTGCCCGCCTGTAGAGCTGGGCGTAATGCCTGAATAATAGAGGCCAATCATGGCCACCTTTACAGATTTCCAAAAGGGCAGGTGATATCCGTGATGTCTGTATACCAAATACGGAGGAAGCGCTTCGAACAGAAAATATAGCAGCATACAGCCAAGTCCCCCTGCCATCCAGCCCCACTGTATATTGCCTATCACACTTTTCAGGGATGTAAAATCAGCAGTGTACAGGCATATATATACAGTAATTCCCAAGGTAACCGCTATATAAACCAGGCCTAGAATTTTTTTCTTCATATCAGTGTCCCCTCCGACTTTAGACAAGTAATTGTAACCTAAGAGCGGCAAAAAGGCAAGTTGCACCAAATTAATTTGTATTTTACCGGTAAATGTTGTATCATGTATTGGTCAGACCCGAAATGGGACGGTCAAAAATTTGAAATTGGTGAGTGATTATGAAAAAAAGAATGATTAGCCTTATGCTGTGCGCAGTCCTGGCACTGTCTGCCACTGCCTGCAAGAAAAAGGACGACGGGGATACCCAAACAGATAAATACTATGATTATGATCTCTCTTCTTATATAACCCTTGGAGAGTACAAGGGCCTGGAGGTCAAGCTCTTTGACACAGCCGCTTCAGGGGAAGAGATCAACAAGGCAGCAGACAGCTATATAAAAAATACAAAGTTTACGGAGGAAGTAAACAAGGCGGCGGAGAAGGACGATATTGTAAACATTGATTATGTGGGAAAGGTAGATGGGGAAGCCTTTGACGGCGGCACTGCAGAGGGTCAGGAAATTACTTTGGGCAGCAGCGGCTATATTGACGGCTTTGACGATGGAATTTTAGGAATGAAGGCCGGAGAAACCAAGGATATTCAGGTTACCTTCCCCGACCCTTATCAGCTGAATGAGGATCTATCCGGGAAGCCTGCAGTGTTTACCATTACGCTGAATTCTGTGAAAAAACAGGTAGAGGGCCAGCTTACCGATGAATTTCTGGCCGCTCATTCAGAGACCTACAAAACAGTAGAGGCTCTGAAGGAAGCACAGAAGGCTATGATCGAGAGCAGCAAGCAAAGTGCAGAGTCCGATCAGAATACCAACAGCACCCTCCAGGCTGTATTGGAGAAGGCAGAAATTAAATCACTTCCCGAAAAGGAACTGGCAAAAAATCAGGAAAATATCAAAAAGACCGTGGAGAGTAATTACAGCCAATATACCGCTTACGGTTATTTCAGCGGCACCACAGAAGAATTTATCTCCGCATTTTACGGAACCGATGTAGAGACGGCGGAGGAATTTTACAAAAAGCAGGCAGAGAATCAGACCCGCATGGAGCTGGTACTGGCCGCTGTGGCAGAGGCAGAGAAAATGAAGGTTACAGACCAGGAGTACAACGAGCTGGCGGATTCCTACGCCGACTATAATTATGACAGTAAAGAAAGCTTTCTGGAAAATGTAGGCGGGGAAGGATATCTGCGCTGGTACCTTCTGTACAATAAGGCTATGGATTTTCTCATGGAGAATACAAAGTTTCTGGACAAGGACGGCAACGTAACCGTATATCCGTCACCGACTCCCGTCCCCACAGAGGCTCCCACCGCTGCGCCTACAGCAGACAGCAGCAATAAATAAAGCATGGAAGAAAAAGCAATTCTGCGGCGGCTGCTCAGCTATACGAGAAAGGCCGCAGAGGATTACAGTTTAATACAAGAAGGCGATCACATCTGTGTAGGACTGTCCGGCGGAAAGGACAGTCTTACACTTTTATGCGTGTTAGCCGCTCTGCAAAGATTTTACCCGAAAAAGTTCACACTCTCCGCCGCAACCGTTTCCCTGGGATTTCCCGGTACTGATTTTACACAGCTAACGGCGCTCTGCCAAAAGCTGAATGTGCCCTACCGCATTGTGGAATCCCAGATAGCGGAGATCTTATTTGATATCAGAAAAGAATCAAATCCCTGCGCCCTCTGCGCCAATCTGCGGCGAGGCGCTCTAAACGATGCCGCAAAGGAGATGGGCTGCAATGTGGTTGCTCTCGCTCATCATCAGGAGGATATTGTTGAAACGGCGCTGCTGGCGCTCATGTATGAGGGGCGCTTCTACTGCTTCCCTCCCAAAACCTGGCTGGACAGGATCCAGCTCCACATTATAAGACCCTTCTTATACGTAGAAGAAGCCCTCATCCGACAATACCGAAACGCTGCAGCGCTGCCGGTGGTACACAATCCCTGCCCTATGGATCAAACCAGTAAGAGAGCGAAAATCAAGCAGCTTATTCAGCAGCTGAGCCAGGAAAACCGGCAGCTCTCTACCAATATCTTTGGAGCTGTAAAGCGCGGTCTGTGGCCGAAAATCTGAGAAAGGTCCGGCCTTTATCTTCTGTTACCGTGTCTCTTCCGTCCCCTCCGGGAAATTCACCTTGTCCTGTACTACATACAGAGGCCTTCCCTTGGCTTCATCATAGATCCGTCCGATATACTCGCCGATAATTCCCAGTACCAGCAGAATGATCCCGTTAAAAAACAGCGTTATAACAATAATGGAGGTCCAGCCGGGTACTGTAGCCATCGCGCCGCAGAGCTTCAGAATCACCATAACAAGCAGATAAACAAAGCTGACTACAGATACAAAAAAGCCTAAATAGGTGGCCAGCTTCAGAGGCTTATAAGAAAATGACATGATGGCATCCGAGGCAAATTTAACCATTTTTTTCAGAGGATATTTTGTAGTACCCGCATACCGCTTCTCCCGAACAAATTCCACGGGAGCGCTTTTAAAGCCCAGCCAGCTGATAATTCCCCGGATATACCGATTCCGTTCCGATACCTTTTTCAACGCGTCACATACCTTCCTGTCAATCAGCCGAAAATCGCCGGTATCTACAGGGATATCTACCTCTGTCAGTCTGCGCAGCATACGGTAAAACAGCTTTGCGGTAAGCTTTTTAAAAAAGGTTTCCCCTTTCCGTTTTATGCGCTTGCCATATACTACATCATAGCCCTCCCGCCATTTGGCAATCATCTGAGGAATGACCTCCGGCGGATCCTGCAGGTCGGCGTCAATTACCACAACGGCATCTCCGGAGGAATAGTCCATGCCTGCCGTAATGGCAGTCTGATGCCCAAAATTCCGTGAAAAATTGATCAGCTTTACATTGCCGTCGTTTTCACAGATCTCCCGGGCCAGAAAAGCCGTTTTATCCCGGCTTCCATCATTGACCAGAATAATCTCGTACGTCTCGTGAAGGCTGTCCATTACTCCTTTCAGCCTTCTATAGGATTCCAGAATAACCTCTTCCTCATTAAAGAGAGGCACCACCACCGAAAATAGAATGCGTTCTTTCATAATCAAATTCAAACCTTTCTGTCAGAAATACCAGCTTGGGAACCAGCGCAGAGATTCAATATAGGAAGCGCTGACCGTCATGCCGGACAGGGCAGGATAGAAGGTCACAAACAAACCCAGCACCAGAGCCAGATAACAAATCAGAATAGACATTCCGTTAAACTCCTTATGTCTGCCTTTCAGCACCGTATCAAGGCCGCACGCCAGCACCAAAGCCAGCAGCACGGGAACCAGTGAGGGTTTTGTCCATATAGACAGAGCAGCACCTGCTGCCAGAAGAACAGGCAGGCCCAGCCGGACTGCAGCCAGAGAAGAGTACCGTTCCAGCAAATACGCACAGCCAGAGGACACCGTCAGTATAATAAACAGCGGCAGCATACTTTTAAATACGGAAAGACCTTCCTTATAGAACAGTGCAGAGCCCCCTACCAGACAGGCAATGACCAGCGAAGCGGCCAGCACAAACAGAGGCCCCTTGTACAGCTTTATTTTTTTAGACTCCAGCAGGTGACTGATACAGTAGACAATCATCAGGATGACAAAAGGCACCGCCGTAAAGAAGTGATAAATAAAGGTGCAGCGGGTCACCAGCATCCAGGGGCAGAACTGCAGGGCAAAGGCTACAAATACGACCACCATTCTCTTGTCCCGCTTTCTCCATGCTGTTATCAGAGAAGCGATTACAGCTGCGATTCCCGTCCACCAGACTGCGGGGTTTCCAAAGGAAACAATGGTGGAGCGCAGTCCTGCTCCTGCCTCCGGCTGCACATAGTACCAGATGGGCCGCATCATAATGGGCCACTGCCACCAGGAGGAGCTGAAATCATGGGTAGCGTTCAGTCCGCTGTGATAACTGTACATATTAATCTGATTGTCCAGTACAATAGACATCAGGCTCTTGTCCGGATCTCCCGCCATATATGGGATATAGGACAGTACATAAATAATGGCAGGAAGAATAACAAAAAAGATCAGACACACTGCGCAGGTAGGCGCAAAGTTTGAAAGAATCCACGGCTTTTTCTGCTCTGGCCAGCACACCCGTTTTCTTTCAATATCCTGATATTCCAAATATTTTGCCAGGAAGAAGAGAAATGCCAGACCGGCGCCGGCATACACACTGGTCCACTTGCAGGCAATTCCGATGCCGAAGGACAGGCCGCAGAAAATCAGCGGCTTCAGCGACTGTTTAAACCGCAGATCGTAGGACTTCACGGTAAAATAGTCGTACATAAAATAGTACATCAGCATGACGAACAGTACGGAATAGGTATCAATGGTTGCCAGCCGGGTCTGAGAATAGCGCATAAAGTCAAACATCATCAGGAAAGCCGCTGTAAACGCCAGCAGACGCTTCTTGAATATCTTCAAGGCAAACAGATACATGACGGGAACCAGCAGAACGCCTAAAAGGGTTCCCATGAAACGCCAGCCAAAGGGATTCATTCCAAACAGCTGAACGCCCAGCGCAATAATCAGCTTGCCCAGCGGCGGATGGGTTGTCTCATAGACAGACATTCCGTGAATGTGCTCATAGGCAGTTCTGGGAAAATAGATTTCATCAAAATACGTACCGTTCATATACGTTCGGGTAGAGGCGACTGCCTCCTGCTCGTCAAACAGGCTGGCAGGCGTACCGCTGCTTCCTCTCTCTTCCCCATGTTCCTCTACAACGGTTACCGGAATGTGCTTCCATTCCCCGTCGTCTCCTTTATGAAAGAAGCCAATTTCATTTAAAGCAAGGCCTGCTGTTTCCGCAACAACCTTGATTCGTTTCGCAGTAAATGTCACATCCTCATAGGCCCATTCAAAAAAGGTGTCCTCTTTGATATCTCCGACCTTCACATAGTCCCCCGGGCTTTCCGGGTTCTCATAATAAATCGTATACTTGCCTGCTGTAGGAATATTGCTGGAGTAGGAGTACCGCTCTACCTTTGTAACCTCATCAAACTCTACAATTACATAATCTCCGTTGGTCTGCGCCTTCCAATAGTGGGAGGCCGCCTTGGTATCCCCCAGATTTACAAAGGAAATCACCCCAATGATAAGGGTCATAATTCCCATAATAAGCCAGTCGTACCGATCCGGCTTTCCCCGGGTCTCCGACAAGCTCAGCTTTTTCTTGGCTCTGATTTTGTCCCTCTTTTTACTGATGTATACTGCATACACGGCGACACCTGCAATGGCGGCAAAGAAAAGCACCTTAAAAACATTGTTCAGCCAGACAATCCCCTGGCCCTGGGAGGAATCCGCACTGGAGGAGCCGTCTCCCTTTTCCCACACAGACAGAGAATCCGCACCCTCTGGTATTTCAGCTACTTCTTCTATGGTAATGTTATCAAAACAAGCCTTTCCTGTGGATTCCGCAGAATAACCGCCCAGACAAAGGCAGAGATCAAAGCCCTTGCTGTAATCCATGACATCAATATAAAGTGTTTTTGTCTCCCAGTCCTTTGTCCCGATAATGCGAGATGAGGTGCCCCCAAAATCCTTTATGGAAAGATTGGCTCCAGCCCCCTCTTCTGAAACGCCCTCTGTCTTAATCAAGGCTGTCACCTTGTATTTCGTATTGGGCTTCGCATCCACATGCTGAAAAATTCTGGCGTCATTGGGCTGCCGGTTCTCAATGCAAAGCGCCTTTCCTGTGTCCTCTGTATCCGCCAGAGAAAATTGTGTGTAGGGGTTGTCCGACGCCATTTTACCGTAATAATCATAGCGCTGCCAGCCGGATATTCCGCCTGAGCCGGTCATCCCGCCCTCAAAATCGCTGTTATGGAGACTGACATCTCCGGAGGAAGAGGTGCAGCCTGCTGTCACAAGCAGCAGTATAACAGCCAAAAGGAAAACAATTTTCTTATTCCGCAAGTGTTTTTTCATTTTTACTCATTCTCCAAATCTTTTTATCAAAGCCTGTACTTTCTATTTTACCAAAAGAATCCGCAATTGCAAAGGCAGCAGTCCCCAGAGCCAGTAAAACATTGCCCCAGGATAGAATCAGGCGGAGAACCGACACCCCGGGCCACATATAGGGAATCCCCAGATTCAGATCCACCAAAATTTCTAAAACTGAAAAGAATCCAAATACAGATGTGCCTACGGCCAGTCCCAGCAAAGTCTTATTATTTTTTAAAATCGCTGCCGCAAATAGAAAAACCACGGCAGGGAAAAAATACCGTTCATGCATTCTGGGACCGAAATTGGCTACCAGCAGCAAAATAACAGCGGAGGCCATATATGGCAGGGCCCGGCTTTTTTTTGTCTTCCCGTACAAAAACCAAGTCAGACCGGCGGCAGCTACAATAAATATCATACCCCATATGAAATAAGTAAATCCCATAAAGGACTCAGAATCCTTGACCCAGTTGGCGCCAATCCCAAAAAAGAAGTTCAGTGCGTTTACCGAGGCATAGTCATAGTGTCCTGCCGTCCCCATGAACAGGCTGAGAATCCAGGCAAAGGGCGTCACAATACGGGCAAGAAGTTCTCCCCCGTCCGCATGGAGGGCCTGTAAAATAGGCGTAACGTTCTGTATCATATAAGGCTGCGTCATATCCACGCTGACAGCAAAGGGCAGCGCTAGTCCCAGGGCCGTTCCCAGACCGGCCAATACACTGTACAAAAAGGTACTGACTTTTTTGTGTCTAAACAGCGCAAAGCAAAGCACGGGCAATACAATAATCGCCTGGGGCTTGAGCATAACAGCTCCGCCAAATACCACCGCTGACAGTACAAAACGCTCTTTTGTAATGAAATACAGGCCTGCAAGCAGAGCCAGTGTCAGTACCGCGTCTACCTGCCCCCAAACGGTGGAATCCAGAAAGCTCAGCGGATTGAACATCCACAGTGCTACAAAGAAACAGGTCCACCGTCTGGGCACCCGGTCCCCACACAATCGGTAGAGGAAGAAGGCAATTCCGCAGTCGCATAAAATCGCCGGCAGCTTTATAATCAGGTCGTATACCATACTGTCCTGTACATGAAGCAGCCGGGCAAGCATACCGAATACGTACAATACATATACATACCCGGGGGGATAGTCAATATTCTCACCCAATACATTGTATGTATTGAACAGCCCGTCGCCGGCAGTATTGGCCCAGTGCTGGAACAGTGCCACATCATTGCCGTACCCGATAGAGGGAATGGCGGCAATCAACCGAACAGCCAAGCCTGCGCCGATAATGATCAGCACCGTACGGCGCAACCGGAGCGCCTCTCCTTCTCCTATTATTTCCGGCCGGCGGACTAACCGTCTCCAATATAAAAACAGGCCGACAGCCACCAGCACAAACAGAGCTGTGCCCAATAACATCCAGGAAAAATAATACCAATCTGCCTCCTGCTGAGTCAGACCTGAATAGACAGCCGAGGCTGACAGCGGCGTGACAGCCGCCGCAAGGAACAGCAGTGTTGAAATCCATTTTTTCATAAATAAACGACCCTTCCCACCGTTGCCTGAGGGGAAACGGTTACTTCCTTTTTACAAAATATTTCTTCTATTACACAGCCCGGGCCAATGCTGGCCTTGCGGCAGTACAGGCTCTTTATTTTTGTGTAGCTGATATTGGCCTTGTCACAGTCTACATGGGTACAAGACAGCAGATAGTCAGGCGCTTCCTGCGCAGCCGCCCCTAAGGCTGTCTTTTTGACAATAAGCGTATCCGCAATGATTTCGTCTGCATAGGATTTCAAGGCCGTACTGAAAATCAGCTTTTGTGTCCGGATGCTTCCCTCTACCCACAGGGAACCCATAACCGATATTTTTTCTGAGCGCAGCTTGCCTATACAGGAAAATTCACCGCCTACATCCAGTTCGTAGATTTTAGCGGAGGACCGACAGGATACCGCGCCATAAGCGGCCAAGGATTCTGCGTTGATCTTGCCGCACACCTTGAGTCTGCCGCCTACCTCGGCGCTGTCCACCACAAAGGAATATCTGCACTCCAGACGTCCCTCTATGCTGATTCTGTCGCAGGTGACCAGGCCCCGGACCTCGGCGCTGCCGGGAATCTCAATGTGATCTGCCTCCAGATCCTCTGTCAGCAGGGCTGTACCGGTAACACACAGATCATGCGTTACCAGATCCTCCTCATAGATCTGTATTCCGTCAATAATCAGTCCGTTAAAATCTTCTCTCTGCTCCTTCGTCAGCATGGGACCTAAAACTCTCTTTCCAACAGCTCAATATGCTGCCGGAATACATCTAACGCCTTTTGTACTGGCTGAGGTTTGGTCAAATCCACCCCGGCCCGCTTCAGCAGCATCAACGGATAGTCGCTGCCGCCGCTTTTAAGGAAATCTCTGTATGCCTTTACCTTCTCCCGGCTGCCGGATAAAATCCCCTCTGACAGCGCCACAGCAGCAGAAAAGCCTGTGGCGTATTTATACACATAGAAGGAGGTATAAAAGTGGGGAATCCTGGACCATTCCAGTTGGATCTCCCGATCTACCATTACCGCCTTCCCAAAATATTCCTGATTTAAGGAGTAATACAGCTGACAGAGGCCGTCGGCAGTAACAGCGCCGCTCTCCGCCAGTAGAGCGTGGGCCTTTTTCTCAAACTCTGCAAACATTACCTGACGGAAAACCGTGCCCCGAAACTCCTCCAGATAGTGATTCAGTAAATAAGCCTTCTCCTTTTTATCCTGCGCACGCTCCAGCATATAGTGAAACAACAGGTTTTCGTTTACCGTTGACGCCACCTCTGCCACAAAAATCCGATAGGCAGACTTAGAATAGGGCTGCGTCTGATTGCTGTAATAGGTGTGCATCGCATGGCCCAGTTCGTGGGCCAGAGTAAATACGTCGTTGATGGTCCCCTGCCAGTTCAGCAGCACATAGGGATGCGCACTGTAACAGCCCCAGGAATAGGCTCCAGAAGTTTTTCCCTGATTCTCACACACATCAATCCAGCCGGAACGGTACGCATGCTGTATCATTTCCCCGTAGTCCTCTCCCAAAGGCGCCACAGCCTCTAGCACAATTTGCTGGGCCTCCTGATAGGTGTACTTCCTGGCAGGGACAGAAACGATAGGAGTATACAGGTCGTACATATGAAGGCTGGAAAGCCCCAAAGCTTTCTTTCTCAGCGTAAGATACCGGGTGAGCAGTGCCAGATTCTGATGGACGGTATCAATCAAATTGTCGTAAACCCTGATGGGAACCTTGTCAGAAGAAAGACTTGCCTCCAGGCTACTTCCGAATTTTCTGGCAGCTGAATAGAATCGGTCAGTCTTGAGACTTCCTACATAACAGGCAGCCAGTGTATTTTTGTAGGCCCCGTAGGTTTTATATAAGGCTTTAAACGCACTTTTCCGCACAGACCGATCCTTACTCTCCAAAAAGGAGGTATACCGTCCTTTGGTGAGCTCTACCCGATTCCCCTGCTCGTCCCGGATCGCCGGAAATTGAATATCCGCATTGTTAAACATGGTAAAGGCCTCGTCACCGGTCCCCGCGCAGTCCTGTGCCAGGGCCAGAAGCCGCTCTTCCTTTTCAGAAAGTACATGCTTTTTCTGACGAAACATTTCTTTAAAAGCAAAATCCCGATCCTGCAATGCCGGGCACTCTTCCATATACCGGTTCAGCTTTGCCTGGCCCGTCTTGAGAAGTTCCGGCTCAAAAAAGGCCAAAGAGGCCTGAATCTGCATCATCAGCATTTCTGTCCTGGCTGTCATCTCCTGATATTTACTGACGGTGTTGTCTTCATCTTTGCGCATTCTGGCATAAACGTACAGCTTCTCCAGTGTCAGGGATATCTTTTCTTCTAATTGGTAGAAGGCACACAGGGTCTCGGCAGATTCTGCCAGCCTTCCCCTGTACTCGGCAAGGGCGGGATACTGTTCAGAGATCCCGGCAAAATCTCTTTCCCACTCCTGATCTGTGGGATACATATCTTCAAGCTTCCATTTCAGCTTACTGTCAATCTCTTTCCGCAGCGGCAATTTTTCCAAATAACAACACTCCTTTGTTTTATTTAAGAAAAAAACGATAGTGTTATTGTACCACAAAAAGGAAATTTTACAACTTCTGCAGGAAGGAAAGCGGAAATAATAAAGTTTACAGCAGCGGAGGAAGAAACTGTACAGGCAATTGCCTCAGTCCTCCTTCAGACGATAGTTCATTCCTGTCCTTATGGCGTACGCTTCTGCCGCAGAGCCAGACAGTACAATTAATTGAAGATCATCAGGAAAAACGCTCAGACTATTTGAAGGAAAATTGGTAACACTAGCAGGAATTGCAATATTTTTACCAATAGGATGATAACCAAAAGCACTTGAATTTATGGTCTCTACAGAATCCGGAATATAAAATACCTCCTCTGTTCTTCCCTCGGGATACACCCAAAGTACTTTCCCGTCTTTACTATACAGAGCCCCTTCTATGGAAGTATACTGCGTATTTCCCTCCGAAACGGAAATCACCTGTAAAGAACTGCATCGAAAAAAGGGATTGGTTTCAATGGTCTTTACTTTTGCCGGGATATATATAGAGGCCAATCTGTAACACCGATAAAAAGCGCTTCCGCCTAGTACTTCTAAAGTTTCCGGCAGTGTAATGCTTTGCAGGCGAAGCTTCTGGTAGAAAGCCATTTGATCAATTTTTGTAACCGCTATGCCGTCAATGTAGTCCGGAATCACAAGGGATTCCGGATCTCCGTTATAGCCTTTAATAACAACCGTTCCGTCCTGAATATAGTAAGTAAAATTCTCGTATGTCCTTACCTCCCAGGGATTCGCTGTACCGGCAGGTTCCTTGCTGATTGGCACGTCAGTAGGGTTCGGTATATCAGACTCTGAGCAGCCGGGGATAAACAATAAAGCAACGGACAGTATTATCACAAACAATTTGTTTTTCATATAATTACGAACCTCCTATATTACCCAATAGCATATCAACAAGCTCTTGTCTCGAATTCCATGTTCTTGCAGTTCCTGGATACACATTAAAAATTATACTTGTCCGCCGCTGCAATTGTACTTTGTTACCTCTCGGTATACATCCCGTTTCTCCCGTCTCCGTCACGCTCTTTTGTCCATCAGTTCATCTATCTCACATTGTATATCCAGCGTATTATTGCTGTCAAGAATTACATATATTTGCTATGCACCAGCAAGTGTCATGTTTAGGTGACCAAATGCTGTTTCGTCAGGAATATTGCAGAAACCTATTAAGGGAATGAAATAGACTACGATTGTAATTTTTGCATTACTTCTCTCTTATTTAAAGTTAAAAAGTATAGTTTCTTGAGATTATCCAAAATATATTTCTTTCTTTGGTAAATTGGCAGCAAGATTTTCTTTTCGAATTCCCTATCAAAGAATGGACGTAATTTGTCTTTGGTATACTCTTCATATTTAATTATGGAAGTCAAAAAATACCCTCCGTGATCTGTGTATCTTTGACATTGTCAAAATTCCACCTTGAATATCGCTATCATAATAATTAGGCAATACCATTAAACGTTTATAGTCACCTATGCAATAAAAACAATTAACATAATAGATATTGCCGTAATTAGATTTTTGCAAATCTATTCCGCACAACACGTCTTCTCCTACCATATAAAAATATTTTTTTATTTCTTTGAACCCTTGTTTTTGAAAT
Source organism: uncultured Oscillospiraceae bacterium (assembly GCA_902465325.1). Classification (GTDB taxonomy): domain Bacteria; phylum Bacillota; class Clostridia; order UBA1212; family SIG427; genus CABQMV01. The sequence continues at coordinate 13,010 of CABQMV010000004.1, forward strand.
TCATTTTGCTATATTTTTCTCAATAAAGTTCAAGTTTAAGTGTAAATCCACTGCCATAAACCTTGTTATACTTTGGTAATTGCCAAATTCCGCTATGCATACCTTAGGGATTTATAGACTTTAAGAAGTATTCTCCCATAGCCTCCTTTACAGGCGACTATGGGAGACAAATAAGTTTTAGTCTGTAGTTTCAGTGATATATGCAAGGTTTCTAACAATAAACTTTGCATATATGTCAAATATTGTATTAATGTGTGTTTTAGTTAATCCTTGCCCCCCTTTTGCTTCATTGTAAACACGTCCTAACTGATGTCAACATATCTTCCAATCCATCAAATTCATGGTTTTCAATTATTTCACCATATTCAATTGCCAAAAGAACTTTTGTAGGTTTTTTAATCTTTATATCTACAAACTTCTCACGCAAATCAACAGATATAATTATTTTATAATCGTTGCTATTTATGAATGTATATGTGTAAACTATATTACAATAATTACGATGTTTTAATTGAAACCCATTATTCAGCAGGATAGTAAAGTGTTTTAAAATTAAGTTGTTCATTTCCATATTAAGTCTCCGGTTTCATCGTACAGCAGCCATATTCTGCAGCTCTCCATTTTTGAGTTGTCCAGATACCTAGAGATCTGAAAACCGATCAGCACACCGCCGCTGTAATTGTACTCCGTTACCTCTCGATATACATCTACCACAGAAGTAATTTTATCCTTGCTGTTTTTGCTAGTAAAATATCCTTTTCCGTTAGAAGCTGTCTGGCCGTAGCGATCTCCCTAGACATACACAAAAAAACATTAAATAAATTCTTTTAAAAAATTCCTATCCGCTTTTTTCCGGAATGGTTCTATATACACTTTTCTGTAACATTCCGGAAGTATAAAATGATGCTCTGCTAATTCTATAGGCAAGTTATGTACACTGTCAGCGGCAGCTTCCAGTATATCATAACGTTTCTGTTCATACAGATTAAGCATAAACTGACATATTTCAGTGAGCATATCGTATATGTGGATTTCTTTTACCAAGCGAATATATGTATACTCATTATTAAAAAATGAAAATTCCCATACTTCTTTATCAATTCCCTCAATACCGGCAATCGCTTTTCTGATTTGGTTGGGTTCTGCACTGTCTTCCGCAAAAACCGCTAATACTTTCCTTAATACGATATCATTTTATCCAATGCAGGATAATTACGTATAACAACAAAAACAGCATATATATCATACAGATCAAAATTATTTATCATAGCGTCTCATCTCACTTTTACATCAACTGCCCATCCCATTGTTCGAGCTAATTCAGTACGATGATTACCATCATAGAATCCCTTTCAGAGCTTCTCCAGCATATCTTTAGCAGCCAGCTGCTCCGCTTCCTTCTTAGAGCGGCCCTTTCCAAAGGTGGACTGCTCACCGCACAAAAGCCGTGCAATATAGTAACGGTCGTGCTCCGGTCCCTCCGTACCGATAATTTCATATACAGGCTTGATGCCCTGCTTTCCCATTTGCTCCTGCAAATTGGTTTTATAGTCAAAGGTCTTATACATTGCGGCAAATTCGTGAATATCTTTTTCACACTGCGACAGAATAAAGCGTCTGGCCGCCTCCATGCCGCCGTCCAGATAAATGGCCGCAATCAGGCTTTCAAAGGCGTCCGCCAAAATAGAGGGCTTCTCCCTGCCGCCGGTCCGCTCCTCTCCTACCCCAAGGTACAGAAAATCCATCAGACAAATCCGCCTGGCAAAGACTTCCAGAGAGCTTTCGCACACAATAACAGACCGCAGCTTTGAAAGCCCCCCCTCCGGCATCCTGGTAAAATGCTCATACAGATAAGTACTTACCACCAGACTCAATACGGAATCCCCTAAAAACTCCAGCCGCTGGTTGCTGGCTAAATGACTTTCCGACTTGGAAAACTTTTCATTGGAATAGGAGGTATGGGTCAGCGCCTGAGTCAATAGCCCAATATGACGGAATGAATAGTCAATCTGTTTCTGAAGCCTGTCCGTATCCGGATGGAACATAAGAAATCCCCTTTCTCACTACAGCAAACAAAAGGCGGCCGCAATCACTGCGCCGCCCTTCATGCAAAATAAAATTATTTCTGCAGATTTTTGATGTACTCAACCACATCATTTACTGTCGTAATCTGCTCTGCGGCATTGTCAGGAATTTCAATGTCAAATTCATCCTCCAAAGCCATGATAAGCTCAACCAGGTCAAGAGAATCTGCGCCCAGATCGTCCACAAAAGAGGCCTCAGCAGTAACTTCACTCTCTTCCACGCCTAACTGATCAACAATAATTTTTTTTACCTTTTCAAACATCTTAAACTTCCTTTCTTCGGCATTGCCGTATTTTAAATTTATATTCACTTCTTTTGCTTGTTAAGCTCCAGCTTAATATCGCTAAGAAAGCTACTATCTACTAACGCGGCGGCCTTCAGCACCACATATTTAATTGTTCTGGCAGAAGAGCTGCCGTGACTTTTGATAACCAGTCCGTCTACTCCTAAAATAGGAGCGCCTCCGTTAATATCCGGATCCAGGGTCTTTTTAAACTCTTTAACGCCCTTTTTCAAAAACGCCGCTCCCAGCTTGGATCTCCAGTCCTTTAGAAAGACCGTTTTGATTTTTCCAAAGAAAAAGTGAGAGGCACCTTCAATCAGTTTTAAAATAACATTACCGGTAAATCCGTCTGTCACAACAATATCCGTTATCCCTTCAAACAGATCCTTTCCCTCTATATTGCCCACATAGTTAAGCCCTGATTCTCTCAAAAGCCTGTTAGCATCCCGCAGCGTATCAGTTCCCTTTTCATCCTCAGAGCCTACGTTCACCAGGCCAATCCTGGGATTCTCTACATTGAAAGCAGAACGCATATAGGCGGCTCCCATTTTGGCAAACTGCAGATAATAATCCGGGCGGCAGGACAGATTCAGACCGGAATCCAACAGTAAGGCCGGTCCCCTCTTCGTAGGAAACACAGATCCCAGCGCCGGCCGGTCAACCCCCCGCAGCCTTCTGACAATAGAAACAGAGCCGATCAGCAATGCACCGCTGCTGCCCGCGGAGATGAAAGCATTGCCCTCCTTATTCTTCAGCATCTGAAAGCCTACTACCATAGAAGAGTCCTTTTTTCGGGAAATCGCCTTTGTGGGCACATCACAGTTGGAAATCACCTCTGTGGTATGCTTGATCCACAGTCGGCTTTTGTCATACTCCTGATTCAGAAGCACATTTTCAATCTGTTTTCTGTCTCCAATCAACGTAACAGAGATATCCTCCCGCACAGCCATAGCCTGCACACAGCCCTCTACTATGGCCTTTGGAGCATTGTCTCCACCCATTGCATCCACTAAAATCATCATAACGCTTTCCCTCTTCACTCTACGGCATTTTTGTGCTGAAAATAAATTTTCCCCTGTACGCCTCTGCTTCTTTATTGTAAACCTTTATCCAAAGAATAAAGGAATCCTCCCTTGTTTCTCTGATCTCGCCTCTGGCCACCAGCCGGCTTCCCACCCGGATCGGAATTTTGTACTTAATCGTGCCTACCTGTGTAATAGCCGCCGGCTTTCCAATGATAGCCACCGCCAGTCCTTCAGCCATGGTATAGAGATAACTGCCTTGAACGATCTCCGTTCCGGCAAAACACATATCCTGACTGGTTTCCATAATAGATATGCCCTTTACCCCTTTGTCTATGTCAACCAGCATCCCTGACTGATGCTCCATGGGCTGCATAGGCTCCAAATCCATGGCCGCTATATTTTTCAGTCTCTCTCTCAGCTCCGGTATCCCCAGAGACAGACGGTCCAGCCGGATCGTCGGGACGCTGACATGGAAAAACGCCGCCAGATCTCCATCTGTCAGATAAGGCTGCGCGTTTAATTTCTCCCGCAGTAATTTTTGTCTCTTTTTTTTAACCGCAATGCTTCGGGCCATGCCCACCTCTCGTCCCTTTCGTCAATTATTATTACTTGGTCATAATTAACAGGCAAGAGTATAATACAAAAACAAAGAGAATGCAAGCCCCCTTCCTAAAAACGTCAAATGTCCTTCTTTAAAAAGCCTATATTCTTCGCTACATACTCAATTCCGGACACAATGGTCATGATAACAGCGCCCCACATCAGAACATCTCCTGCAAGGATCAAAACACCGGCTGCTGTCTGCCAGAACTGGACAGACCAGGTTTCAATAATATAGGCGCACAGCAGAGTAATAATCGCCACTGTCTGCAGAATCATTTTCAGCTTGCCCAGCTTCCCCGCCGCGATGACCACGCCTTCCCCGGCAGCCAGCAGCCGGATCCCTGTAACAATAAATTCGCGTGTCAGTATAATCATAGCCGCCCACAGGTACATTCCATTATACTGTACCAGTGCTAGCAGCGCCGCAGTTACCAACAGCTTATCCGCAATAGGATCCAGAAATTTGCCAAAGCTGGTAACCAGATTCCGCTGTCTCGCAATATGCCCGTCTACTGCATCCGTAATAGAGGCAATCACATAGATAACCAGAGCAATATAGGGTCTTGCCGTACTGAAAAAGCCCTGTCCCGCCAGCCCCTCCGGCATGGGAAACGCAAATATCATAAAGAACGGTATGAGGCACATCCTGGCTACTGTTAATTTGTTTGGCAAATTCATTTATTCTTCAAGTCCTTTCTCCTGTATCACAGCTTCCCCTGTCAGGTCATAATCCTCTGCGATTAATATCCTGACCTCCGCCATTTCTCCCGGCTCCAAAGGTTCCGGAGAAGTAAAATATACATTGCCATCTACTTCCGGGCCTTCCGCATAGGTACGCCCAATATAGAAAATACCGTCCTGATCCACTCCTTCTACCAACGTTCTATAGATGCAGCCCACGCGCTTCTCGTTATTTTCTCTGGAAATCCTGCGCTGCAGCTCCATCAAAGCTTCGTACCGCTGTTCCTTGACAGACTCTTCGACCTGAGGTTCCATAGCGGCGGCTACGGTATTTTCTTCTCTAGAATACTTAAAAATACCCATTCTGTCAAACCGGGTCTGCTGTACAAATTCCATCAGCTCCCGAAAATCCTCTTCTGTCTCCCCGGGATACCCTATAATCAGGGAGGTTCTGATCACCACATTGGGGATACGCGCCCGGAATTCTGAAAAAATACGCCGGAGCTCCTCTCCGCTACCCCGTCGGTTCATTTTTCTCAACAAACCCGTGCAAATATGCTGTATAGGCAAATCCACGTACGGTACTACCTTATCACATTCTTTTATTGTATCAATCAACTGCTCCGTAATCTCATCCGGATATAAATACAGCACCCGAATCCATTCAAACTCCCGGATTTGGTTCAGCTGTCGGATCAGCTCCGCCAGCTTCGGTTCTCCATAGAGGTCCTTTCCATATCGGGTAGTATCCTGGGCAATGAGAACCAGTTCCTTGACCCCCTGTGCCGCCAAACGCTCTGCCTCCCGGACCAGCTCCTCCATCGGCCGGCTCCGGAAGGGACCCCGGATGCCCGGAATGGCACAGTAATGGCACCGGTTGTCGCAGCCCTCTGCAATCTTAAGATACGCACTCCCCTCAGGACTAAATAATATTCTGCTTCCGCTCAGATATGCCAGACTCAGGTCCTCTTCGCAGTTCCGGTAAGTACCTTTTTCCAAAACCTCGGATACAGCCTGACAAATGCTTTTAAAACCGCCGATCCCTATAATCCCGTCTACCTCCGGCAGACTCTCCTGTATTTCGGTAAAATATCGCTGAGCCAGACACCCTGTCACCAGCAATGCCTGACAGACGCCTGTTTTTTTATACTCCGCCATTTCCAGTATGGTATCAATGGCCTCCTGCTTGGCCTCATCAATAAAGCCGCAGGTATTCACAAGAATGACCTGGGCCTCTGCCGGGTCAGGCGTTATTCCATAGCCTGCTTCCGTCAGCGCCCCGGCCATTACCTCGGCGTCTACCTGATTCTTGGCACAGCCCAGTGAGATAATGCCTATGTGGATTTCATCCCTGTTATTCAATTTCCGTCTCCTGTATAACTTTTCTTGCGGTATCTCCGGAAAAACCCTTCCTCATGAGAAAAACGCACAGCTTATTATAGTCCCTTTCCCCCGCAGTACGCAACTTTTTATTTAAAACCATACGGGCAGCGTCTGTATCCTCAAAGGACAGCTCCTCAAAGGCTTCTTCAATCAGTGCATCAGAGAGTCCCTTTTGTCTCAGCTCCAGGCGGATTCTGTTCCGGGAATAGCCCTTTTTCTCCGCCGCCTGTTTCACGTAGGACCGGCAGTACGCTCTGTCATTGAGATATTCCTTGTCAGTCAATTCACGGACCAGGGCTTCTGCTGCCGAGGCGGGAAAGCCCAGAGAAATAATTTTATCGAATACCTGCTTTTCTGTTCTGCGGGAAAAAAGCACATAGGGCATGACCTTTTCCTTTGCCCTCTGGCAAAAAACACTGTCAATAAGGTCTCTGTACTGTTCCTCTGTATAAACCCTATCAGAAATGATATGAAATGCGCACAGCTCTTCTTCGGAGAATACCTGTTCTTCCCCGTTGCTGAAAAAAACTGTGCACAATCCCTCCGAAGCCTCTGTCAGACGGTCAACTCTGATCATTTTCTTTTACTTACCGCCTTCATCCCTGTCCTTGATTTCTCCGTCCGCATCCGCCCCGTTTCGGATTTTCAGTTCTATTTCGCGCATAACCTCCGGATGCTCTCTCAAATACTGCTTGGCATTCTCTCTGCCCTGTCCAATTCGCTGCTCTTTATAGGAAAACCAGGATCCGCTCTTGACAACAATATTTTCCTCAACCGCAAGATCCAGAATCCCCCCGGACCTGGAAATCCCTTCGCCGTATATAATATCAAATTCTGTATCCCGGAAAGGCGGCGCCACTTTATTTTTAACCACCTTTACCCTCGTCCGGTTGCCAATCACCTCTGTCCCTTGCTTAATGGCCTCTATCCGCCTGATATCCAGCCGAACGGAAGAGTAAAATTTCAGGGCCCGGCCGCCGGTAGTGGTCTCAGGATTTCCGAACATAACGCCCACTTTTTCCCGGAGCTGATTGATGAAAATGGCTACTGTATTGGATTTGCTGATAACACCGGATAGCTTTCTCAGCGCCTGAGACATCAGCCTGGCCTGCAGACCCACATGGGAATCCCCCATATCTCCGTCAATCTCGGCCTTCGGTACCAGCGCGGCAACAGAATCAATAACAATAACATCAATCGCGCCGCTTCTTACCAGCGCTTCTACGATTTCCAGCGCCTGCTCTCCTGTATCCGGCTGTGAGACAATCAGATTATCTATATCCACCCCTAATGCCCGGGCATATACCGGATCTAAAGCATGCTCCGCATCAATAAAGGCCGCTTCTCCTCCGTTTTTCTGCGCTTCTGCAATCACGTGCAGCGCCACCGTAGTCTTACCGGAGGATTCCGGTCCGTATATCTCCACGATACGGCCCCGAGGCAGTCCGCCTACGCCCAGGGCCATGTCCAGTCCAATGGAGCCGGTAGAAATGGTTTCTACATTCATATGCAGATTCTCTCCCAGCTTCATTACAGCGCCCTTTCCAAAGTCTCTGTCGATCTGCGCCAAAGCCATCTCAAGGGCCTTCTTTTTCTCTGTCGATTTTCTGTCGTCCATTTCCTGCCTCCATTTTCCTTTCACAATTCATATGTCGAACATCAGTTCCCGATCAGTCTACAACACTTGTCAGCCCTTGTCAAGAAATTTTGCATTTTTGGGAAATATCTGCGTCAAATCAATTATTTCCTGCGTAAAAGCTAAAATTCCAGCCACATCAGGTCCTCAGAAGTAGTAATTTTTACATTTCGCTTATCCCCTAACACCAGCCCCACCTGGCCTCCTGCCCGGATAACAAGGCTGCAGTCATCCGTTATGCCGGGGACCTCCCGGCCCTTTAGATGGGCCCGGTAAATCGTTTCCAGCCGAAAGCTCTGAGGCGTCTGCACCAGGTATATTTCCTCTCTGTCGGTATAGGAAAAAACCGTTTCCCCGTCTTTGCTGATCAGCACCGTATCCTGTGAGGGAATTACAGTGTTGCACGCACCCATGTTCGATGCTACTTTGATATTCTCCGACAAAATCTCTGCTGTCACATTGGGACGGGCTCCGTCGTGAATCAGTATGACAGCCTCCGGACCATATCGCTCATACATGGCCTCCACCGCCAGAAAGGAGGATTCCTGCCGACTCCCGCCTCCCGGTAAAATGCTGATTATCTTGGTAAGCCGGTATTGCTCTGCCAGCTCTTTCATGTAGCCGCAATGCTCTGTAAGACAAATCAGACAAATTGCATCAATTTGTCTGTGCTCCTGAAATTTCTGAATTGTGCGGACAATAATAGGGATACCGTCTATCTCTATAAACTGTTTCGGTATATCACTGCCCATACGGCTGCCCCGGCCGCCGGCCAGTATCGCTGCTATATTCATAGCTCCTCCTGTCAGATATATCCAAGAATATTGATTCTGAAGCTATTATATCACAGAACATCCGCCTGTGAACGGTATATTACACTCAAAACGGTAAATACTATTGCTGCAGATAAAAAGCTCCAAAAAGGTGTTACAACTCTTTGACAATTATAATACACATTTTAACACATTGTATTGACAGATACCTGCAATCTGCGTATAATTGTCGTAAAATATAAATAAGGTAGAGTGATATGGATCAGCAGCGTGATGCTATTAAAGAAAATTTTAAACGCGGCGTGATGGATTTACTTATCACATATATGCTATCTGTAGATGACATGTATGGCTATCAGATCAGTCAAAAGATAGACAAGCTCAGCAAGGGTCTGATAACAATTAAGCTTGGTTCGTTGTACGCACCTTTATTTCGGCTAATCGAAAAAGGCTATGTTACAGAACGGTCCGAGTTAGCTGGAAAGAAGCGTACAAGAAGGTATTACCATTTGACAGATACAGGGTTTCAGTATTTAGATATGTTAAAGGAGGAGTATGAATCCATGTGCTTAGGCGTAGATGAAGTATTTACGTACAAAGGGGAGAAGAAGTGAAACGACGTAGTTTATCAAAACAGGAAAAGCAATATTTGAAGCAGGTTCGCAAAGCACTTTATGTGAGAAATTCCAAAACAAAAGACATACTGGCAAAATTAAGAGATGAGATGGACGACCTCAGAGAAGACGGTGAGGAGTGTGAGTCTCTGGAATCGGTTCTGGGTACGCCGGAGAGTATTGCAAGTACATATTTCTCTGAGGAGGAAATCCGGGCTTTACAGCATAGAGCTGGAGTACTAACTGCCATCCGGGCAATGGGGATTTCTCAGTTAAAATTTCTATACCCCTTGAAAACACTGGTGTTTCCAGCGTTTTCGCCGCCTCGGTTTGGCCCTTTTCCCTCATTTTTTCCCTTGCGAGAAGAAATGAGGGAAACTTTTTTCAGGCTGTCCCCACAACCTTATCCAGCAGCCTTGCGGAAGTTCGCTTGGCCTCTCTGGTGGCGTGGGCGTAAATGTTCATCGTGGTACTTACATCAGAATGTCCCAGCAACTCCTGCACATCCTTGGGTGCTGCCCCGTGAGAGAGAAGGTTGGTCGTATATGTATGCCCTTACGGTATAATAAGGACAAACGGAAAAACCCAGTGTTTTCAAGGGTTTCAGCGTTTGTCGTTGCCTATTCAATTCCTTTTCCAACCTTGATAGCCAGCGAAAAATCTGTCGAATGATGGGAGGTGTCACTTAAAAGACAAAATTGAATACTGCTGCAGCGGTGCGGTGTTTTACCGGGCCGCTGCTTATCAGGGCGTTTCATCTGATCTGATGGGCGTCCTTTTTTTGCGCCCATTTTCAGAAATAGGAGGAAATTTACATGGAACTGAATGAAGAAGAAAAAAGGCAGTTGTTTCAGGTTGACGGCGACTGCCAGGCCAAAGTGCTGGATGAACTGTATATGACAGCCCGTTTTACCCGTAACCCGGAGCAGCGCGATATGGTGCGGGGACTCATGGCAAAGCTGCGGGTTCTGTCAAATGAACAGTGCATGGATTTGGTGAAGGACATCCAGAAGAATTATCACCTGCCTTACCCTCGCACTATGGGTGAGCGGATCGCATTGGCCCGGCAGCAATCCGGGGCTGAAAAATTAAAAGGCCATGACATTATGGCCCTGGAGCGGTTTGACCCGCAGGTACGCCACATGGTTGTCTTTGATGTGCTTTCTTTTGAATCCCCTGTCGGAGATAAAGGCGATAAGATGCGCCTGTTCCTCACAGACGAGGGGTATCGGAAAGCAATGGAGAATCAGGAACGTGGCTTTATTAAAATTCAAAACCATGCCAAAGTACACAATGGCTATCTGAACTACGACCATAAGGACAGAGATTTGTATGAGCGTGTGGACGAGTTGGTTGAGCTGATGCTACAAACGGTCCTATCCCAGCGGCCATATATCCGCATTGCCGGGGATGACTACCCCCGTGAGGTGGTAAAAAGCCGTTTCCTGAAAGTGAACTTCTCCCATGTGGAGTATGTGTTCGACTGCCTGGATAATAACACGACCAAGGTTCGGAATATCAAGTCCTACTTGCTGGCGGCTCTCTATAATGCCCCGACTACCATGGACAGCTATTACCGGGCCGAAGTCAATCACGATCTTTACGGATAGAGGGAGCGGCTTTGGTGAAAGAAAATATCACAGAAAGGAGGCTGAGCGCCATGAAAATCCATGAAACGCCGAAGCAATGCCGAGCTTGACTCAGGAACAGATCACCCAGGCAAGGGAAACGGATCTGTTAGATTATCTGCTTTCCCACGAAAGCGGCGTGCTGAAACGGGAAGGCGCCAATTACCGCCATCGGGAGCATGACAGCCTGGTTTATGTGGCGAGCAAGAATTACTGGTACTGGAATAGCCGTGGACGAAAGATCAATGCCGTGGATTACCTCATGGAAATCCGGGGGTACAGCTTTGTGGATGCTGTGGAGCGGCTGGCAGGCTGTGGCACTCCTGCTGTTTCCCATTATGATTTGGTTTGGTCGGATAAGGTCGGCTATGTGTGGCTGGCAATATCTATCGACCCGGTCTATATTGACACCGGCAACTGGATAAGGCCATTGAATACATTGAAAATCACTTAGATCAGGAAATATCGTTTGACGAGGTTGCTCGGATTGCAAGCTGTTCAACATACTATTTTCAGCGGATTTTCTCTTATGTTGCCGGTATATCGCTGGCAGAATATATCCGCAGGCGCAGAATGACACAAGCTGCCTTTGAATTACAAGGGACAGACAAAAGAGTGTTGGAAATCGCCTTAAAATATGGCTATGCTTCCCCAACCTCTTTTAACATTGTGGATGATGCTTGGGAAATATCTAGCCCTGGTTCATATAAAGATTCTAGTCAAGTAGCTCATGGACAGGCAATATTTAAAGAATATGTATTTTTTATTATCACGGACACTGTTGTTGTAGACCTTACTCTATCCTGTGACACAAACGGAAATTTATCATAATTTTCTGTACAGCACAAAAGGAGAAGCTCTCGGCTTCTCCTTTTTCTATTTCATTTTCCCGACCCGCCCTTCCACCATTTTCTGTTCTTGACCAATCCGTCCAGCATACCGCCCAGTATTGGCACCAGAGCCGTAAAGCCGCAGATAATCCCCCATTGCCACAGATCCAGCGCCACTGTATGAAAAATTACCTGTAACTGCCCTATATAAATAACCGCCAGTACCATCATAAAAGAAAGAGCCGCGGCAGCCACCAGAAACAGATTCCCCCGTATATCGTAGCTTCCTCTGCATTCAAAGGAATGCACCAGCTGCGTCACGACCAGCGTAGCAAAAGCCGCAGTCCTGGCCAGCGCCAGCGTCCCGCCGGTCCACTGAATGGTCGCAAACACGCCCAGCGTACACAGCCCAATTAAAATTCCTCTGGAAAGAATCAGCCAGGGCATTCTTCCGGAAAAAATTCCTCTGGACGCAGGAACCGGGGGACGGTCCATAATATCCGCCGCCGGACTGTCCATCCCCAGGGCAATTCCCGGCAGACCGTCTGTAGCCAGGTTAACCCAGAGAACCTGTATAGGAAAGAGGGGCAGAGGCAGACCGCAGAGGATTGCGACAAACATGGTAACTACTTCTCCCAGGTTACAGGCCAGCATATACCGGATAAACTTTTTAATATTGTCATAAATGGCCCGGCCTTCCTTGACTGCCCGCACAATCGTAGCAAAATTATCGTCTGTAAGCACCATATCAGAGGCCTCCCGGGTTACATCGGTCCCGTTCTTTCCCATCGCAATGCCAATATCCGCCGCCTTTACTGCCGGCGCGTCATTTACGCCGTCTCCCGTCATAGCCACCGTTTTCCCCAGGGCTTTAAATGCCTTTACAATTCTCAGCTTGTGAATGGGCTGAACCCGGGCAAAAACTGATATTTTACCTACTTTCTCCGCCAACTCCTGGTCGGACAGATTCTCCATCTGGGCTCCTGTCATAATATGCCCCTCCGGCCCTATAATCCCCAGCTCCCTGCCGATGGAACTGGCCGTCAGCTTATGGTCTCCCGTAATCATCACAGTCCGGATCCCTGCGGATTTACACTGTGCCACTGCTGCCGCTGCCTCTGGCCTTACTGGATCCGCCAGTCCTACAAGAGCCACCAGCCTCACCTTTTTCTCCAGGGCAAGTCGATCTCTGATATCCGTACCGGGCTCAAGGCTTCCGCAGCCTACTGCCAGTACCCGAAGAGCAGCGGCCGCCATATGCTCCGTCTCTCTGGCGGCGCTCTGATCCCGTCTTCCGATAAGCCTTTCCGGCGCACCCTTTGAAAAAACATATCGGGCACCGGCAGTGTCTTCTACTACAACGGTCATAGTCTTATGTACGGAATCAAAGGGAAATTCCTGAATTCTTTTATATTTCCCCGGCTTATATTCACTAAAATACTCTGTCAGCGCGTGTTCTGTACTGTCACTGTCATTGCTGCACTCCATACAGATATCGGCCGTGGGAATAGGGCAGGGAAACGTCTTGATCCGTTTTACCGCCATTTTATTTTGAGTAAGGGTTCCCGTTTTGTCGGAGCAGATTACATCAGTACAGCCCAATGTCTCTACCGCAGGGAGTCTTCGTACCAGTGCGCTGCAGGAGGCCATCCGGGAAACTCCCATAGCCAGCGCAATAGTAACGATAGCAGGCAGGCCCTCCGGTACAGCCGCCACCGCCAGACTGATTCCGGACAGCAGCATAGTAATCACAGGCTGACCCCTCAGGATTCCCACTGCAGTAACAATAATGCAAATTCCCAGACAGCCCAGTACAATATACCTCCCCATGCGGGAAAGCCGTTTCTGCAGAGGAGTTTCCTCCTCCTTTTCTTCCTGAATCATATTGGAAATCTGACCCATCTGCGTGTGCATTCCTGTCTCTGTGATGCCGATAATACCATGCCCGGTCAGAACCCCTGTCCCCATGTATACAGGACCCTCTGTCTTTGCCACCGGCTCCGACTCTCCCGTCAGCATAGCCTCGTCAAAGCTCAGACCCTCTCCGCTGATAAGAAAGCCGTCTGCCGGAACCCGGTCCCCTGTAAAAATCAGACACACATCTCCTGTCACTACCTGATCCACCGGTATTTTTTTCTTTACTCCGTCTCTGACAACCGTCGCATGGGCTGTCGTCAGCCGACCCAGCGCCTCAATGGTCTTTTCCGTCCTGTACTCCTGAATAAAACCCAGTATTGCATTTACCACTACAATTGCAATCATTACCACCGCCTCCAGCCAGTCGTTCATAAAGGCTGAAATAACGGTACAGATCATAAGAATAATGACCATCACATCGGTAAACTGATTAAGAAAAATAGAAATAGCAGATTTCTTTTTTTTCTGATGCAGGACATTTCTGCCGTTTTGGCTCAGCAGCTCCCTGGCCCGTGCTGAAGTTAATCCTGTGTATTTCTGACCCATAGCTTGTATCCCTCCCATGACCCATTGATATTCAGGGGGGGCTTTGCATATTCCTGAAAGCTTGTCATACATTTATGGTAAACAAGAACATTGGAGGGAATTATGAATTTTACATCAGGCTACTACTTTTTTGAAGGCAGAGAAAACCACTCCGCCTGCGGCTATGTCCTGCTGCGCTATACGAAAAATATAGTAAAGGCTCAGTGTGTAGCGGAAAACATTCCCGTTTCTTTTGGCCGAGGCGCATTGATACGGTTTGTAGATCCTTTAAATATGGAAAAGCCCTTTACCCTGGGCCGGATCTATTTAAGCGGAAACCAAGACCTGCTCCGAGGAGAACAGCATTTTACTGTAAATGGGCGGGCTTTCCTTCCTTCCAGCGGGAAATACGACTTCATAGAGCTGGTGAGTGAAAAAACAGGAGAGCAAATACTCCGGACGGCGTCTTCTCCCCAGAAATCCCGGGAACAGGAGCCTCCAAAAGCGCCCTTTGATCCCTTTCATACTACCAATCCCGCCTACAGCTGGAGCCGGGCAGTCAGGATCCAGCAGCTGCGCCAGGAGCTGGCCCACAATCAAATTACCCCTACGCTGGAGGTTGTAGAGGAAATGAAAACCGGAATGGAACAGTATTCCCACATTCTGCTGGGAAGCTATCAGCCCGGAAATTCCTCAAAGGGCTATTTTCTCCTGGGCATCCCTTGTAGACAGCCCGGTCATGATCCGGATAAAGTCTACAGATGGATTAATAAATGTGTGGAATTGCCGGAATACCCAGAGTTTGACGGATATAAGCTGTACTACTACGATAGGGAAACCGGTGCCGCCGTCAAAGCCGTACTGAGGACACAGGGATAAAAATCACAGCCCGCACAGCACACAGGCGATGACAGCAGATACCAAATTGGCAGCCAGGGCCGCAGGAAGCACTCCTGAGGCCTTTTTGATTCCGTTCCCTCCCATATAAACCGCCATTGTATAAAAAACAGTCTCTGTAGACCCCATCATAACAGCCGCGGCTCTGCCCAGATAGGTATCCACCCCCTGTTCCTTGATTACATCCTGTACCAGAGCAAGAGAAGCGCTTCCCGAGACAGGGCGTAGCAGCGCCAGAGGCAGCAGCTCCCGATCAATCCCTAGAAGCTTGCCCAGAGGCGTCAGCAGATTGACAATCAGCTCCATTGCCCCAGAGGCTCTGAACACCCCAATGGCTACAAACAGGCCGATCAGGGAGGGAATAATATCCAATATGGTCCGGGCGCCCATTTTAGCTCCCGTAGTAAAAGCAGAAAAGGCATTTCCTTTTTTGGCCCAGGACAACAAAAGAATTCCCATCACCAAAAAAGGTAGAATTAAAACAGAAAAAAACTTCACTTCTTCCTCCGCTCCTTCCCGGCTCTCTGCCTGCCGCTCCGTTTGGCCAACAGCCCCTCCCACAGATAATACACAGCAATGCCTGTCACCAGCGCCGCTGCAGAAGCAATCCAGATGGGAACAACAATATCAAAGGCATGTGTACTGCCTGCCGCCGTCCGGATAGCCAGCACAGTGATAGGCATCAGTTGAAAGGCAGCCGCGTTGATAACCAAAAACAGACAGATTCCCCGGCTTGCCGTTGTTTTATCCTGTCCAGGCTGCATCTTCTGCAGCTCCCGTACAGCGGCTATGCCAGAGGGCGTCGCCCCGTTTCCCAGTCCAAAAAAATTTGCCGTCAGATTTGTCACGATCTGAGCCGATATCTGTGGATTTTGTCTACTTTCCGGAAACAGCTTTCGAATCGGTCTATGAAGAATACGGGAGAAAAAGCGGATTCCTCCTGCCTGATTTAAAATTTCCAGCATACCGCACCAAAAGGCGGTCACCCCAATAATACCAATAGAAAATGTCACCGCCTGGCCTCCGCTCTCTAGCAGAGCATCGCCTACAGCCTGAAGATTTCCATTGAAGCAGCTGTATCCAATCCCAAAAATTAACATACCAGCCCATATATAGTTCAGCATAATGCAGCCTTCTTTCCTTGTCTGTTTTTTATACAATGTATTTGAGAAGCTGCAAAATCATGCTATTTTTCATGGGAATTGTTGACGAACCCTGTGAATTGTATTACAATGTGTCCATATCATTAAAATAATAGTAGTGTCAGGAGAAACAAGGAGGAAAATTGACATGTTGAAGTCTACAGGTATTGTCCGTAAGGTAGACGATTTAGGCCGGGTTGTGCTGCCTATTGAGCTGCGCAGGACGCTGGAAATCGCCGAAAAGGATTCACTGGAAATCTTTGTGGACGGGGATTCTATTGTTCTGAAAAAATACGAACCCGCTTGTATTTTCTGCGGCAACGCGCAAAATGTTACCGTTTACAAAGGGCGCAACATCTGTGAGGATTGTATCGCAGAACTAAAAAAATAGCCACGAAACGTTCCACACAGAAAACCGTCCCTTTATGACTTTATTAAGGGACAGTTTTTTCGTGTTCATACATCTCATATATTTCATTTCGCGTGCTGCCTCTTTCCTGTGCAGCTTTTTTTATGGCATCTCTGCGGCTCAGGCCCTCCGCCATAAGGCGCTCTACATGCTCTTTCACCGGAACATTGGCCCAGCGCTCTCTGTTGATGTCCGCTACAGCCTGCCTGTCCGCCCCTTCTATAACCATCACATATTCTCCTCTGGGCGGTCTGCACGCAAAATCCTCCAGGTGATTTTTCACCGTTTTCAAAATGACCTCTTCGTAAATTTTTGTCAGCTCGCGGCAAAGGGCAATTCGCCTGTCCTCTCCCAATACCGCGCTCATTTCCTTGAGCGTTGACACAATTCGGTGAGGCGATTCATATAAGACCGTGGTTCTTTGTTCTGTTATCAGCTGTTCCAACACTGCAAATCTAGATTTCTTTTCCTCCGGCAAAAAGCCCTCAAACAGAAACCGTCCCGTGTCCAGACCGGAAAGAACCAGTCCCATGATTCCAGCCACTGGACCGGGAACCATGGTTACAGAAATCCCCTGGGCAATGGCCTCTCTAACAATATCCGCTCCGGGATCTGATATGCCGGGAGTCCCCGCGTCAGATACCAGAGCAAGGTTCTGACCTGCTTTCAGCTTTTCTATTATTTGAGGCCCCCGCTGTACTTTATTGTGCTCATAATAGGACAGCATAGGCTTTTTGATCTGAAAATGCGACAATAATTTCCCCGTCTGACGGGTATCCTCCGCCGCGATCAGGTCCACTTCCCGCAAGGTTTCCAACGCTCTCAGAGTAATGTCTCCCAGATTGCCGATGGGCGTCGCCACAATATACAGCTTTCCGTATTCAGTATGCATAAATTTTGCGCAGCTCCTCCGTTTCTCTTCCCTCTCTATCCATAAGAATCAAGGGCTCCTGAATCACCAGATTGTGACCGCCGCCTCTGACCGCTGCTGTTAAGAACATAGAGGGACGGCGTCCCGGCTTAGGGAAAACAAACTGTAAATACTTAGGTTCCAGCCGGTATTTTCTCATAAACTCCATGGCATCCGCCAAGCGCTCCGGTCTGTGTATCATAAAAAAGCCGCCGCCCGGCGACAGCAAAAGGCTGCTGCTGCGGATCACATCCTCCAGAGTACAGCAGACTTCATGTCTGGCCACAGCTTCTTTTTCAGATATACTCCGGATTCCCGCCCCTAATTTTTTATAGGGCGGATTGGTCACAACGGCCTGTACAGAAGCCCGCCCATAAATTTCCGCTGCATTTTTTATATCGCCCTTCACAATATGAAGGCGGTCCTCCAAGCAATTCATTGCTATGCTCCGAGCTGCCATTTCCGCATAATCCGCCTGTATCTCCAGACCGGAAATTTCAGAAAACCGCGGATCCCGGGACAAGAGCAAAGGCAAAATTCCGGTACCGGTACCCAGATCCACGCATTTCAGGCTTCCTGCACAGCGGCCAGGTAAAATGTCCCGGGACATCTGTACAAATTTTGCCAAAAGCACACTGTCTGTCCCATATTTAAAGCCCTGCCGCTTCTGAATAATCCGGAGACCTCTCCCCAAATCATCGACCTGCTCATCCCTCTCTATCATAGACCCTTACTCCTGACGCTGATGATCAAAAAGGTTTGTCCCTTTCAAGACAAACCTTTTGAAAAAGCATTTCAATTGCTTCAAAACAATTAAGTATTACGCTTCCTTCGGTGCATCTACAGGACAGACAGAAGCGCAGGAACCGCACTCAATACAAGCATCGGCATCTATTACATACTTTCCGTCTCCCTCTACAATACACTCAACAGGACACTCGGATGCACAAGCACCGCAGGAAATACAATCATCACTTATTGCATATGCCATAAAGCAAACACCTCCAATTGCTATAATTACAAAGTAATTGTACCATTAATGCGGCAAAAGTCAAGAATCATTCTTTGATTTCCTCATTATCGTCTGCAGGTATGGCAGCAGCCGCATTGGAATAGTGTCCCGTCCTCTTGCTGAGTACCCGGATCTCCGATACCGGGAAAGTCACCAGGTCTGTTTCATTTCCTTTATCCAGCTTTACCTGCACTGTTTCCCGGAGCAAATTCGTAGAAGTCACAACGCCTCTTCCCTCTTTGGTATCCACCGTAGACCCTACGCCCGGAACACGCTTTAACGCATCCTCGTAGGCCTCCTGCTCATACTTTAAGCAGCACATAAGCCTGCCGCAGGTCCCTGAAATTTTTGTAGGACTCAGAGACAACCCCTGCTCCTTGGCCATCTTTATAGAAACCGGCTGAAAATCACTGAGACACGCATGACAGCACAGGGCCCTGCCGCAGACTCCCAGTCCGCCCAGCGTCTTGGCTTCATCTCTTACCCCCACCTGCCGCAGCTCAATTCTGGTGCGGAAAACAGAAGCCAGATCCTTCACCAGCTCCCGGAAGTCAATCCTTCCGTCCGCAGTAAAATAGAACAGTACTTTATTATTGTCAAAAGTATATTCTACATCAATCAGCTTCATCTCCAGCTTGTGCTTCTCTATTTTTTCCAGACAAATATCAAAAGCCTTCTTGGCCTTTTCGCCATTGCTTTCATAGATTTTATCATCCTCTGCCGTAGCAACCCGCAGCACATCCTTCAGAGGAGAAACCAGCTCACTTTCTGCCGCCTCTCTCGGCTCCATGGAAACCTCTCCGTATTCGATTCCCCGCGCCGTCTCCACAATAACATGCTGCCCTGCCCTCAAGTCCAGGTCTTTTGGATTGAAGTAGTAGGT
The DNA here is from genome assembly GCA_902465325.1 of uncultured Oscillospiraceae bacterium. Lineage (GTDB taxonomy): Bacteria > Bacillota > Clostridia > UBA1212 > SIG427 > CABQMV01. The sequence continues at coordinate 32,246 of CABQMV010000004.1, forward strand.
CTTTCCGTTTTTTTTAAATCTTACTCCGACTATATTAGTCATAAAGTACCTCCTGTAACTGAATCAGCATATTGCCTGATGCCAGGTCATAATTTACATTCTGCTTCAGGCGCCTCCAGGTTTTATCAATAATACCCAGGCACATCTCCGCTTTATAATAGCCAATCTGTTCCGCTGCTTCGGCTATAGAAGAGGCCTGACGCTTGTTCTGCAGCTTTACCGTGCTTCCGTATCTGGCCAGCTGTGCAATGTCCCGGAAGAAGGAAAGAAGCGTAAAAAATACAAATTCTTTCTTCTCCTTTAATCGGGCGATATATTTAGCGCTTTTTATCCGGAAAGCAGCGCCGTCCCTGGCCAGACCCTCTATCACTCCCATAAGCTCTGCCCTTATTTCATTGATTTCCGGATCCCTGAAATAGGAAATGGCTCTCCCTATAATACCGTCTGCATAGGAGAATACAACACTGTCCTCCCCGGGATCCAGCAGCTGCAGCGCCAATGCGCTTTTAATTTCCTGCTCCGTATACCTGGCAAAGTCTATACGGTTGACTCTCGATTTTACCGTATCCAGCATCAGCGAAACATTAGAACATAAAAGAAGAATAACAACATAGGCCGGAGGCTCCTCCAGGGTCTTTAAAATCACATTCTGAGCCTCTACCGTCATTTTTTCACTGTTTCTGATAAGATACACCTTCTTCCGGGAATAGAGCGGCGCAGTAACCACATCCTCCTGAAGGGTCCGTATAGACTCTACGCCCAGGGAAGCCCTCCCCGCAGGCACCTCAATCACTTTTCGGTCAGGATTTGTACCGCTTTTATTCAAAAGGCAGGCTTCACACAAACCGCAGGGCTCGCCGCCCGCCGGCGCAGTACACTGAATAAGTCGGGAAAAAGCCTTGGCTACTGTATATTTTCCAATTCCGTCAGCCCCGCAGAACAGATAGGCGTGTCCAACTCTGTCCTTCTCGGCGTTCTCCCGAAGAGTTTCTATTACCTTTTTCTGTCCAATAATATTCTGAAAGCTCATCCCAATGTCATAGCGCTGATTTCTTTTATTTCCAGCTGAATTTCCTTCTCAATCCGGCTGATATCCGCGGCAATATCCTCTACTGTCTCAATGGCCGGCAGCTTTTTGTTATCAAAGCGGTTATTATAGGATTTGGAACGGCCATAGCCCTTATGCCCGCTTCGGGATTGCTGCCTGGACGGATTATTCTGCTGGGAAACTGCCTTGGGCGGCTCCTCTCCGGAGGAAGCGCCCTGGGCGCCCTGCTGAGGCCTGCCGGATTTATTGCTTCGGTTCCGGTTCTGATAGCTCCGGTTCCGATTCTGGTAATTTCCGTTCTTCTGTCCCTGCCCTCCCTGGTTCTGAGGTCTCGGCTGATTGTTGTTCTCTGCCATATTTTCTATCCTTTCTTTAAGATATACGGTTTTCCGCTATGCGTATCAAAATATACACACGTATCCTTCTGTTCAAAAATCTGCAGGTCTCCCTGGGCCGCCTGCCTGTCCATATATGCCTTCAAAGCAAGCTCCCGAAAACATGGATCCTCCTCCGCCTGGCCCATGAGCCGGGCTAGGTAGAGCTCCTCAGAATTCTCATACAGCACTGCCTCATCTATAGCACTGTCGTAAAAGGACATGGCCTGGGGCAGAATGGTATTGGCAATAAGGCACAGCGGACTTCTGTACATCCCCAGCCGGTACTCCCCGGCCGGTACAATAGAGTTCTCAAACCACTGCTTCTTCACAGCCTCCGGTGCCTCTATTATTAAAAAGGCTTCTTCTGCCACAAAGGCTCTTACCTGATCCAGGTCAATTTTAAGACACCGCCTGTCCTCCCGGAAGTCCTCGGGTGCATAGTCTCGGGGATTCAGTCTGGCGGCAAAGCACTTTCCCGCATTCTGCATAAGCTTAGACACAAAATACTGTCCGCGGCTGATTTCCAAGCCGCATTCTGCAATTTCGTCCGCTTCCTTTGCCGGAACAAAGTAATATGCCTTCAATAAAATCCACCTTTCTAAAAATAGCAATACCGGAATATTAGTATAATACTTTTAGTCGGGTTTCGCAACCTGCATACACAATCTGCAAATATTGGATGCTATACAGACAGCTGTTTTTTTGAAACGAAAAATCAAGCCAAAATCTGATTATCCCTTGAAAACACTGTATCCACGGGCATTTCAGACAGGTCAAAACCACCTCATTTACTACGATTTTACTACTGTTGAG
>CABQMV010000005.1 GCA_902465325.1 uncultured Oscillospiraceae bacterium
TTGTAAATTTGATAAGGACATCATCTACTGCGTCCGTATATCTGCCTTGCGCTATGAGATCATTCTTTAATTCTATGAGAAACTGAATTACCTGAGAGCGTTCCTGTTCGCTTAAATAGATATGATATTTTTCTGCTTTCATAATATCACGCTCCTTTTTACTGCTATTGTACTGGTAAGAATGGGATTTCACAATTCTGCGAACAGAATAATAAAAATCGAACATCATAACGCCCACGCAGCAAATTAGCAGGAATTTTTCTGCTTTTTTTCTCCGATTAGTAGGAGAGCCGATTTGATTAGCAAAACGGGCAAAATCTTGCTAATTTCGCTTAGCAGAACAATCACCTTTTTCCATATTACTTTTGCGTTCTATCTTGGTCAGGTGTAAGGAGTTCGCCTCCGAAGCGATAAAAATAAGAAAAGCCGAAAACCTTGATTTTACAAGGCTTTCGGCGTTGTTTGTGGCGTCCTTGCCCGGATTCGAACCGGGGGCGTTTCGCTTAGGAGGCGAACCCTCTATCCTGCTGAGGTACAAGGACTTATATCAAATTTGGGAGCTTGCTTACAGTGTAACAATCTCTTTTGCCCCAAAAGTGGATGTTGTAACAATTTCTTAGGAGGGGCTTGTTATATCCATTTAACTAAAGCGGCTTTAATACCGTCTATTAAAATTTACTTGTAAGCCAATTTGCTGCCGTTTGTCTTGCCTAGAGCCTTTATAACAAACTCTTAAAGCATATGTCCATCCGGAAAAACTGCCAAGACAGACAGCTGTTTCAAGCGAGCGGATAGAATTATAACAGAAATTAAAAAGAAATTCAATCACTTCCTATTGATTACCCTACCCCTGTGTTGTAAAATAGAACCATATGATATACATGCAAAATATGTATATAAAATATCAGCCATGGAGGTTATTGGAATGTGTCCGGAGAGAGCTCCTTTTTCGTCGTTGTCACTGCAGGTAGGTAATTTAGGGATTTTAGCAATGGAGAGCTGTAAGGATTTAGCTCAGAAGGTAGATGGCTGGCTTCAGGAGAGCCGGGCTCAGTTGATGGGAGGGCAGACCTATTCTTATTTATTAAAAAGCCGGTGTCCCCGATTCGGGAACGGAGAGGCCAAGGGAATTATTGACGAGTCCGTTCGGGGAAAGGACTTATTTATATTAGTCGATGTAGGAAATTACAACTGTACATACAACTTTATGGGACGACAAAATGCAATGTCGCCGGACGATCATTTCCAGGATTTAAAAAGAATTATCTCTGCAGTTGCAGGAAAGGCCAAAAGAATTAATATTATCATGCCGTTTTTATACGGCGGCAGACAGCATAAAAGAGTTGTGAGGGAGTCCTTAGACTGCGCCGTTGCCCTTCATGAGCTGCAGAATCTCAATGTAGAAAATATTATTACCTTTGATGCCCACGATGCGCGGGTACAGAATTCTATTCCTTTTACCGGTTTTGAAAATATAATGCCCCATTACCAGTTTGTAAAAGCCCTGCTAATGGAAGTGCCGGATATTAAAATAGACAAGGACAACCTGATGATTGTAAGCCCGGATGAGGGCGGGATCCACAGAAATATCTATTATTCCTCATTATTTGGCGTGGATTTGGGTGTGTTTTATAAGAGAAGAGACTTCAGCCGTATGGTAAACGGACGGAACCCGATTGTAGCCCATGAATTTATAGGCGGCGATGTGGCCGGCAAGGATGTACTGGTAGTGGACGATATGCTTTCCTCCGGAGATTCTGTATTGGATATTGCCTATGAGCTTAAGCGGCGGAAGGCCCGCCGGATTTTTGTGGCAGTTACCTTTGCCCTTTTTACAGAGGGCGTGGATCCCTTTGTGAAGGCCTATGAGGACGGACTGATCAATAAAATATTTGCTACAAACCTGACCTACAGGCGGCCGGAGCTTTCTAAAGCAGAGTGGTTTGCTGAGGTGGATATGTCTAAATATATTGCTAAAATTATAGATTGTCTGAATTATGACGAATCATTAGGAAACCTTATTGATCCTTCTCAGAGAATCACTGCGTTAATGGAAAAATTCCACAAGCGATAAGCCGGACGGCGAAAAGCGATAAGAGAAAGGAGAGACCGTATATTTTATGCGGTCTCTTTTTGTATTGACGCAGGTTTAAATTATAAAATATGGAAATGCTTTTATGGGAGGCGTTACTTGTCACCTAAGACAGTTTTATGTTATAATTCTACTTACTGAAAACGCAGGCGGAGGTTTTATACAAAATGAATCAAAATACCATTCGAGTTTTATTTGCGGCAACAGCCCTTGGCCTGTGCCTATTGAGTTTCACCGGCTGTCATAAAGAGAAATACACCATTGATACGCCGTATGATTTTAGCAGTATTGCATCTAAGGCTCCTTCGGCTACAGAGGAAAGCGGGGGGAATAAGGAGCCGTCCGGCAGTTCCGAGGCCGGCACGCCGTCCGCAACAGCACAGGGTTCTTCTGAAAACACGGGGAATTTGGCGACACCTCAGGCGTCTGCTGTTCCGGGAAACAGCAGTTCTTCCGAAGGTGCAGCAAATTCTGGGTCGCAGAACGGGACCGACAAAGGGAGTTCTTCTGTTGGGAATACGAACGGTGCTGATTTCCTGGAGGAGGCCGAGAACTATAAAATTCCCCAGGATACAACAGAGAAGATGACGACAGAAGCGCTTATGCAGACCTATATGTCTTATCCGCTTCTGGATACTCTTTGTTTTGAAGAGTCGCCGGAGGAGGTATACCGTACCTGGATCCAGAGTGAAGCCAGCTGCGGCCAGGAGCTGATGAGCCGAAAGGAGGCGGTATCTGTTGCGCTGGCCTATTATCAAGAGGCGGTGGAAAGTGAGCCGGCTCAGCATGTCAGTACGGAGGCGGATTTTACCAGTGAGCTTAAATTAGACTGGATAGAGCTGCTGCTGTATCAGGATACAATGAAGAAACAGGCAAATACACAGCAGAAATCAGAAATTGTCAGGCTGGCCGAGCAAAGGGACCAGACGCTGGAGTCTAACGGGTATGCCATTGCAGACCAGCTTCCTGATCTGGCGGCGGCCTATCGCTAGAGGCTTGACAAACAGATAAAATCTGGCTAGACTAATAGAGCTGTGTACGAGCATAGCAGACGGAGGTGCCCGATGGCGAGAAATAAGACAGACAGAAGATTGAATATTGCTCTCAACAGACTGGGCGAGAATACACCGTTTGCCATATCCGAGGCCTATAAGGCCATCCGGACAAATTTGCTGTTCTCTTTGGCTCCGCTTAGTAAAAAGGTTGTTGTTGTATCTTCTGCTCTTCCCAACGAAGGAAAGAGCACTACCTGTGGGAATCTGGCCATTACCATGGCACAGACCTCTGCCCGGGTTATGCTGATAGACGGAGATTTGAGAAAACCTACCCAGCATAAATTTTTTGAAGTTGATAATGTAAAAGGCCTGTCCAATCTGCTGGTGGGCTTTGATTCAGTGGCAGATTCCGTAAAGCGCAATGTTGTGAAAAATGTGGATTTAGTGACGGCAGGCGCGCTTCCTCCGAATCCCTCAGAGCTGTTGGGCAGTGAAAATATGGAAATTTTCCTGAAGAAAATGGAGGAGTATTACGACTATATCCTGATTGACTCTCCTCCTGTCAATGTGGTGACCGATGCAGTTGTTTTATCCAAGCATGCAGCGGGGATATTAATGATTGCCAGATCTATGAATACGACAATTGAAGACTTGGATAACGCACTGTCTGTAATAAAAACCGCCAACGGAAATGTTTTGGGGGTTGTTGTTTCTGATGTAAATAAAGAAAGCGGTTCCGGCTACTATCGGAGCTATAAAAAGCATGAATACTATTCTTATCACGGCGACTATGGGCAGCCCTACCGAGAACGAAAACGGAAGGCTGCCGAACCTGACGGACACGGAGAATAGACCGATAAAGAAATTTTTCAAACTTATTTGACCAATCCGTACAAATACGATAATGAAAAGGTTGTGGCAGCAATGAATAATAAAAGTTATGAGTGCTGCATATTTGACCTGGACGGGACGCTTCTGGATACATCTGCCGGCCTGCTGCGCAGCCTCGATTATACAATCGCAATATGTAATTTACCGCCTTTCCCGGAAGAAAAGCGGCTGTCGATTATTGGGCCTCCCATTAGGGTTTCCCTGCAAAACCAATATCACCTCTCTGATTCAAAGGCCGATAAAGCATTGGCGGTATTTCGCGAATATTATGAATCAGAGGAACTGTTTTCAGCTTCCCTGTATCCCGGTATTCCTCAGCTTTTGGCAAGACTGCGGGAGCGGGGGATAAAGCTTGCTCTGGGCACCTATAAAATGATAGGTTTTGCCCGGGACATTCTGGCGCATTTTGAGATTGAAGAATACTTTAACTATATAGGCGGCGCAGATCCCGCGGGCAAAAGAACAAAGACGGATATTCTCAATTTATGTCTTGCAGAATTAACTGGGGGAAATCCGGACCGGGCACTGATGGTAGGCGACAGCCAATTTGATGCCAGAGCAGCGGCAGAGGCGGGAATTGATTTTTTGGCGGTGACGTACGGTTTTGGCTTTAAAACCCAAGCGGAGGTAAAGAGGTTTTCCCATGTGGGAGTTTGTCACACGGTAGAGGAAGTGGGTGATTTCTGTGGATGATATGGAAAAAATAGAGGAGCAAATTGAAATACTGCTGCAGCAGCGCAAGTTTGCTGCTCTGAGCAAAATTCTCAAGGAGCTGAATCCTCCTGATGTGGCCAATTTAATGCATACGATGCCGGAGGAGGATCTGCCGTTGGTATTTCGGATTTTACCGAAGGAATTGGCAGCGGAAACTTTTGTAGAGCTGGACGGGGATGTACAGGAGCTGCTGATTCGATCCTTCAGCGATAAAGAGCTGCGGGCTGTAATGGATGAGCTTTTTGTAGACGATGCGGTGGATATGATTGAGGAAATGCCGGCCAATGTAGTGACCAGAATCCTCAGAAATACAGATGCTGATACAAGAAAAATAATTAATTCTATTTTAAAGTACCCGGAAGACAGTGCCGGCAGCATCATGACGGTAGAGTATGTATACCTAAAGAAAACGATGACTGTAAGTGAGGCTTTTCGGCAGATCCGTCAGGTGGGAGTGGATAAGGAGACCATTTACACCTGTTATGTAATAGAATCGAGAAAGCTTATCGGACTGATAACCGTTAAGGATCTTTTGCTGTCGGCGGATGACTGCATTATAGAAGATATTATGGATTCTCATGTGATTTTTGTAGATGCCTACGAGGACAAAGAGATCGTGGCGGAGAAGTTCAGAAAGTACGGTTTGCTGGCAATGCCGGTGGTGGACCGGGAAGAAAGGCTTGTGGGCATTGTAACCTTTGACGATGCCATGGATGTTATTCAGGAGGAAAATACAGAGGACATTGAGAAAATGGCGGCTATTATGCCTACGGATAAGCCCTATCTTAAAACCGGCGTTTTTGAGACCTGGAAGAAACGCATTCCGTGGCTTTTACTGCTAATGGTTTCGGCCACCTTTACTTCTTCTATTCTGGGACATTTTGAGAATGCCCTGGCGGCCCAGTCGGTACTGATTGCCTTTATTCCCATGCTTATGGACACCGGAGGCAATGCCGGCGGGCAGGCATCGGTGACCATTATAAGAGGACTTTCCCTGAATGAAATTTTCATGGGAGATATTATAAAAATTATTTGGAAGGAGATCCGCGTGGCAGTAATCTGCGGCGTCACGCTGGCGGTGGTATCTTTTGGCAAGGTGCTGCTGGTGGATCGGGTTTCTGTGACAGTGGCTGCAGTGATTTCACTGACTATGCTGCTGACTGTTCTGGTAGCGAAGCTGGTAGGCTGTACGCTTCCCATCTTGGCAAAAAGGATTGGATTTGACCCGGCGGTAATGGCCAGCCCTTTTATCACTACCATTGTGGATGCGCTGTCTCTGGTCATCTATTTTAAAATTGCGGCGATGCTGCTGTCTATATAGCCTTTCCTGCGAATATTTTTAAGGATTTGCGGTTAAACTGCTTTTTAGTTCATCAATTATATGAATTGAAAGGCAGTTTTTATTATGAAAAAAAATAACGGGAGTGCCGTCCAGACCGGTGGACAGGCAGAAACCCCCAATCCTATTGATAAAAATATTTCTGTAAATCAGCAAAAAATAAAAGAGCTGCTGGGAAACAGCAGTGATGTAAAAATACGCGAGTTTGAATTTGGCAGGAGTACCAGAAGAAAAGCACTGGTTTTGTTTATTGACGGTCTGGCGGACTCCGATATCGTCAATCACCAGATTATTGAGCCCATTATGTACAGCGACCGGATGGGCAGCCGTTTTACCCGGGAAAACACAGGCAGTCTGCAGGGTATTCTGGAGACGCTCGTGACCATTGGCGAGGTCAAGGAAAGCGATACGCTGGATCAAGCTGTCCAGGGCTGTCTGTCTGGGGATACTGCCCTTTTTATTGACGGGGAGGAAACCTGCTTTATTCTCGGAAGCAAGGGCTTTGAAAAACGGTCTATTGAGCAGCCGGATACAGAGGTTGTGGTCAGAGGACCAAAGGAAAGTTTTAATGAAAACATACGGTCAAATACGGCTCTGCTGCGGCGGAAAATAAAAAATCCTATGCTTAGAATGGAATCTGTAACCATCGGAAAGCGCACCCGAACCCCCATTGAAATTGTCTATATCCAGAATCTGGTGAAACCTGGCCTGGTAGAGGAGATAAAACGCCGGCTGGATGGAATTGAACCCGATTGTATTTTAGATTCCGGGTACATTGAACAGTATATAGAGGATGCGCCGTATTCCATTTTTCCCACCATAGGCAATACAGAGAAGCCGGATGTACTGGCGGCAAAGCTGCTGGAGGGCAGAGCAGGAATTTTAGTGGATGGCTCTCCGGTGGCAATTACTATGCCTTTTTTGTATATTGAAAGCTTCCAGAGTGCGGAGGACTATTATACAAGGCCCTGGTTTTCCTCTTTAATCCGGACGTATCGCTTTTTGGCCTTTGCCCTCTGCGTTCTGACGCCTGCACTGTATGTGGCGTTTACTACCTTTCATCAAGGAATCATTCCCACAAAGCTGCTTTATACTATGACGGCAGCCAGACAGGGGGTTCCTTTTTCTGCTTTTTTTGAATCTATTGTTATGCTAATTATGTTTGAGCTTTTACGAGAGGCCGGTCTTCGTATGCCCAAGCCGGTAGGCCAGACAATTGGTATTGTAGGAGCTTTGATTATGGGAGAGGCCGCCGTGTCTGCCGGACTGGTCAGCGCGCCGCTTTTGATTTGTATTGCGCTTTCAGCAGTATCCGGTTTTGTGGTGTCCAGCCTAAACAGTGTGCAGAGTCTGTTGCGCCTGGCCTATTTAATTTTAGCGGCCTGCCTGGGCGGGCTGGGAATTGTGGCGGGCATTTTTGTTACGCTGGTGCACATGGCTTCTCTGCAATCTTTTGGACAGAGCTATTTCCAGCCCGTTGCTCCGCTGGTGTCCCCGGATATGAAGGATACCTTTGTCCGGCTGCCCTTGTGGAAAATGATTTTACGTCCTATTGGTTTTTCCAATAATAAGGTGAGATTTCGCAGGAGAGGGCAGAGCCATGGAAAATAATAAATATTTAAAGTATATAAAAATGGCATTTTTCATTGCGGCCTTTACCGCATTGGCCTTTATTGTAGTATTTTTGCTCTCCGGGTGCACCTACAGCCGGGGTCTGGAGGACCTGGCTATTGTTTCTGGTATTTCTGTTGACCGAGAACCCGGGCTGTCACTGCATCAGAAGGGAGAGATGGACGAAATGGAAAATGCCGAGACCTCTTCTATGGGGACACTGAACATTACGGCGCAGATTGTGTCCTTCAGCTCAGATGAAACGGGAGGAGGAAGCGCCAACGGTCCCTCCGGATCATGGAATCTGGACTTAAGGGGGGATAGTGTGTTTGACACCATCCGTTCTGCCCTGGGGAAATCTCCTCACAAGTTGTATTTGTCCCATAACCAGGTGCTGCTTTTTGGGAAGGAAACAGCAGAAAGCGGACTTAAAAACTACGTGGACTTTTTTGTTCGGGACTACGAGGCCAGGCTGAATGTTCCTATAGCGGTTACTGAAGGAAAGGCCTCTGAGGTTCTGAAGCTGGAATCTGAAAATTATAAACTGAGCTCTGAATATTTAAATCAGCTTATAGAGCTTCAACAAAACCACGGGGACAGTGTGGAGACCAGGCTGTTTGATTTTGTACAGGATTTGGTAGCCTGGGAAAAAAGCACGCTGGTTCCCTATGTAAAATTAGTAGGAGAGGAAGAACAAAAAGAGATTGAGGTCTCCGGAGTCGCCGTTTTTAAGCGTGGGACGATGGTGGGACTTTTGACCCCGGATGAAACAAGAGGGGTTTCCTGGGTAAAAGGGATGGTATCAGAAGGGCATGTGACAGTGACTACAGAGCAGGGCGTGGCCACTATTGAAATTACGGATGCTTCAGAAAACCATTCTCTTTCCTTTGATGAGGAAGGAAAACTTCATGTTAAGATTGAAATTGAACAGACAGGCATTATCGGGGATGCCACAGGAGGAGCAGGTAGTTGTTATGAAAAGAATATTGAAGAACTCCAGAAAGCGGTTGAAACAAAAATTAAGAGCGAAATCCAGGCGGGCAAGAAAAAGTTAATGGAGCTGCGCTGCGATGCATACGGATTTGGGGATGCGCTGCGCCGTACTCAGGTTAGTAACTGGAAGAAATTTAATTCTGATTGGGATAAAGTAATAAGCGAAATGGTTTTTGAGGTAGAGGTAAAGTCTACCATTAAAAATACCGGTGCATTAGGAGAAAATGTATGAATACAGAAATTCAGGAGGTTCAGGGAATCTCTGCCCATAAAATTAAATATACCGCAGCTCTTTTAATTATGGCAGGACTGCTGCAGGCAACGCTGTCCTTTAGAAGCGTGGGGGAAAATAACGGTATTATTATTTTAGTTTCTATCGGTATTTTAATGCTTATTGGCTGGATGTATAAGCTTTTGCTGTTTCTTCCGGGGCCGGATTTCCGGGGCGGATCTGTTTTTCTCTACTGTTTCGGTCCTGTTGTGGGGTGGGTGGTTACCGGGCTATATCTGCTCTATTTCATTTTCAGCGCAGCGGTAGATTTAAGAAATATCAGCAATGTGATTTCCGGTAATATGCTGCCGGAGCTGAATGTGTTTGTGATGCCTGTTATGTTTGCCCTGGTTATGGTCTATGCTGTCCGCAGAGGCAAATCTTCTATTGCCTCCCTCAGCTTTATTATATTTGTGACAATTGCGACTCTTAAGCTTTTAGCAGTGGTCCTTCAGCTGCCTCAAATAGAATTTGAAAATTATCTGCCCCTGTTCCAGAACCGGGCTGGAACCCTGATACAGGCTCTTTTTTATTGTGTTACGGTTCCTATGGGAAAAATTGCGCTGCTGCTGTTCCTGCTTCCCATTCGTACGGAAAAGGCTCTGGTACCGACTGCACGCACTTATATACTGGGGATACTGACCGGCGGTTTACTTATGCTGATTATACTCCTGCGGGATATTGGGGTTTTAGGGGTACTGGTTCGGTATATGAATAATACCATATTTGAGTCTGTGCAGCTTTTAGATGTATTTGGCTTTTTATCCAGAATAGAAATTGTTTTTATTTTTACCTTTTCCATTACTACCATGTTTAATATATCCCTGTGCTGCAGCGTTTCTTCAGAGCTTTTGAGCCGGGCGCTGCATCTGAAGAATTTAAAAAACTTTTGGGCAATACTGGGAGTCGCCTCCGCAATTTTTTCCGTGGGGTATTTTATTTGCCGGACGGCAGCTGAGCTGGGGGTTATTATGAAAAATATACAGCCCTATATTTCTGTATGGTTTCTTATTCTCATACCGGCTGCCGCGCTTCTGACAGGAAAAATCAAGGAACAGACTAGAAAATAGATCGGTTTCGAATGGTGCGAATGAGAAGAACTGCGGCAATGACGGCAAAAACGCCCCAGCGGAGAAACGGAAAATCCTGTATCAGGTAAAAGAGTCCGCACCCGCCCAGCACAACAGGAATATAGAAATATATTTTTTTGAATTCCTTGTAGTGGTATTCCTCTTTTACAAAAAAACGTGAGGCAATAGAATGAAAAACAAACAGTAAAATATAAGAAATCAAAGTCGAGATAGCGGCGCCGGCCATGCCAATCAAATGGATGAGGATCAGATTCATGCCAATGTTAAACAGACAGGCAAAGGTCGTTCCCACCGCAATGGTTTTGCTCTGCTTATAATAAAATTCAAAATTTGCCGGAAAGCTGTACAGGAAAATAAAATAAATTCCTACCGCTAAAAGCGGAATGTAGTCGATGCTTCCCCAAAAGGCAGAGGAGGCAAAAATTTTAACAACTTCCGGCATTGCCATTATGAAACCGAGTGTTATACTGGTAAAAAGAAACAGGTAATTATTAGCCTTCCGGAAAAGCCGCTCTTTGTTTCCGCTTTTGATATCGTCGTGGTAAAAGGGGATCCAGGTGGTATTCAGTGCGCAGTAAATAACATTCAGAATGTTTACAAAGGTTACGGCAAAGCCGTACACGCCGGCCGCATCTTTGGAAATGATGCGGTCTACCATAATCTTATCCGATTGGTGCAGGATTGTATTAGACAGGGCATGAAAAACCAGCGGCAGACAAAATGTCAGAGTAAATTTCCAGTCTTTTTTTAAAAAGAAGCTTTTTCCCTTTATCAGCAGCACCAGAAGGCAGGTGATTCCTGCCAGCGCATAAGGGATTGCGTGCCCCAATACATAAGCCTCATATTTTTCAGGCCCTTCCGGAGCCAGCGGAATCCAAATAAGTGAAATGCCGGTGGCAAAAAGAGATACGCAGATAGACAAGGCAAAATTGGATTTCGCCTTTTTATCGTAGGAAAGCTTTCCTGTAGCCCAGTTGACTCCAAACATTCCTATGGTATGGAGCAGCATTACAAAAATCATAGCAGCGGACAGATCTGTAATTCTGGAAATCGGGCCTATAAAGCAGAGGGCCAGGACGGACACTAGCAGTGAGAAAAACAGAGAAATGGTAATGGCATTTGAAAAAAAACGGTCCCGCTCTTGTCCCTTATAATAGATGCTGGCTGTACTGATCACCGAATGGGTCTGCAGGCTCATTACAATCAAAAGAATGCTCTGATAGGAATTGTATATGGTATAGTATCCATAATTGGTAGGTCCTAGCATTCTGGTAAATATCGGAATTGTAAAAAAGCTCATGCCGCTCAGGATAATAGGGCCAAGAATATTGAAAAACAGGGTGCTGTTTATTTTTCCATTTTCACTAATATTTTTATCACTCATACATTCATATTCTCCACAGCTTTCAAAATACCATACTCTCTAAAGGCTGTCAAGAAAGGAAATCGTCAGGAATACCCGCTGTTTGCAATATAAAAACAGGTATGGTATTATTAAAAACACGGAAGTTTTAGATAGAACTTCGACACAGGTATGAAAAGGATTTTTATGGATACGGATCTGTTAACGATTGTGATACCGGTTTATAACGGGGAAAAATATATTGACAACCTTATAGAAGCCTTTCGGAAACAAACGGATTCCCGATTCCAACTGATCTTTATTGACGACGGCTCTCAGGACCATTCCTACGAAATTTTATGCGGATTTATTGAAACAGAGTCCTTTCCTATTAAAACATACCGGCAGGAGAATTGCGGCGTCAGCTGTGCCAGAAACCGCGGAATTGCTTTGGCAGACAGCGAGTATGTTACATTTATTGATGTAGATGATCTGATTTCAGAGGATTATATTGCTGTTATCCGCGACAATTTGGCCGCCTTTTCTCCGGAGGTTTTTGTATTGCAGACCTGCCGGGTGAGGGAAGGAGAGGAATGTCCGCAGGAGGCTTCTGTTTCCGGTAAAGGTGCCCTGGTCTCTTCTCAGGATATGCTTATGCGGTTTTTATGTAACCCTACCGGATACGGGGTTGTCAATGTGGTAATGAAGCGGGAATTTCTGCTAGCGCAGGGTCTGCAGTTTGCTGAAGGCTATCCGTATTATGAGGACTATGATTTTCTCTACAGACTTTTTGCGGTGTGCAGCTGTATTGCTGTCACAGAAAAGAGCCTGTATTTTTATGTTTTGCGAGACGGCTCTGCCATGTCCCGCTTTACAGTAGAGCGTTTTCGCTGTTTAGAGCTGATGGAGAAGCTCAGAGGCTGGCTCTACCAGCATGCACCTGACTTTCTGGGTCACTATGATAAATGGGCGATTGCCCGGATTTACTGGTCGCTGATGTGGCAGAGCGCTGTTGCCCTTCCTTCCTTGAGACAGGCCCGGAGGCTGGGCGGGCTCAGCGGCGCCGGCGCTTATATGAGAAGGCTGAAATCTTACCCCAATGCCCGGGTACGGTATAGTGCCAGACTGTATTGCCTGTGTCCTGCGCTGTTTTTTCTTCTGGCCAGACTGCTGGGAACCTCCCGCACGAAGGCTCTTGCCCCGGATTTTGAAGGATTTTGCCGGTATTTTTCCCAGAGGCCGGAGCGGATTCTGGTATACGGTATGACCAGCAATAAGGGCGGTATAGAGGCGTATTTAATGAATTTTTATCGGCGTTTAGACAGAGACAGGCTGACCTTTGACTTTGTTACGGACTTTCCCCGTATTGTTTTTGAGGAGGAAATTATCCGCGGGGGCTCCTATGTTTATAAAATTCCGCCTAAGGGGAAAGCTCCTTTAAAACAGCTCCTGGTATTTGGCCGTATTTTAAGACATCACAGAGAATACAGGACTGTCTATTTTAATGTGATGGACGCCGGCTCGGCCTTTACTATGCTGTCTTCCTTTTTGCACAGGAGGGTTATTGTCGCGCACAGTCACAGCAGTAAGGCGGAAAATATGGCGCTGCACAACAGAATGAAGCGCCTTTTGTATTTTTTGACAGACCGCAGACTGGCCTGTTCTGAAACAGCGGCCCGATATATGTTTGGGGACCGTGCGGCGGAGCAGGGTTTGGTCACCATTATCAATAATGCAATTGCGCTGGAGGATTATGAGTTTCAGCCTGCCCTGAGGCGGGAGCTGAGACAGGAGCTGGACATATCTGAGGGACAGCCGGTCCTTTTACATGTAGGACGTATGAACCGGGAGAAAAATCCTTTGTTTCTTCTGGATGTTATGGAGGAAGTTCTCAAGATACGAAAGGACGCTGTTTTACTCTATGTGGGCACGGGGCCTATGGAGGAGGAAATCAAGGCGTATGCCAGAGAAAAGCAGTTTTCAGAAAAACAGCTTGTGTTTTTAGGGCTGTCTGACCGGGTGTCGGCCCTGCTTCAGGCGGCAGATATTTTTCTTCTGCCCTCTCTTTTTGAAGGAATTCCGATTTCAGGAATTGAAGCTCAGGCGGCGGATTTGGTATGCTTTTTCTCTGATCGGGTAACAAAGCAGGTGCAGATTACAGCTCGGGTACGCTTCCTGAGTCTGGAGCTGCCGGCAGACCAGTGGGCTGCAGAAATTTTATCTGCTCCTTGGCAGGAGGCCAGACAGAGGACGGATCAGCTTATAACGGAGGCGGGATATAATATAAGTGCTGAGAAGGATAAGCTGATTTCTGTTCTGTTGGGTGAAGAAGGAGGAAATTGTGGAAATTTGTAAGATGAATCAGAATAAGGATAAGCTTGTTGAAATAGGGGAGCGCGTTTTTTTGCTGCTTTTCTTTATCTATGCTTTTTTGGGCAGCAACAGCTTTACTTACGGCAGGAAGATCATTACCTATGTGATGTGGGTGACTTTTTTAACAGGCGGTCTGCTGCTGGCCTATCGGCTGGTACATTTTAAAAACTATTGCCGGATGCCGGGTATTGTTTTTTTGCTGTGTATGCTGGGGAGTATGGGGATCTCCATTCTTGTCAATTACCGCTATGCACTGAAGGAAAATGTAATTTTTGCCATTTACTGGCTCTTCTATTTTGTTTTACTGTATATACAGAAAGATGATGCGGGCCCGGAGGCCTTTCGTAAAAAATTTGAGTTTGTAGCAGCTCTATTTGTTATTTATATGTCACTGGGCGTTTTGCTCAGCTATATTTTAATGCTCTCCGGTCACAATGGCGTGTTTCATGCGCCGGATACCAATTTTGAGTATCGCATAGGTTTTAGCATCGGAAGACTGTGGGGGACTTTTATTAATCCCAACGGGGCCTCCTTTGCCGCTTCGGTATCTGCTGTTTTCCTGCTTTATTTTATGGCAAAGCACAAGAAGCTTGTGATACGGCTTTTGTGCGGGACAGATATTTTTCTGCTGCTCTTTTATGTGGCTTTGGCGGATTCCCGGTCCGGCGCCATCTGCTTTGGCATTATGACAGCTGTTTTCTCCTTTGTGCTGCTCTGGTACAGGAATAAAGGGAAGGGCTGGGTTTATAAGGGGCTTACCCTGTTGACGGCGGCAGTCATTTTTGTATGCGGCTTTTATCTTCCCCGCCTGATGAAAGATGGCTATAACCAGATTATACTTTCTGTATCACACCAGGAGGGCGATGAGGGGACGGCCTCCAAGGAGCCGGATTTTGTGGTGGAAAGGGGATACGATCTTTCCCAGGATATCAGTAACCGGCGGTTTGATATCTGGAAAAGTGCGGTTGAAATTTATACCTCTTCCCCGAAAACTATGATCTTTGGAACTTCTTTCCGCGGGATTGTGCCCTATGCCAGAGAGTATTTACCCAATACCTATATTGTGAATAACGACGGCGCGGTTTTTGAGACAATGGAGAATGAGTTTTTTAATATTCTGGTTTCTCAGGGAATTCTCGGAATTGTGTCTGTGGCTGCGTTTGCAGTATTTTTGCTGGTGTATATTATTAAGCGGTTATTCCGATTAAAAAAAGAATATATTGTTTTAGCCGGAATTCTTCTGGCAGTTGTGCTGGGAGAGGGTGCCATTTGTATGCTCTCCGCCCTGGCCTTCTACCATTTTTCCCAGTGCTCTCTTATTTTTTGGTTTGCCCTGGGCGGTTTGGTTTTTGTGCTGCAGCATGGAAGGGAGTCTTCGGAACATGCAGTTGCCCGTTGATATTGTCATTCCCTGGGTAGATGGGAGCGACCCGGAATGGCTAAGACAGAAATCTGAATACAGAGCAAAAAGGCATGAAGATGAGAGCTGCAACCGTTTCCGGGACTGGGGCCTTCTGCCATATTGGTTTCGGGGCGTAGAGCAGTATATGCCCTGGGTCAGAACCGTCCATTTTATTACATGGGGCCATTTGCCGCCCTGGCTGAATACAAAGCATGAAAAACTCCATATTGTATCTCACGCAGATTATATTCCGGCCCAATATCTTCCGGTATTCAGCTCCCATCCTATTGAACTTCACTTCCATAGAATTCCGGGGCTTTCGGAGCAGTTTATTTACTGTAACGACGATACATTTGTCATGGCGCCTATGGCGCCGAAGGACTTTTTTAAAGGGGGCCTTCCGGTAGATACTGTTACAGAAATCCCCATGCGCTTTTTTTCAGGAGGAATCGACCATATTATAGGAAATGACATGGCTGTCATCAATGGGCATTTTCATAAAAGGGCTGTGCTGAAAGCAAATTTTGCCAAGTGGTTTTCCCTGGGCGCACCCCGGGCGGCCATGAAGAATTTATACATGCTGCCGGTTAACCATTTTTCCTGTTTTGATAATCCGCATTTGCCCAATGCTTTTTTGAAATCTACCTGGGAGGCTGTCTGGGAAGCGGAGCCGGAACGGCTGGAGGAGACCTCCTTCCATAAGTTCAGGAATCATGAGGATGTAAATCAGTGGGTGTTTCGTTACTGGCAGTTTGCCAGCGGCCGCTTTGTACAGTCCGGCAAAAAGAGAGGGATGTTTTTTTCCATTGGAAGGGACGACCGGGCTATTCAACAGGCAATACAAAAGAATACTTGTAAAATGCTGTGTCTCAGCGATGACAGTACCGCTCTGGATTTTGATAAAGAACAGCGCTTTTTACAGGAGCTGTTTCAGGCACGTTTCCCTGTGCCCAGCAGCTTTGAAAAGGTGTGAGGCAGTGAGACTCGCTGCTTATTGGGGCGTTTTCTTTTCCAAAAGTAATTTTCTGGTAACAAAATTATAAACCATGACAATGACTGTAACCACAATTTTTGAGAGCATATAGTGAAGGCCTCCCTTGTCCACCAGCAGCCACATAAGCAGCTGATTCAGCCCCAGCCCAATCAGGCTGAGGACTACAAAGAGCAGAAACTCCATACGCTTGTCCATATCCTCTCTGGATAAAAATACAAAACGCATACTCAGGAGATAATTGACCACAACAGAAACGGTAAAAGAGATCATACAGGAAATCAGATAGTACACGTGAAAGATCTCTGTCAGCAAAATCATCAGCCCATAATCAATGAGAAAGCACAGAGCGCCTACCATGCCAAACTTAATTATTTGTATCAACATTTTTTTCATCTTTTTATCCTCTCTTGCAATGCGTTGCAGATTTCCGCCGCAATGAGTATAGAACAACCCTTTATAAAAGTCAACGAAAAGGGGTACTTTATTTATAATTTGATGATTTGTGAAAAAAGTAGTATGATAATGTGGACAGAGGCTTCTTTTCAATTATGAGAGATTATGGTAAAATAACAAAGAATATCAGGAAGTGGGAAGGATCCTAGGAGAATGGTGAGTACGGGATTGCACAGTATAAAACAGCGCAGAAAGCAATATGACTATCTTATTGTTGGCAGCGGCCTGTTCGGCGCTGTCTTTGCCCATGAAGCGTCAGTTAGAGGCTGCCGCTGTCTGGTGCTGGAGAAGAGAGCGCATATGGGCGGTAATTTGTACTGTGAGGAAGTAGAAGGGATTACCGTACACAAATATGGAGCCCACATTTTTCATACCAGCAGCAGGGAGATATGGGAATATGTAAACCGTTTCTGTGAATTTAACCATTTTATTAATTCTCCTATGGCGAAATATAAGGACGAAATCTATAATTTGCCGTTCAATATGAATACCTTCTCCCGCATGTTCGGTGTTTCTCGACCGGAGGAGGCGGCCCGCATCATTGAGGGACAGAGGGCCGAGTTCCAAGGAAAGCCGGCGAACCTTGAAGAACAGGCGATTCGGCTGGTAGGCCGGGAAATTTATACAAAACTGATTCAGGGCTATACAGAAAAACAGTGGGGACGGAGCTGCAGAGAATTGCCGCCTTTTATTATAAAGCGGCTGCCTGTACGGTATACCTATGACAACAATTATTTTGACGATCCGTGGCAGGGAATTCCTGTAGGAGGATATAATGTTCTGATTCAGAAGCTTCTGGCAGGGATTGAGGTGAGACTGGAAACCGATTTTCTGCAGGACAGAGACGGTTTTCTGGCCCTGGCAGATAAATGTGTGTATACGGGGACAATTGACGGTTTTTTTGGTTATTCTTTGGGGGAGTTGGGGTACAGAAGCCTGCGGTTTGAAACTGAAACGGTAAACTGTGAAAATTATCAGGGTGTTGCAGTGATGAATTATAATGAAAAGGAAATTCCGTATACAAGAATTATTGAGCACAAGCATTTTGCCTTTGGAAAGCAGGCGAAAACGGTTATTACCAGAGAATATCCGCTGCCCTGGGAGGCGGGTTCCGGGAGGGAGCCTTACTATCCTATAAACGATGAGAGTAACAATGCTCTTTATTTACAATATACAAGGCTGGCCGCAGAACGCTCGGAGATCATCTTCGGAGGAAGGCTCGGACAATACAGGTATTATAACATGGACCAATGTATTGAAGCGGCACTGGCTCTTTGCGCGAAGGAGTTAAAATGAAAGGCGATATAAAAATTTCCGTTATTATGCCGGTTTATAAAGTAGAGCGATTTATAGGAAAGTGTATAGAAAGTCTCCTGTCGCAGACGATGCAGGAATGGGAGCTGATTGCTGTTGATGACGGCACTCCCGATGACAGTGGTAAAATATGTGATCTGTACGCAGAGAGGGACAGCCGCGTTACTGTAATTCATAAAGAAAACGGAGGCGCTCCCAGCGCCAGAAATGCGGCCATTGAAATTGCCCGGGGAGAATATTTTTATTTTATGGATTCTGATGACTGGGCAGAGCCGGAAATGCTGGAAAGCATGTATCGGGCAGCCAGGGAAAGCGCAGCCCAGCTGGTGGTAGCGGGATATTATATTGACACCTATTATTCCGATTCGGAATATTATACACAGGAGCAGTGTCTTCCTGCAAAAGTGTTTGCATCTCAGAAAGAGTTCCGGGAATATGCCTATAAGCTTTTTGATAAGAATCTTCTGTATACGCCCTGGAATAAGCTGTATCTGGCAAGTTATATTAAGGATCATGGCATCCGGTTTCGCAATACCTTCTGGGACGACTTTCCCTTTAATTTGGATGTAATCCGTGATATTGAGAGAGTGGTCCTGATGGAGGAGAAGTACTACCATTTTATGCGCGCGCGGTCTGACAGTGAAACTGCCAGATACAGAGCGGATATGTATGAGAAGCGGGAAGAGGAACACGGCTGGCTGCTTGCGCTGTATGAATATTGGAAGGTAGATAATAAAGAAAGTATGGAAATGGTTCAGCGGCGGTACATAGAGCGGGTGATAGGCTGTGTTGAGAATCTGACAAATTCGGTGTGTACGCTGCCTAGAGCAGAAAAAAAACAGCGGATCCGGGAAATGATCACCTGCGACAGGGCCCGGACGGCCTTGAGGCTTGCGAAGCCCCAGTCCTTTACCATGAGGATTATGCTCCTTCCCTTGAAAATGAAAAGCGCTGCCATAACGTATTTAGAAGGGGTTATTATCTCTAAGGTAAAGACTAGTAATATTAAGCTATTTGCCAGTCTAAAGGCCAACCGGTAACAGTTTTTTCCATGGGACTGTCACTTGCCGTAGAGAGGAGCCCCGTGGTATAATATAACCTACGAAGAAATTTTCAGCTCAGGCGATTCCCGGGAAGAGGGTCGCTACTTTCTGTCAAAAGAAGGCGGCTGCGCAGGAGATCATAACGGAGGAGTTTACCGTGGATAAGGAAACGAAGAAAACTTCCCAGAAGCAGGGGAAGAAAGCCAAAAAAACAAAATACAGAGTAGGATATGAAGCGGCCCGGATTCTGGCGCTGGCTGTTTTCCTGGCCTGTGCCGGTATTATTGGAGATAAGATTTATGGCTATATACACGACGATGAAACGTCAAAGAGCTTTGTGGACAGCATCGCGCCCAATCTGGGTGTGACACCGCGTCCCCCGGAGAGAACGGCGCCGCCCTATCCGGAGGTAACGCCGGAGCGGGTGACCTATCCTCAAATTATTACTACAGGAGATTAATCGGCTGGAGAACTATGAGGACTTTGTTTGCTGGCTGTATATTGAAAATTCCAATATCAGCAACTATGTGGTACGTGCAGAGGACAATGAATTTTATCTGAGAAAAAATATTGATAAAGAAACCAACGGAAACGGTTCGCTGTTTTTGGATTTTAGAAATGATCCGGATACCTGGCGCGGACATAATATCATATATGGACATAATCAGAAGAACGGCACCATGTTTTCGGATTTGAGGGATTTTAACGATCCGGCTTATTTTAACGAACACAAGCTGATTTATACGTATTCCGGGAACGGGGTAAAGATTTGGAGAGTTTTTTCTGCTTATGAGACATCAACAGATGATTACTACATTGAGACCTGGTTTGAAGATGACGATGCGTATTTTGACTTTATCAGGAATCTTCAAAATAAATCGGTTACGGAAACGGATGTAGTTCTGAAGTCCAGCGATGTTATTATGACATTGTCTACCTGTTATAAGTATTCCAATCCTAATGGACGGTATGTGGTTCACGCTGTGTTAGTAGGAGAGGCGCCTCTTGCGTAATACTTTGCCGACGGAGAGGAGACTCAAATGAAACTGGAAGATAAATATAACCCGCTTTTTGGGTTTACTCAGATCAGTGATCTTTTTTTTACGGACTATTTGCCGGAATTGGATCCCTTTTGTGTAAAATTATACCTGCTTTGCCTGTATTTGAATAAAAGGGGGAAAGAGGTTACCCGGGAGAGTCTGGCTGCTGGGATCAAAGTAACACCCGCTGTTGTGGACGAGAAACTGATTTCTTTAGAAAATGCTGGTTTGCTGGTCAGAATGAATGAAAGAATTCTGCTGCAGGACATTAATCAGAAAGAACTGGAACGCCTGTACCGGAGCAGGACTGTAGGGGCCATTAGTGATGAGTTTACAGTGGGACGGGCCGTGGTGAAAAAGCGTACAGATGTGGTTAAATCTGTAAGTGATAAATTTTTTGGCGGACAGATGCCTCCGTCTTGGTATACTGAAATTGATTTGTGGTTTGATAAATACGGTTTTGAGCCGGAGGTTATGTTTATGCTGTTTCAGCATTGCAGTCAAAACCACGGTCTGACAAAGCCCTATATGCGAAGGGTGGCGGAGAGCTGGGGCGCACGGGAAATCCGAACCTCAGAGCAGCTGGAAAACTATCTGATGGAGTATGACCGATTCCGGGACAATAAGGGAAAGGTCATGAAGAAGCTTCGGATGGGCGGGAAGCTGGATGAATATTCCGAAGAAATACTGAAGAAATGGTTTTTGCTGTATAAATATGATTTTGAAACGGTGGAGTTGGCTTTAAAGAGTGCGCCCAGGGCAAAAAATGCTACGCTCAGCTATTTTGATGCCATTATTACTGGCTGGTACCAGAAGGGACTTAGAGAGAAAGCTGCTGTAGAAAAGTATGAGGCGGAGCGGCGCACGCAGGCAAAGGCATCCTCCGATACTGCACAGAGAGGCAAGGGCAGTTCGGGAAGCGCTTCTCAGAAGGCGAATTACTCAGGCAGGAGCTATGATGACGCTTTTCTGAGTGGCCTATATAAGGATATAGAGGGGGACAGCTGATATGGATTGCTACCGCGAGGCAGAATTAGAGCTTTCCAGACGCAGAGCCCGTGCACAGGCAGCTATGGCGGAGCGGCTCGCGCAGCTGAGACGCCGTGTACCGGAATATGCTGACCTTGAGCAGAAAATTAAAGATACCGGGCTGGAATTGGTAAAGTGCGGCTTTACAGGGCGCAAGGATGAAAATGGAGCGGATGTCAAAGAGCTGCTGCGTGATCGGCTAGAAGTCCTCAGCCGTAAGAGAAAGGAACTTCTGAAGGAAGAGGGGCTCCCTGAGGATTTTGGGGAACGGGCCTGCTATTGTCCTATTTGCAGGGATGCCGGTTATGTAATTCGCCAGGGACATAAGGAACGCTGCAGCTGCTTTCAGAATTTGTATATTGATCTGCTTACAATGGAGCAGACCGATTTGGATACGGCCTGCCGATTTTCCGATTTTAGATTGGATTTGTATCCAGAGACACCGGACCGGGAACGGTATGGCATTGCCGGTTCCCCCAGAGATTATATGGAGCGGATCCTGGAGATGTGTGTTCGCTTTACAGAAAAGGTGCCCTGCTGTCATCAAAAGAACCTGATTTTTACCGGAAAAACGGGAATCGGAAAAACGTTTTTATGTTCCTGTATGGCCAATGCACTGCTGGAGCGAGGGATTTCTGTCTTATATATCAAGGCTTCTGAGCTGTTTAACCAGATTACCTTCAACCGGAATGAGGAGCTGAAAAGGCAGCTGTATCAGGTACAGACGCTTATTATTGATGATCTGGGAATAGAAAAACAGACGGATATGCGGTATTCGGATTTTCTGGAGCTTTTAGACAAGAGAAATATTTTACATGACAGGCACGGCTATGCTACTGTTATCTCAACCAATTTGGATCCCAACGGTTTACTGTCTTATTATGATGAGCGGATCTGTTCCAGATTATTTGGAAATTTTGACTTGATCCGTTTTACAGGAGAGGATATCCGGTTGCTGAATAAATAGGGAGGCCTTGACAGTGTATTTATTTGATCAGACGTTCTATATTGGTCCGGAGTCAGGAAAAGACGCCGGCTTTCTCATTGCCGGGGTGGTGTTGGCTGCCTTGCTGGCTGCGTTTACCATCGGCCTTGTCTTTTATGTTCTGCAGTCGGTAGGCCTTTTTGTGACGGCATCTGTTTTTCTGTACATTGATTTATATAAGGTATATCAGTCCTGCCAGCCGTCTAATGCGCTGCTCTTTTTGCTGCTGTCTATTTTTGTTAGCATATCTCAGCCCATTATTCTGTTTCTGATTCGGAATAAAGAGGAAGGGATGGGGCCGGTATATCAAAATTCTCCGTGTGGAGGGGGAGTACGGTTATGAAGATTCATTTTACCAATGCCAGGCTGTTGACTATGGCCGGCGAGCAGCCGGTTTTCAGAGGGGATTTAATTACGGAAAATGACAGGATCCTGTACTGCGGGCCGAAGCCGGAGGCAGGAGCGGCCTGTCTTCAAGGCTGTGACCGTGTGATTGATGCCGGCGGCAATTTGATTATGCCGGGCTTTAAAAATGCCCATACGCATTCACCCATGACATTTCTGCGCTCTTTAGCAGACGATATGCCCCTGGACCGGTGGCTGAATGAGCAGGTTTTTCCCAGAGAGGCGAAGCTTACGGAGGAGGATGTCTACTGGCTGTCAAAGCTGGCTTTTTTAGAGTATCTTACGTCAGGGATTACTGCCTGCTTTGACATGTATTTTTTTCTGGATGCTTTTGCTGCCGCTTCTGTGGAATATGGGTTTCGTACGGTATTCTGCGGGAGCATAAACCGTTTTGGAGGTTCTGTTCAGAGTTTGGAAGACGATTATGAGAAATATAACAGAATGGATCCTTTACTGGGTTTTCGGCTGGGTTTTCATGCGGAGTATACAACGGATAAAGAGATGATACAGGAATTGGGAACACTGGCGCAGACCTTAAAGGCGCCTGTCTATGCCCACAATTCTGAGACTCGCCGAGAGGTAGAGGACTGCATTTTACGCTATGGCAGGACGCCCACAGAGCTGATGGAGGAGCTGGGTCTTTTTGAATACGGCGGCGGCGGCTTTCACTGTGTACATTTTACCGAAAGGGATCGGATGATTTTTGCGGAACACAATTTGTACGCCATTACCAATCCGGCGTCAAATCTGAAGCTGGCCAGCGGGATTGCGGATTTAACGGCTTTGCACCGACACGGCATCAAGCTGGCAATTGGCACAGATGGGCCGGCCAGCAATAACTGTCTGGATATGTTTCGGGAAATGTTTTTGGCGGCCGGACTTCAAAAGGTTATTGCGGGAGATGCCTCGGCTATGCCCTATGGGCAGGTATTGGATATGGCGGTATGTCAGGGGGCCCAGGCTATGGGGCTTTTGGAATGTGATTGTCTGGCGCCGGGCAAGATGGCCGATTTGATTATGATAAATTTGTGCAGGCCGAATATGCAGCCGCTCAATAATATTGCTGCCAATCTGGTGTACAGCGGCAGCAAGGACAATGTATGTCTGACAATGATCGGCGGCCGGATTTTATATGAAAACGGCGAGTTCTTTGTGGGCCAGGAGCCGTCGGAGGTTTACGAGAACGCTAATAGGATTGTAAAACGGATTGCAGCTCTGTGACAGTTTGTACAAGATGAGTGGGGGCCTGGGCTTCCATTTCTTCTCTGGAGCCGTATCCGTAGAGGACGCCGACGGTCTCTGTTCCCAGACTTCTGCCGGCCTCCACATCGAATTTTCGGTCTCCTATCATCACGGCTTTTGCGCCGGGGAACTGTTGATTAATCTGATTCAGAGCATACTGGAGAACGTCCTTTTTGGTATTGCGGCTTTCGTCCATAGTGGCACCGGCAAATACGGTAAAATATTGCTTGATGGAGAAGTGCTCCAGTATTTTTTCTGCAAAGGGAAGAGGCTTTGAGGTAGCCAGGCCAATCAGATACCGGCTGTCTGCGGCCAGGGCCTGAAGCAGCTGGGGGATTCCGGAATAAAGCTGATTTTCATAGATTCCTACGGTGGAAAACCGTTTTCTGTATTTTAACAGCATTTGATGGGCAGTCTCGTCGTTTACTCCGTAAAATTCTTTAAAAGCCGGGATCAAAGGCGGTCCGATAAATTTTGTCAGTCTGTTCAGGTCTGGCTCCTGAATTCCGAAGGCTGCTAGGGCGTATTGCACGCACCGGGTGATTCCAAGCATAGGATCTGTCAGTGTTCCGTCCAGGTCAAACAAAAAACAGGTTTTTATATGAGGCATGAGAAAGGCTCCTTTTCGCTGCGTACAATATGTCAAAAATTATTATAGCACAATGTCGTTATAAAAATGAACCTCAAAAAAAGGAATGTCCAGTTGGAGCTGAATAAAAATGCAAATGATTGTATAAATATGCAAAAGAATGATTGACAACTGCAGCAGTGAAACGTATAATAGGCCATATAAACTTTTTGAAAGGAAGATTGCATATGAAAATAATGAGAAAATTACTTTTATTTACTGTTATTGCGGCTATGGTTTGTTCTTTTGCTGCCTGCAGCGGTACATCCGATAAAGAGAATCCGGGAACTACAGGCGAGGCCAAAAAAGAAAAGCTGATTATGGCTACGAATGCGGCATTTCCGCCTTATGAGTATAAAGAGGGAAATGATTTTGCCGGTATTGATGTAGAAATTGCCGGAAAGCTGGCTGAGAAATTGGGACGCGAGCTGGAGATTCAGGATGTAGAGTTCGGTTCTATTGTAGGCGGCGTTCAGTCCGGAAAGTACGATATTGGGCTGGCCGGAATTACTGTAAACGAAGAGCGTCTGGAGAGCGTAAACTTTTCCAATTCTTATGCCACAGGGATTCAGGTGGTTATTGTAAAAGAGGACTCAGAGATCAAGACGGTTGACGATATTGCCTCTACAGGCGCTATGATTGGTGTACAGCAGGATACAACCGGTGATATTTACGCTTCTGATACTCCTGAAAAGGGAGGCTTTGGTGACGATAAGGTGGTTCGCTATAAGACCGGAGCCGATGCAGTGCAGGCACTGGTGACGGGAAAGGTCGGCTGTGTTATCATTGACAATGAGCCTGCAAAATCTTTTGTTGCAGCCAATAAGGGACTCAAGATTCTGGAGACAGAATATGTAGAAGAGGACTATGCGATTGCCATTGCCAAGGAGAACACAGAGCTGCTGAATGAAATTAATAGAATTCTGGATGAGCTGAAGGCCGACGGTACATTGCAGAAGATTATTGATAAGTATATTCCTGCGGAATAACATTGATATTACGGGAGGGGCTGCTCTTTTTTAGGAGCGCCCCTGCTTTTGTGTTTTAGGGGAAAGTGAAGGGGTTAATGCTGTGGAAGCGATCGCAGACAAGTTTCTGGAATTGAAAAATGAGTTTATATTATGTTTTGTAGAGGGCGACCGTTGGAAATGGCTGACAGAGGGCCTGCTGAATACAATGGTTATTACCTTGTTTGCTTTGATCATCGGTATTGTCATTGGGATTGTCGTGGCTGCTGTACGTTCCACATATGACAAAAACGGCGCGGATATGAAGCTCCGGGGTGGGATCGGGTACATACTGATCCGGATCCTTAATTTTATCTGTACCCTGTATCTGACTGTCATACGAGGAACACCGGTGGTGGTTCAGTTAATGATTATGTATTTTCTGATTTTGGCTTCTTCAACTAACGGCGTATTGGTGGCGACTGTAGCCTTTGGAATTAATTCCGGTGCTTATGTGGCTGAGATTTTCCGCAGCGGGATTATGTCTGTAGACAACGGTCAATTTGAGGCTGGCAGATCCCTGGGGTTTAATTATATACAGACAATGTGCTATGTAGTGATTCCACAGGCCTTTAAAATTGTACTGCCTACATTGTGCAATGAGTTTATTGTCCTCCTGAAGGAGACTTCAGTAGCAGGCTATGTGGGGGTTATGGACCTTACTAAGGCAGGGGACCTGATCAGAGGCCGTACCTTTTCCGCCTTTATGCCTTTGATTGCAATCGCTTTAATCTATTTGATTGTGGTTGTTATTTTAACAAAGCTTGTGAGGCTTTTAGAGAGGAGGCTGCGCAGAAGTGAACGGTAATGTGTTGATCCAGGTAAAGGGACTGAAAAAATATTATTGCGGAGATCAGATCAAAGCGCTGGACGGAATTGATGCGGATATAAAAAAGGGAGAGGTTGTTGTTATTATCGGACCTTCCGGCAGTGGAAAATCTACTCTGCTCAGAAGCTTAAATCTTTTAGAGACACCGACAGAAGGCCATATTATTTTTGACGGAGTAGACATTAACGGCAAAAAGGTAAATATCAATATACACCGGCAAAAAATGGGTATGGTATTTCAGCACTTTAATTTGTTCCCTCAAATGACGATTTTAAAAAATATGACCATTGCCCCGATTAAATTGAAAAATATACCGAGGGGGACCGCTGAAAAACAGGCCTTTGAGCTGCTTCGCCGTGTGGGGCTGGAGGACAGGGCGTATGCGTATCCATCTCAGCTTTCCGGCGGACAGAAGCAGAGAATTGCTATTGTCCGGGCTCTGTGCATGAATCCGGAGGTTATGCTTTTTGATGAGCCGACCTCGGCTCTGGATCCTGAGATGGTAGGGGAGGTTCTGGCTGTTATGCGAGATTTGGCTACAGAGGGGATGACGATGGCGGTTGTCACCCATGAAATGGGCTTTGCCCGAGAGGTGGCCACCAGGGTTTTATTTATGGACGAGGGGAAAATTGTCGAGCAGGGTACTCCGAAGGACATTTTTGACGCCCCTCAGAGTGACCGTTTAAAGAGCTTTCTGGCAAAAGTCCTTTGATTGATTGTCGTACTTTTGGCTGCCGGTTTGAGCAGCTTTTTAAATAAAATGGGAAGGTTTCCCGGCGGTTTTACAGGAGAGAAAAAATGAAACTGGAATTTGGTTTTGGAACGCGGATAGAGCAGGTAAAGGTCCCAGACGAAAATTTATTGGAGATTTTGGAGCCTAATACAGTAGAGGTGGAGCGGAAGGGCACAGAGGCTGTTCTCTATGCTCTGGAGAATCCAATTGGAGCGCCGAAGCTCAGGGAGCTTTTGCATCCCGGACAGAAGCTTGCTATTGTTACCAGTGACATAACGCGGCCTATGCCCACTGCTGCTGTAATGCCTGTGCTTTTAGATGAAATTTACCGGGCGGGGATCGATCCGCAGGATATTACATTAGTATTTGCTCTGGGCAGCCACCGCCCTCATACAGAAGAGGAGAAGAGAAAGCTGGCCGGAGAGCGGGCCTACTGTGAAATAAAAATAGAAGACAGCAATCCGCAGGACTGTATTCACTTAGGTACCACAGGGAGAGGTACGCCAGTGGACATTACCAGAACGGTAGCGGAGGCAGATATAAGAATTTGCCTTGGCAATATTGAATACCACTATTTTGCAGGCTACAGCGGAGGTGCCAAGGCAATTATGCCGGGAGTATCCACAAGGCGGGCCATTCAGAGCAACCATAGGCTTATGATTGAGGAAGAGGCTTACGCCGGACATTTAGAGGGGAATCCTCTGCGGGAGGACATTGAAGAGGCTGCAGCGCTGTGTGGAATTGATTACATTCTGAATGTCGTTTTAGATGAACATAAAAAAGTTATATTTGCAGTGGCTGGGGATGCAACAAAAGCGCACAGAGCCGGCACTGCTTTTTTAGATACTCTTTTTTTAAAAAAGCTGAAACAGAGAGCTGACATTGTTCTGGTGTCCCAGGGGGGAGCGCCGAAGGATATGAACCTCTATCAGACCCAAAAGGCTTTGGACAATGCCAAGCATGCAGTAAAGGACGGGGGAACCATTATCCTTATTGGCTCCTGCAAAGAGGGAATGGGTGAAAGTGTTTTTGAGGAATGGATGACACAGTCGGAAAGTCCAGAGGCTATGATTCAACGGATTGGAAGAGATTTTCAATTAGGGGGACATAAAGCGGCGGCAATTGCTATGGTTTTGCAAAAGGCGGATATTGTTTTGGTTTCAGAGCTGCCGGACTCCTTTGTGCAAAGCATTTTTCTGAAACCCGCTTCCAGCGCGCAGCAGGCCTTTGATTGGGCAATGCAAAAGTACGGCCCGAAAGCCACTGTGATTGCCATGCCTTATGGAGGTTCTACCCTGCCCAGACCGGAATGAAAAAATAGCGGTGAGGCGTTATCTGCTGAAATACTGGTTTATTAAATATATTATTTCCTCCTGACTTTCGGCTCTGCATAGCTGATTCTTCATAGCGGCGCAGCCAGGAAGGCCTTTTAGATACCAGGATAGATGTTTTCGCATTTCCCGAATCCCGGTATACTCTCCTTTAAAACAGACTGCCATACGGAGGTGTCTCAACATAGTCTCCTTTATACTGCGGACCACCGGCGTTTCCTGTCCGGTAAAGTAATTGATGATATCTGCAAAAATCCAAGGGTTGCCGTAAGAAGCACGCCCAATCATAATTCCGTCGCAGCCGGTTTCCCTCATGACTTTTTTTGCCTCCTGAGGGGAACGGATATCTCCGTTTCCAATTACCGGTATACGGACTGACTGCTTTACCTTTTTTATAATATTCCAATCACTTTTTCCTGTATATAGCTGGTCGCGAAAGCGTCCGTGTACCGTTACCATTGCTGCACCGGCAGCCTCCACTGCCTGTGCCAGCTCTACGGCCTGCTCACTGTTATGGGAATCATATCCCCGGCGCATTTTTACAGAAACAGGAACGGAAACAGCTTTTACCGTAGCCTCCACTATTTCAGCGGCTAAGTCTATATGGTTCATCAGTGCGCTGCCGTCTCCGTTTGACGTGATCTTAGGCATAGGACACCCCATGTTGATATCAATTAAAGCAGCTCCCATACGGGCAAAAATTTTAGCGGCAGCAGCCATATATTCCGGTTCACTTCCAAAAATCTGGATCGCTGCCGGTTTTTCAAAAGAATCCAGTGCAGCCAGCTCTAAACTTTTTTTGCTGTCATAGTGTGCGCCCTTTGCGCTTATCATTTCAGTAAAGGTAATGCCGGCCCCCTGTTCTTTACATAGTACACGAAATGCCCGATCTGTAACGCCGGCCATAGGAGCCAGTAAAATATTACTGTCAAATATTTGATTTCCGATGGTAAAATGAGGGGTAAAATACGGATTTCTGTTCATAGCTTTTAAAGTATACCATAATTCTCCAAAAAACACGACTTGACAAGCACACCGAAATTGTGTGTTATTAAATACACAACATTATTTGTTTTTTGTTTAATTTTTAAGGAGGTATTTTTATGCTGAAGAAACTTTTGGCGGCAGCAGTAGCCATTGCGATGATGGTATCTTTGTTTATCCTTCCTTCTGCTGTTTCAGCCGCTACATTCAGTGACAGTCTGGTATTCAATGCGGACTATACGAAGAAAACAACGGCCGACCAGACGGGAAACTTCACGTTTGCCAGAACGGGAGGCAGCTTTGCAGAGAATCAATCCGAGTATGGGATTGATGTTCCGTGCCTGATTACAGATTCGTGTCCGGACGGAAGACCGAAGTATACAGGAAATATTACACTGGACGACACTTTTACTTTTGAGGCGTTTTTGGTATCTGCCAATACAGAGAGCTGCCACGATATCCTGATAACCAATGGATTTATGACATTGGAGTATGATCAGGGAAGCGGCTTTGGCTTTTATGGGAGCGTAGGAGGCCCGACCGACGGAACATTCCGGGAGACAAGGGAGTTTGGAAATGAGAAGACGCCTCTGTTACAGGGGAACCATATTGTATGTACAGTAAACAACGGTGTTGTAAAGATGTACATAAACAATGTGCTGATTGGAACAGGAAGCTGTGACACAGGAATATCGCAGACAATCGATACTATATATGTAGGAAGCGGCTGCGGGTATTATGTTGCCTTTGCCAGAATTTATAACGAAGCTGCCACAGAGGGAGATGTAGCGTCGCTGTACGCAGCCCGTAACGGAGAGGTTCCCAGTCCTTCCGAGAGCACAGCTCCAACCCCTACCGCCAGACCGGAAGCTATTACAGATGCGCTGATTTTTAATGCGGATTATACAATAAAATCGTATGATGATCAGACCGGGAATTACACTTATCAAAGAACAACAGACGGAACCTTTGTGGACGATATGTCTTCCGTTGGGATGACAGTACCGTCTCTAGATGTGGATACTGTATCCAGCGGCCGTCCCAAATATGCAGGCAGTCAGACTTTAGGAGATCATTTTACCTTTGAGGTTTATGTAACTTCTGAGAATGGCGGAGAAATGTTAATGGGAAACGGTATCATTCTGGAGTACGATGCTGGCACAGGCTTTGGCTTTTACGGTGATCTGCTGGGTGTTGCTGATGAAAACCAGATTTTCCGGGAGGTCAGCGAGTTCGGACACGAAAAGACGCCTGTTAATCAGGCAAACCATGTTGTATGTACCGTAGACGGAAGCACCATTAAAATGTACATAAATGGTGAGTTGATTGGGACTGGCGTTTGTGACCCGACACACAGCGGAACTCTTTCCGAGATACGTGTAGGACAGTCCATTGGAGCAAATGTCGCTTTTGCAAGGATTTATAGTGCTGCGGCCAGTGCAGAGGATGTTGCGGCCATGTATGCGGGACGCAATGGTTTTCCGAAAGCAGAGGCTCCTTTGATTCTGAAATCCAAGCCGGAGAAGCTTTCCTATGTAATTGGAGAAGAGCTGGATACTACGGGCCTGGCTGTGGCTACTAAGGCAGACGGCGTGCTGACCGATGTAGACCTGGCACAGTGCACAATTACAGGTTTTGATTCTACAGCAGCAGGGACAAGTGTAGTAACGGTTTCCTATGAGACCGAGGATACGATTTATACCAATAAGTTTACAGTAA
>CABQMV010000006.1 GCA_902465325.1 uncultured Oscillospiraceae bacterium
ATACAGAGGGATTTTTGCTGCTGACCAACGACGGGGATTTCCTGCACAGGGTCATTACTCCCAAAAATCATATCTGGAAGGAATACTTTGCCACTGTAGAGGGAATCGCCTGTCAGGAGGACCAGACTGCTTTTGCCGAGGGGATTCTGTTGGCAGATGGGACAGTGTGTATGGAGGCGGAGCTGGATATTCTGGAGGCAGACAGAGAAAGCGCTTGCTCGGCGGTACAGGTTCGTATTTGTGAAGGTAAATTTCATCAGGTAAAGAGAATGCTGCTTTCCCGGGGACTTCGGGTTACTTATTTGAAGAGAACGGCAATTGGGGGAGTCAGGCTGGATGAAACCCTTTCCCCTGGTGAATACAGAGAGCTTACCATGCAGGAAAAGGAGATAATGGTAAAATGAACAAACAGACAGCACAAAAGGCAGATTTTTTTATACAGGGTATTTTAGGCAGATTAGAGGAAGGGGTTGCGTTTTTTGAGGGGATTTCTTGCGTATTCCGTTCCGGGACAAAGTCCTTTGATCTGCAGGCAGCTTTAGAGGGAACGAATTTGACCTTTATTTTTCAGGGGCAGCGATATTGCTTAGACCGTCAGGCTTTTTGCAAATTACTGAGAGAGCAGATCCCTCTGTTTGATTCTATGGAATTTCTATACCGGGAGAGAGGGAAAGAATACGCCGTGCTTGCTGATGAAAAACGGGTAGTGACAAAATCCGGGGACAGTGTTTCTTCCACAGGGAAAATGTCTGCCGCTGCTGCTTCTCTTAGCAAGAGAGAATACTTTGTCCCGCCGGACCGGGCGGCCGGAGTATTGGAAACATTGGGGATTCTGGGGAAGAACGGCAAAGTAAAAAATGATAAAATCAGGAAATACAATCAAATTGACCACTTTGTGGAATTGCTGGATCCGCTGCTGAGAGAACTGGCCGCCGTCACAGATACCATTCATGTAATTGATATGGGCTGCGGGAAATCCTATTTGGATTTTGTGCTTAATTATTATATTAAAGAGATATTGGGGAAACGGTGTCATTTTACAGGACTAGACATCAATCCGGTGGTGATACAGGATTCTAAACAGATGGCAAAGCAGCTGAACTACGGCAATATGAAATTTATTGAAACCGATATTGGAAATTTCCTTCCTGAAAGGCGTTATGACCTGCTGCTCACGCTCCATGCCTGTGATACGGCTACGGATAAGGCGTTATCCTTTGGTATTGCCAATGAAGTCCGGGCAATGGTATGTGTACCCTGCTGCCATAAG
This sequence comes from uncultured Oscillospiraceae bacterium, assembly GCA_902465325.1. Classification (GTDB taxonomy): domain Bacteria; phylum Bacillota; class Clostridia; order UBA1212; family SIG427; genus CABQMV01. The sequence continues at coordinate 1,271 of CABQMV010000006.1, forward strand.
GAAATGAATTCCCGCTATCATATGGACGGCTATGAGGATATTCTGAAATACGGAGTGCTCAAAGCCCGTATTGCCGATAGCCTGACAGACGGAATGCGTGGAATGTATCTGGAGGCCATGGGCTATGATGTCTATGGTGGAGTATATCTCTCCTCTGGATACGCCTAAAAATTTAATGATGAAGGCCTTTCTCAGACGAGAAAAGAGTATTCCTATGCTGAACCGCTTTTTTGAAATGGAGCGTATGCTGGGGACAGACTTGTCTATTAAAAGGTAGGCGCTGCCTGTTTATATAATATTGTGGATGAGAGGAAGATCATGATTTTTTACGTCATGCAGCAGTCTGCGCAGTGCGGCTTCCTCCGCCAGGGCGTCGCCGTATTGTTCATTTTCCAGAAAGGCGCCTATCCGGACAATGCAGAAATCTGTTTCTTTTACAATGGTATGATTGAGATAGTAGTACCAGTGATCCTTGTGTCTGTTCCAGAGGTCTTTTAGTTCATAATAGGCGGGCAGCGTTTTTTCGCTGTCCTGGGCCTCGGCAAGGGTATGGACCTCTTCCAGGACGGCGGTCATTGCTTCTACATCGTGATAGGTTTTGATTTCAAACCAAAGGCTGAGGCCGAATACAATCAGAAAAATGGCAATAATGGAACAGAGAAACCGAACGGTTATACTTTTTTTGTGTTTCATTTTTTACGTCCTCCTTTTTTTACGGCACAGTCCTTCAGCTGTATAAAGAAATTTCCGTGATTATCTGTGTTGCAGTAGAGTACGTCCTGAATTCCTCCGGCGCCGGCCTCTGAGATTTTTTTGCGAAGCTGCTTTTCTTCTATACCGGCATAGATCAAATTTTTTGCATTTAAGTCTCCGTCTTTAATCAGATCCCAGTAATAGGTATCCTCTTTGCCCATTTTCATATCTGCCGGGGTCAGTGTAGAAGCTGCTCCTTTGGGAACGATGCTTACGCTGCCGCCGGTTTCCAGTACCACCAGGCTGAGTTCGGCGGGATTTGGATAGCCTCCTACCCGGAGTGCTTCTGTCAGGTCGTCTAAATTATACATTTCGTTTCGAAGATTTTCTTCAATTATTTTGCCGTTCAGCAGGAGGACACAGGGTTTGCCGCAGATTACCTGCCGGGCTTTTTTATTTTTCAGTACAATATAGGAAATAATAAGCTGAGAGAACAGAAGGGATAAAATAGGAATGATACCGCTCATAAGGGGGACAGAGGTGTCTTGCATAGGCATAGAAGCCAGATCGGAAATCATCAGCGCAATTACCACCTCATAAGGTTGGAGCTGCCCAATCTGACGTTTTCCCATCATACGCATAACTAAAATAACTAAAATGTACATAATAATTGTCCGCAAAAAACTTATCATGAAGCAACTTCCTTCCTTTCTCAAGCTTGCTGTGTCTATGATTTTTTGCAGGAAATGTATATTTTATTCCCGGGCGGCACAAAATACTGGCGGACAAAGATTTTGGAGGCAGCGAATGGATGAGAAAACCCTGAGCCTGCTGGAGGATATTCTCCAAAGCCAGGCAATTGATACAAAAAAATTTGAACTGTTTGCAAAGAGCTGCAGTGATCCCGGGCTCAAAAACCTGTACAGGAGAGGCGGCAAAATGCACAAAAGCCACTTCGAGTCTTTACTGGGATATCTGACCGCACGCAGCAGAAAACAGGGAGGTTCTTAAACACAATGGAATTGGTTTTATCGGAAAAGGATATTCTGACAGAGTCTTTGCAGAGCGAAAAGCACATTCTGACTCAATGTGCCATGCTGCTGGGTGAGGCATCTTGTCAGGAATTGCGCAGTGAATTGACAAGGATTATTACTGAGACACAGCAGCTGCAGTTTGAAATACGCAATTCTATGAAGAACCACGGTTGGCTGAATACAGAGGAAGCCTCAAAACACAGAATTTCACAGGCAGAAAAAGTGATGCTGCAGGTGAAAAACCAACTGTAAAATTAAATATCGAAAAACTTTCCTATCAATAAAGAGGCAGCGCCTTTTTTCTCCCGATTTTGTGAAAAAAGTAGCGCTGCCTCCTTGTATATTTCCGGGTTTCGTTGTAAAATTATGCAAGTATGAAACAATAAAGTAAGCAGAAAGGGGTTTACCTATGAATTTTTTAGAAAAGATGATAGCGAAGGCGAAGTCTGACGTCAGGACCATTGTGCTTCCGGAGTCTGAAGATCTGAGAACTGTCAGAGCTGCGGCGGAGATTACAGCCCAGGGGATCGCCGATATTGTTCTGATCGGAGACGAGTCTGACGTGAAAGCACTGGCAGAAAAAGAAGGCGTTGATATATCCAAATGCAGAATTGTAAATCCGGTAAAATACGAGGGCTTCCACAAGTATGCAGAGACCTTTTATGAGCTTCGAAAGGCCAAGGGTGTAGACATGGCCAAAGCAGAATCCATGATGAAAGATCCGGTATACTTTGCTACAATGATGGTGAAGCTGGGAGAGGCAGACGGCATGGTCTCCGGTGCCGCACATTCTACGGCAGACACAGTAAGGCCTGCCCTTCAGATTTTAAAAACAAAACCGGGTACGAAAATGGTTTCCGCCTTCTTCATTATGGTAGTCCCCGACTGTGAATACGGTGCCAACGGTACTTTTGTATTTGCTGACAGCGGTTTAAATCAAAATCCCAGCTCTGAAGAGCTGGCGGCAATTGCCGCTTCTTCTGCGCAGTCTTTTGAAAAGCTGGTAGGAGAAGAGCCGCTGGTTGCTTTTCTGAGCCATTCTTCCAAAGGCAGCGCCAAACATGCGGACATTGACAAAGTCACTGCAGCTGTGGCCATAGCAAAGGAGGGGTATCCTGATATTAAAATGGATGGAGAGCTTCAGTTAGATGCCGCGATTGTTCCTTCTGTAGGAGCTTCCAAGGCCCCGGGCAGTCCTGTTGCCGGAAAGGCAAATGTGCTGGTATTTCCCGACTTAGATGCAGGAAATATTGGCTATAAGCTGGTACAGAGACTGGCCAGGGCCGAGGCCTACGGGCCCATTCTTCAGGGCATTGCAAAGCCGGTGAACGACCTTTCCCGGGGCTGCAGTGCAGAGGATATTATTGGCGTCGTAGCCATTACGGCCGTCCAGGCTCAGGGCTAAAACAGAATCAGGAGGAAGTTTGTAAAAATGAAGATATTAGTAATTAATTGTGGCTCTAGCTCTCTGAAATATCAGCTGATTGATATGGACAACGAAAATGTACTGTGTAAGGGACTGTGCGAGCGCATCGGAATTGACGGCAGCAAGATTACCCATCAGGCCAAGGAACAGAAGATAGAAGAGGAGGTTCCCTTTCCTACGCATACAGAAGCCTTTATGAAAGTAGTGGACTGTATGACGCAGGGCGAGCTGGCGGTGGTAAGGGACAAATCAGAAATTGGCGCCATCGGCCACAGGGTCGTGCAGGGCGCGGAGTTCTTTACAAAATCGGAAATTGTAACGGATGCGATTATCGATAAAATAGAAGAAATTGCTCCTCTGGCTCCGGTTCACAATATGGCGCATGTGCAGGGTCTGCGGTGCGCAAAGCAGGTATTTGGCGCGGACATGCCTAACGTAGTAGTGTTTGACACTACCTTTCACCAGACAATGCCTCCCAAGGCCTATATGTTTGGGATTCCCTATGAGTTTTATGAGAAATATAAAATCAGACGCTACGGGGCCCACGGCACCAGCCATAAGTTCGTGAGTATGGCGGCCGCTGAGTATTTGGGCCGCAAGGACCTGCGTATGATCACCTGTCACCTGGGGAATGGCTCTTCTATTACTGCAGTAAAGGACGGAAAATGTATTGATACGTCTATGGGATTGACCCCGTTAGGCGGAATCATCATGGGAACCCGCTGCGGCGATTTGGATCCCAGTGTCGCCTGCTATCTGGCGGAGAAGACACAGGTGCACGGCAATCATATGAGTGAGCTTTTAAATAAAAAGTCAGGATTCTTAGGTGTATCTGGGGTGTCCAGCGATAAGCGGGATTTGGAAAAGGCGGCTGCGGCCGGCAATGAGCGGGCCCGTCTTGCCAGTGATATGTTTGATTACCAGCTTAAGAAATTTATTGGTGCGTACTCTGCTGTCATGGGAGGTCTGGATTGTCTGGTATTTACCGGAGGAATAGGCGAGAACGATGCGCCGGTTCGGGAGAAGGCCTGCACAGACATGGAGTATCTGGGAATCAAAATTGACAAAGAGAAAAACAACGTCCGGGCTTCTGAGATCGTGGATGTCTCTGCACCGGATTCCAGGGTCAAAATTCTCATTGTTCCTACAAATGAGGAATTAGCCATCGCCCGTGAAACGCTGGGCCTGATAAAATAAACCGGGATTTTCAGGACCGCCTCGGAACCTTGAGGCGGTCTTTTTGCTTGCAATCCTGTGTCTATTGTGGTATGATAACAGATGTTCGCAGTAGGCGGACTTTTGTCCATCTGCGGCGGAATAGGATGCCGAAAAGAGGGATAAACATTGGATGTACAGAAAGAAAAGAGTTTTTTATTGGTCAACACCGATGTATGCCCGGAAGTTTTTTTAAAAACGGTGGAGGCGAAAAAAAGAATTGCGCTGTATTCCAAGCGTCCTACCACTGAAATTTTAAAAGAAATCGGTATAGGAAGGACTGCTTTTTATAAATACAGGGACAATGTATTTTCCTACGATAAGCTGGATCATAAGCAGATTGTTACCCTGTATTTTGTAGTAGAGGATTTTTCAGGCATTCTGGCATCCATTGTAAATAAAATAGCAGAGGCAGGGGGGAATATATTGACAATTAATCAGAATATTCCCATTGGCCGGCTGGCGGATGTGACGATCTCCATTGACACAGAGAGCATGACAGACACGTTGGAGTCGCTGCTTACCGGTGTCTGCAGTGTGGCGGGCGTGAGAAGAGCAGAAGTGCTGAAGAGAGAAGGGTAGGAGGAAGTTATGTTTAAAATTGCAGTAATGGGTTGCGGAGTTGTAGGCTCAGGGGTAGTAGACATTTTGCTGGAGAAGGAAAAGGCCTTGAGCCATCGTTTCCAGGAAGAGGTTGCCCTTGGAAAAATATTAGATATCAGAGATTTTACTGGCAGTCTGTACCAGCCATATGTAACGGCGGATGCAGAGGACATATTCAGCGATCCGGAAGTCAAACTGGTAGTGATGACAATAGGAGGATTGGAGCTGCCCTATAAGCTGTCTCTGAGGGCCCTTGAATCCGGACGTCATGTGGTTACCTCCAATAAGGAGGTGGTTGCCGCTTATGGGCGCGAGCTGACAAAAGCGGCGTACAAAAACCATGTCCAGTTTTTGTATGAGGCCAGTGCCGGCGGCGGGATTCCTGTTATCAGGCCGATGAATATTTGTCTTTCTTCCAACGATATTTATGAAATCCAGGGGATTTTGAACGGTACCACCAATTATATTCTTACCAGAATGAAAGAAGATAAAATGAGCTTTCAGGAGGCTTTGAAGGTGGCACAGAAGAAGGGCTTTGCAGAGGCAGACCCTACTGCGGATGTGGACGGACAGGATGCCTGCCGGAAGATTGCGATTCTTTCCTCCCTTGCTTACGGCGCCTATGTGGATTACGAAAAAGTTCCCTGTAAGGGAATCCGGGATATTACATATGAAGACCTGGTTATGGCGGAAAAGGCGGGCTTTACCATTAAACTGATTGGCAGCAGCAAACATACGAAGCAAGGTGTTATTGTCAGTGTAGAGCCGCTGTTGTTAGAGTGCAGTCATATGTTGGCCGGCGTGGTATCCGTGTTCAACGGTGTCCTGGTGAAGGGCAGCTATACAGGGGAGGTTATGTTCTACGGAAAAGGAGCCGGCAAGCTGCCGACTGCCAGCGCTGTATTAGGCGATATTATAGAAATTCTCTGCGGGACGGAGCAAAAAATCCTGCCGTCTTTTGTAGAAACGGAGGCAAATCTTATACAGGATACAGAGGGAATGAGCCGCTATTTCCTGAGAGTACAGCTAAGAGGAGATGTAACTGGCACAGAGGTGCGTCATGTGGCTAATCCGGTGTTTGGTTCCGAGAGCAAAACCGTGCTGCCTGCCAACGACAGCCCCTCTTATATGGCTGTTGTGACCGGGTACCTTTCTCAAAAGGGGTTAGAGAGTAAAATTGCGGAATTTGAAAATACTGTCAGTGTAACCTGCGAGAATATAATAAGAGTGGAAGATTAGTGAGGTTGGTAAATTAGAATGAAAGTAGTTAAGTTTGGCGGCAGTTCTTTGGCTGACGCGGCGCAGATAAAAAAGGTATGCGATATTGTTTTATCCGATGCTTCCCGGAAAATTATGGTAGTTTCCGCGCCAGGGAAAAGATTTGATCAGGACACAAAAGTGACTGATATGCTGATTTGTTTAGCCCGCCGGTGTATAGAGGGAGAGTCATATCAGGAGGCCTTAGAGGCTGTGGTAGGACGCTATGCTCGGATTGCGGCGGACTTTCAGCTGGGGACAGAGATTGTAAAGAAAATCCGTGGGGATATCCGGGGCCGTATTGAGAACCGACCTGCGGAAAATGAAAAATTTATGGATCTTATGAAAGCGGCAGGAGAGGATAATTCTGCCAAGCTGGTGGCAGCATATTTGCAGAGTATTGGCGTCAATGCAAAATATGTAAATCCAAAAGATGCGGGCCTGATTCTCAGCAATGAATTTGGAAATGCCAGAGTGCTTCCGGAGTCGTATCTGCATTTAGCCGCGTTGAAAGAGACAGAAGCGCTTATTGTCTTTCCGGGCTTTTTTGGTTATTCTCTCGAGGGCGAGGTGGTTACCTTTTCCCGAGGAGGCAGTGATGTGACAGGCTCAGTGCTGGCGGCCGGCGTAGGTGCAGAGGTATATGAGAATTTTACCGATGTAGATTATGTGTTTGCAGCGAATCCTAAAATTATAAAAGATCCTCAGCCCATTCCTTTCTTTACTTATGAGGAGATGCGCGAGCTTTCCTATGCGGGCTTTAGCGTTCTCCATGAAGAGACTCTAGAGCCTGTATACCGGAAAGGGATTAAAGTAAATATCCGAAATACCAATAATCCCTCTGCCCCTGGGACCTTTATTGTGCCGGACAACGGCGACCCTCAGTATGCCCCTCTTCGGCCGGTAGTGGGGATTGCCGCGGACAAAGGCTTTCTCACTGTACATATTGAAAAATATATGATGAACCGTGAGATTGGAATTGGCCGTAAAATTTTGCAGGTGCTGGAGGAGGAAGGGGTATCCTATGAGCATACACCGTCCGGAATTGACAGTATTTCTATTATTGTCAGAAAGGTCAACTGCCCTGATGAAAGGCTGGCTCGGATTACGGAGAGGCTTTATGAGCAGCATCGGGTTGATAAAGTGACAGTCGAATACGACTGCGCAATTCTTATGCTGGTAGGCCGGGGGATGAACCGCTCTATCGGCGTAGCACAGAGGGCTACGGCTTCCTTGGCAGATGCCGGGGTAAATATTCGTATGATTAATCAGGGCTCTTCTGAGGTCAGTATTATGTTTGGTGTCAGTGAAGCGGATGCAGAAAAGGGGCTTACCGCTTTGTATCATGAGTTTTTTAAATAAAGCTTTGCAGTAAGCTGTATATTTGAAGACAGAGCCGCGGCGCTTTGGGCTGCGGCGGTAATCAAAAAGAGTCCCCGCTTCTTTTTTGTAGAGGCGGAAGGACTCTTTTTGATTGGTATTATCCCAGCATAACGTCTAAAAGCATCATGACGGCAAAGCCCAGCACAATTCCCATTGTTGCAAAGTACGGCTGTGCCTTCTGGTTCCTCTGACATTCGGGAATCAGCTCATGAACGGCGACTAAAATCATTGCGCCCGCTGCAAAGGAAAGGGCATACGGTAAAATTGTTTCTACGTAAACCACCAGCAGGGCACCGATTACGCCGGCAATGGGTTCCACAATTCCGGAAGCCTGCCCCAGCAGAAAGCTCTTTTTTCTGGAATAGCCTTCTCTCCTCAGGGGAACGGAAACCGCCGCTCCCTCAGGAAAATTCTGCAGCCCAATTCCAATTGCTATGGTAATGGCACCCATTAGTCCTTCTGTTGTGTAATTGCCGTTTTGCAGGGCGCCGAACGCAACACCTACCGCCAAGCCTTCCGGTATATTGTGAAGCGTTATGGAGAGAACCAGCATAATAATTCGGTTCAGCCGTTCATTGGGCTTTCCCTGGGTATTGTTTGCCTTTCCTGTAGCAAAGGAAACCACTTTGTCTGAGCCCCACATAAAAAGAGCGCCAAACAGAAATCCAATGGTCACTACAAAATATGCGGGTAAATTTGAGACGGTCTCTGCTCGTTCTATGGCCGGCTGCAGCAAAGACCAGAAACTTGCAGCAATCATTACCCCGGAGGCAAAGCCGAGCATAAGATTCAGCGCTTTCGGATTGGGGGATTTGAAGAAAACCACTGTTGCGGCTCCCAGCGCTGTCACAAACCAGGTCCCAAGTGTTGCAAGCAATGCGATAAAAACTAGAGTATCCATTTTACACCTCCCATACCCATTATATTTTGGTGTAGTCTGTGGGGTGCTGGATTTTGAAGTACTGTATTTCTCCTTTTTTCTGTGTAAAAGATAGATTTGTCCCCGCTTTTTTGATAGAATAAAAATATAAAGGTTACTTACCGGGAAACGATTACAGGCAGTTTTATAAAAATCAGTATATACGGTATATAGAGGAAAGGAGATTTTGACTGTGCGGATTTTACTTGCAGAGGATGAACGGGATTTAAACCGGATTATTACACAGAAGCTGATCTCTGACGGCTACAGTGTTGACAGCTGCTTTGATGGGGAGGAAGCCCTTGCGCTTTTATCCTATACTGATTATGACGGGATTATTCTGGATATTATGATGCCAAAGGTAGATGGCTTTACGGTGCTGAGAAAGCTGCGGGAAGCAAAAAAGACAACGCCGGTTTTGTTTCTGACTGCTAAAGATGCCATTGCGGACAGGGTAAAGGGACTGGACTGCGGGGCAAATGATTATGTGGTGAAGCCTTTTTCTTTTGAAGAGCTGTCTGCCCGCCTGCGGGCCATGATGCGAGCTTCCTTCGGTCAGGTCAGCAGTATTCTGCAGGTCGCTGACCTGACTTTGGACAGCGCCTCTCATACGGTACGTCGAGGGGACCAGGAGGTCTGCCTGTCGGCGAAAGAGTTTCAGCTGTTAGAGTATTTGATGCACAATCAGGGCATTGTGCTTTCCCGGGAGAAGATTGAAGATCACATATGGAATTTTGACTACGAGGGCGGCACCAATGTAGTGGATGTATATATCAGCTATCTGCGCAAAAAGCTGGACGAGGGCTATACCGTGAAGCTGATCCACACTGTCCGGGGACGAGGCTATGTTCTGCGGGAGGGCAAGGAGGCGTGAAGGCTCTGTCGATTCGTTTTAAAATTACATTCTGGTTTACCGCAGCGCTGATTCTTGTTGTACTGTTTACCTACATAGCGGTGCTTTCTGTAAGTGATCAGATTATTCAGAAGGGTATTCGGGATAACCTGATAGAAGCCGTTGAACATAATGTAGATGAAATTGAATTTTATACCAGTCTTGACAGGGTGTATGGAAGCGGTGAATTGGATCATTTTATTGAATATAACGGCGGTTATTTAGAGGTGGATGATGACTTTTTAGAAGAAGTAAACCATGTTTATACAGGTCTGTGTTACGGAGATGCCCGTTTACTGTACGGAGAAAACCCCATTCCTGCGGAAACTGCTGAGTTTGAACTGGCAGATGCAAAAATACAGAAGATAACGGTGGACGGAACCCTCTATTACATTTTTGACAGAAAACTGGCCACTGACGGACTGGAAGGCCTGTGGCTTCGAGGCATTGTTTCCGAAATGCAGGGAGAGGTTCAAATGGCGGTTATTACAAAGGTTTCTTTAGTTATTTTGCCCTCTTTGGTACTGCTTGCCGCTATAGGGGGATATCTGATTGCCAAAAGGATGCTCAGGCCGATTCAGCAGATTGCGGAAACCGCCCAGCACATCGGCACGGAGAACGATTTGAAGCAGCGGATTGAAATGGGCAGGGGAAGGGACGAGCTGCATCAGCTTGCAGATTGCTTTAATGATATGTTTGAAAAACTTGACAATGCTTTTCAGGCACAGCGTTCTTTTATTTCCGATGCTTCTCATGAGCTGCGTACGCCCATGTCGGTTATTGCGGCGCAATGTGAATATTCTCTTGAGCAGTCCAGGAGCTGTGAGGAATATCAAGAAGCGCTTACCGTTATCCGTCGGCAAAGCGATAAAATGTCCAATTTAATTAACGGTATGTTGGATTTTACACGGTTAGAATCAGATCCGGAGCGGTATCTTCGGGAACCTGTGAATCTGACAGAATTAACAGAGTCTGTTTGTTCAGATATGGCTCTGATTCACGAACGCGGCATTACGCTGCTCTGTGAAGCAGAGCCCGGGGTGCAATTTACCGGGAACCGCCAGCTGCTTTCGCAATTGCTTACAAATCTTATCAGCAATGCCTATCGCTACGGAAAAGAGAACGGACATATTTGGGTACAGCTTATAAAGGACAAAAAGGAAATTCGGCTGTCGGTAAAGGACGACGGCATTGGGATTGCGGCAGAGGAGCGCCAAAAGATTTTTCAGCGGTTTTACCAGTCAGACAGCTCCCGCACCAATGCAGGTCTGGGACTTGGCTTATCTATGGTATATGAAATTGTCAGGTTTCACGGCGGAGAAATTGGTGTAGAGAGTACTTTGGGAGAAGGCAGTACCTTTACTTTGGTTCTCAGCTGCTGAAAATAGAAAGGTTCTAATGTTTCTTTAATCATTCCGGTGTATGATACAGGCATAATATGAAAGGAGTGACTTGCAATGAGAAAAATAAAGCGCTTTTTTGAGACCCCAAAGAAAACCGCTGTTACGATTGCTTGTTTGGTTGTATTGCTTCTGGCGCTGAGTATGGGAACTGTGTTTGCGGCAGGTGCCATTGCGAAAAGCTCTTCGATAGGGGAGGAAAACGCCAGAAACTTTGCCTTTGCAGATGCGGGGATTGATCCGGTTTCCGCAGAGCGGATCCGTACAGAATTTGATTATGAACAGGGACAGTTTGTATATGAGATTGAATTTGTTGCAGACGGCACAGAGTATGAGTATTGGATAAAGGCTTCTGATGGCTCTGTTGTGAAAAAACAGCTGGAGCTTGTGGACCGCAGCGGGGAACACACGACCGTCACTGGGAAGATTTCCTTAGATGCGGCCAAAGCTGCTGCATTAAAAGATGCGGCTTTGTCTGAGGAGGAAGTAACTTATACAAAATCTGAGCTGGATGTGGACGATGGAATTTCCGTATATGAGATTGATTTTTATACAGAAGACACAGCGTATGAATATGAAATTGATGCAAATACCGGAGCCGTTTATAGTAAAAGCAGAGAGCATTTTATAAAGTCTTCGCCGGAGCCCTCTCCTGCTCCTGGCAATTCTGCCGGTGAAACTGAAAAAGACCCACAAAAGGAACAGAATTTACAGCAGTCTGGTGGGAACGGTGCTGGTGATTTAACAGGAGACAGCCAAAAAACAGAAACCAATTCCGGCAGTCAGGAAATTGGCCTGGAAGCAGCAAAGCATACTGCTCTTGCCGATGCCGGTGTGGCAACTTCCGCAGTAACTTACACCAAGGCAAAATGGGATAGAGATGACGGCGTCGCTGTTTATGAAATTGAATTTTATACTGCTTCCCATACCTATGACTATGAAATTAACGCTGTGACAGGGGCCATTCGCAGCAAAGATATAGAAGCTCTTGACGCAGATTCAGCAGAGTATAAGGACAGTGACAGTTCCAATGCGGGCTCCTCCGGAGTAACTCTTGAACGCGCGAAATCCATTGCTGTAGACCACGCAGGCTTTGCTGCTTCGGATGTTATTTTTTCCAAGGCGAAACGGAAACGTGAGGATGGCCTTGTCGTCTATGAAATCGAATTTTATGTAAATGGCATGGAGTACGAATACACCATCAACGCTGCGACAGGGAATATTGTAGAATACGATGCAGACTGGGAGGATGATTAAAACGGTGTCTGCCGTTTAACAGGAAATAAAGGGTAAAATTGAAGGGACTGTCTTCACTGTAAAGGGCTGAAGCGGTCCCTTCCTGTTTGTATTTTCTGTTTGTAGAATGCTCTTTTACAACTCTGTTCCCTTATAAAATAAAGAAAGGCTGGACATACTGTTTTTACAGTATAAATTTTAGGAGGTATTTGAATATGATAGAACAGGATACCATTCGCTTGCTGAGAGAATGTGATTCCGGCATTAAAATGGGGATCTCTTCGGTAGATGAGGTGATTGATAAGGCCAGAGGACAGCGGATCAGACAGTGCCTTTCTAATTACAAAAAGGACCATGAGGTATTAAAAGAACAGATGCAGCAGCTTCTGGATCAATACCATGATGATGGTAAGGAGCCGCCTCAGATGGCAAAAGGAATGGCCTGGGTAAAGACCACTGTTAAAATTGCAATGGATGCCTCAGATGCCACCATTGCGGATTTGATGGTGGACGGCTGTAATATGGGAGTAAAATCTCTGAGTAAATATTTAAATCAATATAAAGCTGCGGATGAAAAATCCAAGGACATTGCCAAAAAACTCATTCATTTAGAAGAGCGCATGTCCGTAGATATGCGCTCCTTCCTCTGATTCCATCTCAAAGGGTTATTTTTTTCGCCCTTTCATAATAGGAGACAGGTGTTTATACACGAGAAAAGTAATGATTACACTAAACAATCCTTTTACAAAGGTAAATGGCATATTAAAAATAACTAGAGCCTGCAGCAGAGAGTTTGTTCCGGGATAGATTGCCCTATACAGGTTGAGAATGACCTCTTCCGGCATAAAATTCATATAAATGGGATAGGTAAGAAAATAGTTGAAGGGCAGACTCATCAGGGCCATGGAGGTGGTGCCCAGCGCTGCGCCTACAATGGCGCTTTTAAAATTCTTTCTCTTTTTATAGAGAAGGCCCGCCGGCAGTACAAAGCAGACGCCCAGCAAAAAATTACTCAATTCTCCGATGCCCATTGTGGTGGAAAAGAATAGATTTACAATATTTTTTACCAGACAAACCAGTACGCCGTATAGGGGTCCGAAGGTGTAGGCGGTGATCAGAGCCGGCAGCTCTGAAAAATCCAGCTTTAAAAAGGACGGCGCCAGCGGCACGGAAAAGCTCAGCATCATAAGAACAGACGAAATCGCTGCCATCATAGCGGTTACTACCAGTTTCCGAACTGGTATTGTTTCCAATTTGGGGTTCATAAAAAGACCACTCCTCTCATCCGGACTTGACAGTCTGATAACTGAATTACCGTCGGCTACGGAATTACACCGTATCGGCCGGAGCCTTTCGCCCCGGTTCGCGGGCTCAATGCTTTTTGTAAAAGAATTTTACCGCCGGTAGGGAATCTCACCCTGCCCCGAAGTATTTAATACAATATATATTATAGGTAAAAAGCTTTTTATTTGTCAACACCCATAAACATTTTCCATTTCACAACAGGGGACGTTTGTGATAAAATAAAATACCGTGGATAAATAGAAAAGTGCGGAGGCATTTTACCATGGAGCGTATTTTAGAGGATTTAAAGGATAGAAAAATCTGCGTGTTAGGGATGGGGATCAGCAATTTGCCCCTGATCCGATATCTATGCCGAAAAGGAGCGAACCGGCTTTGGGTTTTGGATCGGAGCGACAGTGAGGAGACTGCTGAAAAGGCACGGGCTCTTCAGTCGGGGGGGCTGGCCTTTACTGCCTGCTTTGGGCCTGGGTATTTGGATATTTTGAGAGAGGAGCGGTTTGACCTTATCTTTAAGACTCCGGTGGTGCGGCACGATTTGCCGGAGCTTTTATACGCCCAGGAGCAGGGGGCCTTGATTACTTCGGAGATGGAGGTCTTTTTGCAGCTGTGTCCTGCCCGGATTTATGGGGTAACAGGCAGTGACGGCAAGACCACTACCACTACACTGATATATAAATTTTTGGAAGCTTTTTGCAGAGGAAGTGATGCCAGAGTATGGGTGGGAGGCAACATCGGAACCCCGCTGCTGCAGTATGTAGAGGAGATGAAGCCGGAGGACTATGTAGTGGTAGAGCTCAGCAGCTTTCAGCTGATGACGCTGAAGTCCAGATTAGACGTGGCTGTCATAACGAATATTAGTCCAAATCATCTGGATGTACATAAGTCCTATGAGGAGTATATCGATGCCAAAAAGAATATCTTTTTATATGGGGACAAAGACTGCCTGACTGTACTCAACGCCGATAATGCCGTTACTTCTGCATTGGGATGTCTGGTTCCCGGCAGCATACGCTGGTTCAGCAGGCATAAGGAAGTGTCTCCGGGCGTATTTCTCAGAGGGACAGAGTTGGTTTCGGAGCGGGGGAATGTGCTGAGTACCCGAGACATTCTGCTTCCCGGTGCCCACAACATAGAGAATTACATGGCGGCAATCTGCGCAGTGGAAGACCTGATTCCAGTCTCCTGTATTACGGAAATTGCACGGAGCTTTGGCGGTGTAGAACACAGAATGGAGCTGGTCCGAGAATTAAACGGAGTACGCTACTATAACAGCTCTATTGACAGCAGTCCTAACCGTACCTTGAATGCTCTAAGCATTTTTCAGGGGAATGTTGTGCTGATTGCCGGGGGAAAGGATAAAAAGATTCCGTATGATGCGCTGGGCCCGGCTCTGGCCGATAAGGTAAAAACGTTGATTTTGACCGGTCCTACAGCCGATAAAATAGAGCAGGCTGCCCGGGATGAGTTTGCGAAAAGAGGACAGGAGTTTGGGATAGAGGTCATTCGGGTCGCTGATTATGAGGAAGCCGTGTCCGCTGCCCATGCGGCGGCAAAGCCGGGTGATACGGTGCTTTTGTCACCTGCCAGCACAAGCTTTGACATGTTCAGAAACTTTGAAGAAAGAGGAAATACGTATAAACAGTTGGTGAGCATGTTGAAATAGTTTATTTACATATATGTTACAGGAATGCGTTGACACTATTATACAAGAATTATATAATTTTTTTATACAATATATCTAAATTTATCGCATAGATTAAACTAAATGGAAGGTTTGAGCGTATGAACAAAAAGAGAAAGAGAATCATTCGTATTGCTGCTATTCTTGTACTTGTAGCTTTGTTGGTTACCGTACTGGCCGTTTTTAGCGTGCAGAGCGAAGATGATAGTGCACAGTTTTCTCAAGGGGAAAATACGGACATTATGGCATTTAACCCCTATATCGAGAATGAATCCAGGCTTGACAACAGCTTGCTGGAATACGGAAAAGTGCTGAATAAATATGCTTCCTCAGGGTTTGCTGACTATACCGGAGATCCTATTGTAATAGACGGGACGTCTTATTCTTCTGTGTCAGGCACAGAAGTTTCTGCGTTTACAGAGGATTACTATGACGAAGATTCTGATGTAACCATAGAGGCTGTGCCTACTGCTGTTATTACGGGAAGCGATACCACCACGCTGGTTTATGAATTTAAGGTGTCCCAGACAGCTCTTTACAGCCTGCAGCTGGATTACTTCCTGCCGAAGGGGAAGAATACGGAGGCAGCGGTTTCCTTTACAATCAATGAAAAGAAACCGTTTCTGGAGGCTTCTAATATTGAGCTTTCCCGTATGTATGAGCAGTACAATGTAGGCAATGTAGACGATGCCGGAAATGAAATCAAGGCGAAGCAGAGGGAAACGTATGCCTGGAAAGCATATTCCCTTTCTCATGCAGAGGGGCTCTATAGGAACCCGTATAAAATCCTGCTTCAGGCAGACGAGAAAGTGCAGACGCTGGAGATTACTTTATCCAGACAGTCTGTTGTGCTGAAATCAATTTCGTTTATAGCTCCTATGAACAATCCTACCTATGAGGAGTACCGGCAGAGCATTGAGGCCCCTGAGTATTCCGGACAGGCTTTAGAGCGGATTGAAATTGAAGACAGTATTACTTCAAAGAGTGATATGGGAATTACAATGGCCTGGGACGAAAATTATTGCTCAAGTCCTTCCTCCTATGGTTTAATTAACTACAATATATTTGGCGGTGAGCGCTGGTCTGAGGGCGGACAGTCTATTACCTTCAAAACCTGTGAGATTCCGGAGGACGGATGGTACCAGCTGGCTTTCCGGTATCAGAGCCCTACATCGGATGTAGCGGCTTACAGGGAAATCCGGATTGACGGAGAGATCCCTTTTAAAGAAGTTGAAGAATACTGTTTCCCCGCCTCTGATTCTTGGATTGGGGAACCGCTCAAGGATGAAAACCAGAAGCCCTATCTTTTCTATTTGACAAAGGGAACCCACGAAATCACCCTGACAGTAAAGCTGGGGCCAATGCGTCATGAAATACAGTCTTTGAATGAATCCATTGATTATATTTCCGATCTGATTAAAAAAGTGGTGCAGGTGACCGGTTCTTCCAGAAATTCAGACGGTTCCTATGAGGTGGATAAGAACAGAGATTGGGACCTGCAGATTTACATACCCAGCATCAAAGAAGATGTTACTACCTGCCGGGATGCCCTGTATGAAGCTTACAATAATATCTGTTCTTTAAATGGAAACAAAATCCCCTATTACGCTTCTTCTGTAAAAGTGGCGGCGGATTTGTTTGAAAAGCTGGCAGGAGATACCGAAAAAATTCCAGCTTCTCTGAACGATATCAATACCGATATTTCCAGTATCAGTGACAGCGTAACCAATATGAAAAAGCAGGGGCTGACCCTGGATTATGCTGTGGTTGACAAAAACGGAGGAACCTACGATTATGCGACAAGCAATTTCTGGCAGAATGCCTATGTGTCCGGTGTGAGATTTATCCGATCCTTTACTACGGATTATGCTTCCATTGGCGTAGTAGACGATGAGAGTCTGGAGGGTCTGCCCGAGATTTCCGTATATGCGTCTTTTGGCCGGGAGCAGTTTGAAATGCTGCGGAATCTGGTAACGGAGGATTTTACCCGAGATCATAATATTAAAGTCAATTTAACCATGGTTTCCGGAGCAGAGGGCTTGATTATGCTGCGCTATGTGGCAGGTACGGCTCCGGATGCTTCCATAACCTTTGGGGTAGGGACGATTATTGAGTATGCTATGAGAGGTGCTCTGTATCCATTGGATACACTGGAGGGCTTCGATGCTTATCTGGATGAGGAGACCAGTCCCTTCTCTCCTTCCAATTTTGTTCCCGTGCAGTACAGAGGACACTATTACGGTATGCCGGAGACCCAATCTTGGCAGGCGATGTTCTACCGGACAGATATTATGGACGAATTGGGAATTGATGTTTCCCAGTTGGATACCTGGGACGATATTTATGACATTCTGCCGATTCTTCAGGAGAACGATATGGAGTTTTCCTCTGGCTTTGCAGTAGGAGGCTATTATCCTTTCCTGTTCCAGCATGGCGGCGATGTATATGATATCAACGGTAAGACATCTGCTTTAAATTCCACTGCGGCCTATGACGCTTATCTTGAATTTACGAATCTTTACATAAAATATAAAATTCCGTATGCAGCCAATTTCTATCAGCGGTTCCGTAACGGGGATATGCCCATTGGAATATCCGGAAACGGTTTGTATTCACAGCTGAAGGTCTCTGCGCCGGAGATTGCGGGAAAATGGGATTTTGTTCCTGTACCGGGTCATGTGGATGAAGAGACCGGAGAGGTTGTGCGGTATATGGGCGGTATTGGCACCATGGGAGTCCTGATTGATAAGTACAGAGGCGAGGAAAAGGAAAATGAAGCGCGTTTTGAGAACCCCAGCGAGGAAATTCAGAATGCCTGGACATTCCTGCAGTGGTGGTCTTCCGCTGAAACACAGGCGGCCTATGCCCAGGAAGTGGAAATTGCCTATGGCGTAGCTTCCCGGTGGATATCGGCTAACCAGGATGTACTGCAGACACAGCCTTATACAGAGCAAGAGATTGAGAATATTCTAGAGCAGTGGAAGTACTTAAAGGAGGCGCCCACTGTCCCCGGCGGTTATTATACAGACCGATATCTGCTGACCGCATTGAATAAAACTGTACTGCAGGGCGAAAATCCCAGAGCAAACTTGGAAGATGCCATCAAGGAAATCAATAAGGAAATGAAGCGTAAGCAGGAAGAGTTCAAGATTGGTGAGAATGATTCTGTTGTATGGGCCGAATTGAGATAAAGAGGGGATGGAGATATGAGAAAAGAAAAAACGGAAAACAATCAAATAAAATCTGCCGAACCGAAAAAACGATTCTTTAATGTAGAAAAACGATTTGGATATACCATGCATGAAATATGGCGCAATAAAATGTCATACGGATTGGTAGCCCCTTTCTTCATTGCGTTTATTATATTTACTTTGATTCCTTTGGTTATTTCTACGGCCTTGAGTTTTTTCTACTATAATATTCTGCAGGACCCTACCTGGTATGGATGGAAAAACTATATCTACCTTTTTGTAGATGACTCTCTGTTCCTGAAGGCGTTCAGCAACACCATGTATTATGCGGTTATTGTAGGACCCATCTCCTATATTATGCAGTACTTCTTTGCCTGGTTTATCAACCAGACTCCTAAGAAGCTAAAGCCGTTTTATACATTAGCCTTTTATGCGCCTGCTTTGGCTGGTGGTGTTATGCTCTCTGTAGTATGGCTGGTTATTTTTGCCAATGACAGTCAGGGCTATCTGAATTCTCTGCTGTTACAGATGAATCTGATTTCAGAGCCAATCCAATGGCTTCAGAATGTAAACTATATTATGCCGGTTATTATTATCGTTTCTCTGTGGTCCAGCCTTGGTACGGGCTTCCTGTCCTTTGTAGCAGGCT
The DNA here is from genome assembly GCA_902465325.1 of uncultured Oscillospiraceae bacterium. GTDB lineage: Bacteria > Bacillota > Clostridia > UBA1212 > SIG427 > CABQMV01. Next base: position 20,155 of record CABQMV010000006.1, read on the forward strand.
TTACAGGAGTGGATACGGAGCTGTATGATGCAGCTGCTGTGGACGGAGTAACCTCCCGGTTCCAGAAACTGATTTATGTAGATATTCCGCAGACAATGCCTCAGATGCTGTTCGCCGCTATTTTACAGATTACCGGTGCTTTCAGCGTAGGTGGAATTTGCTCTGCCATTGCAGGCCATCCTAGCCCAGAGGATGCGGCTCTGACCATTATGCTGCATTTAAGTGACTATTCCGGTCAGCGTTTTGAGGTTGGTTATGCTTCCGCTATTGCGGTTGTGCTGACCGTATTGATCTTAGGCTGCGGACGAATTGCGTTCAAATTATTAGGCGACAAGGGGGAATAACTCATGGCTCAAGTAGATATAGATTATTTAAAACGTGCAAAGAAGCGCAGAGATTATTCCGGCGGTGCGATTGTAATTGCTTTGGCGATTATGGGAGTGATTTCCCTGCTGCCTCTGATTTATCTGTTCTGTACGGCTTTTAAGCCTATGGAAGAGCTGTTCTTATATCCGCCGCGGTTTTTTGTATCGCATCCTACAATAAAGAACTTCCAGGATTTAATGGCGGTAACAGCCAACACCACAGTACCGTTTACAAGATATCTGTTTAACACCATTCTGATTACGGTAGGGTATCTGTTTGCCATGATATTGATTGCGACCATGGCATGTTATCCTCTTTCCAAACATAATTTCCCGGGCAAAAACGGAATGTTTTCCTTGATTACTATGGCGATGATGTTTGTTACTGCGGCTACGGCGGTGCCTTCTTACCTGATTATCAACGGGCTTCATCTTCCGAATACTTATTGGGTTTATATTATCCCCGGCTTGGCTAATACCACTGGTGTGTTCCTGATGAAGCAGTTTCTGGACCAGGTGCCCAACGAAGTCTTTGAAGCCGGTAAAATTGACGGCGCCAGTGAATGGCAGCTGTATACCAAAATTGCTATTCCACTGATGAAAAATGCACAGGCGACCATCATTATTTTATCCTTTGGCGGTATCTGGGGAGAATCCGGTACGGCAGCTACCTATATTTATGATGAACAGCTCCGAACGCTGGGCTGGTTTATGGGGACGATTGGCGGCGGTCTTGCGAGAGCCGGTGCCAGTGCTGCTGCCAGCTTGATTATGGTGCTGCCTACAATTTTGATGTTTATTATACAGCAGAGTAAGGTTATGGACACCATGGCCCATTCCGGTATTAAATAGGAGGTGGACGAAAGATGAAAAAGTTAAAAGTATTTTTGTGCATGCTCCTTGTTTTGATTGCGGCGTCGCAGTGTATTTTGGTTTCGAATGCCACAACTCCATATGCCAATTATTTTATTGTTAACAGCGGTACTTCTAAAATGACGCTGCCTACACCTGCTGCCTACGAGGTAATAGGAACCTTGAATTTATCTATGACAGATATTGGTTCTCTCAAATCGGCAAAGGATATGTACCTGACAAATGTGGAAGAGACAGATGCGGAGGGAAACACGGTTTCTTATACCCGCCTTTATGTTGCTGATACGGACAACAATCGAATTGTAATTCTGACGAATGAGCCTAATAGAAAAGGGGATTCGGGCAAGGATCTGTATATTTCCAATGGTTTCCGTGTGGATTTTGTGATTGAGGGGGATTCTGAGGATGAGAATGACCCTGCTGTCCTGAAAGGTCCTTCCGGTATTTATGTGGACGACGATGGTACGATTATTGTGGCGGATACCAGAAATTTCAGACTGGTGGAATTTACAGAGAGAGGAAATTTCAGGTATTCCTATGCAGCTCCCGAGAGCGAGCTTTTGGGTGAGGATTTTAATTTCCAGCCTGTAAAGGTGGTAAGGGATGACAGAGGCTATATTTATGTTACTTCTATTGGAGATTACAGGGGGATTCTTTTGCTGAATTCAAACGGAGAGTTCAGCAGTTATTATGGGGCCAACAGTGTAACCCTGTCCTTCTGGGAGTCTCTGGTCAAGACCTTCTGGTCCCGGGAGGATACCAAAGGAACTATTGTTAAATTGCCCTATACATTCCAGAATATATATGCCAGTGAGGACGGGTACATTTATGCTACTACTGCCGGTACCAGCTCCGGTCAGCTGAGAAAAATAAACTCGGCCGGAAGTGACGTACTGTACGAGGGCTATGACTTTAACGACCCGGGGACCAGTTCCAATGTGGCGCTATACGATGTAACAGTAGATAAAAATAACAATATGTTTGTTTTGGACAATAAGGGCGGACGAATTTATGAGTACGACAAATGGGGAAAGAACCTTTTTGCCTTTGGAACCATCGGTTCCGGAGTGGGACAGTTCAGTGATCCTCAGGCTATTGCAGTAGATAATAATGGAATTGTATATGTACTGGATACACAGACGAATTTGATTACAATGTTTAAGCCCACTGTCTTTGCCAATAAGGTTCACGAAGCAGGCCACCTGTTTTCCGAAGGCCTCTATGACGATTCCTTCCCGGTATGGCAGGAGGTATTGAACGAGAATAGTTATTATGTGCTGGCTCTGCAGTCTATGGGGCAGATTTATTATCGGGAAGAACAGTACGATGACGCCATGAAGATGTTCTATACTGCGGAGGATGCGGAAAACTATTCTGTTTCCTTTGTAGAAAAGCGGTATGATTTTATCCGGGATCATTTTTCTATAATCATGGAATCTATCTTTGGCGTTCTGGCTCTGCTAATTGTACTGAAAACGCTGAGGAAGCGCTATAAGCAAAAGCATGCCAATGTGGAGAGAAGGCGCACCTGGTTTACTCCAATTGCGGATTTCTTCCGCAGTATTGTACATATCCCCAGACATCCTGTGGAGGGCTTTGAAGGGATTCGGTACGAAAATCAGGGGTCTTATGGGGCTGCGATCGGCGTTATGATTATCTACTTCATAACGAATATGCTGTCTATTCTGTGCACCAGTTTTATTTACAGAGGCGGTAAGCCCCTGTCTATGACCAACTGGGGACTTCAGATTGGACTGGTGTTTGTACCGTGGATTGCTGTGGTGATTGTGAATTACGGGGTTACAACGATTATGTACGGAGAGGGCCGGTTCCGGGATATCTTTATCGGCGGCGCTTACTGCCATGTACCTTTTATATTTACACAGCTGCCCATGGCGTTGCTTACGAATATCCTTTCCCAGGAGGAGGCGTCTCTTTTCAGTCTGGCGCAGAATATTGTAATGCTGTGGGTTGTCTTTATGATTTATATGTGTATCCGCGGTATTCATGGTTATCACGCTGGAAGAGCTATTGTTGTCTTTCTGTTGACTGCGGTAGCTGTTGCGGCGGTGTCCGGATTGTTTATGATTTTCTATGGTTTGGCAAGTCAGATGTTTGACTTTATAATACAGTTTGGTAAGGAGTTGAGTTATGTTGTCTGATAAGAAAGTACTTGCTAGAGTTATAAAAATTGTTGTTATCCTCCTTATTGTTATATTGGCTGTATTTATATTGCTTAAGGTGGTATTTGGGAACGACAAGGGGATTAAATTTACAGATGATTATCTGAAGGTTTCAGATCCAAAGAGTTCTATAGGCAGTATTCCCAGCGATGATACAGCTTCTTCTGTGGTAGCTGAGAATAACCGGTTTACGCTGGAATATACTCCTGCTACGGACTTGATGATCCTAACGGATAAGGAGAGCGGAGAACAGTACCGCAGCTATCCGGCTGTACAGGAGGGAGAACTGAGCGGGAACGGAAAGGATCCGTCCAGTCCTATCTTTCGATTGACTTCTCCTGTTATTGTCCGCTATACCCAGAATGGTGACAGTGACGACGGAGACATGGGGATCAACCAGCTTTCACATGAAAAGACGGTAAATAAAATAGAGAATGGCTTTCAATTGGTGTACAATCTACCCCAGTTCCTTATAGAATTTGTTATCGAATTTACGATTGATGAAGAAGGGCTGCTGGTAAATATTCCGCGAAACGGAATTTCGGACAGACAATGGGGTCAGGAGACCCGCTTGCTGGCATTGACGGTCTTACCCTATTTTCTTTCAACCCGAAATGGGGATCCGGGATATTATGTCCTGCCTGACGGCTGCGGCGGTCTTACCTATTTTGATCAGCCCCGTCTGACTTCTTTTTCTATATATGAAAAGAGACTGTACGGTTATGACATGACGTTTGACGATCAGCTGAGTCCGGATTATACCAATATGAGCATATCCATGCCGGTTGCCGGCAGAATCATAGACAACGACATGGTGTCCATGTATTCTACGGAAGGAGAGGCCGGGACCGCGCTGGTTATGGTGAACCCCGGCAAGAACAGCATCCCTTTTTACGGACTGGCTTATAAATTTCATTTAAGACAGATCTATTCTATGACGATGAGCAAGGGCGGAGCTCCTTTCTACCAATACGAGGATGAATTTGGTATAGGGGATGCAACGGTAAAATATTATTTCAGTCATAAGCCGGAGGGAGATTCTTATTCTTATGTGGATCTGGCGCAGGAGGCCAGAGAAAAGCTGCTGCAGGAATGGGAAAATGATTTTGGCGTGACGGAGAAAAAGACGGGAACAGAAGGCGCCACTGTTAATATAAAAGTATTTTTAGGCGCTGAAAATAAAACAGGAGGGGTTATTGACTCTTATAAAGTTCTTACCACCTTTAATCAGGTGAAGGAGATTTATGAGGAGCTGAAGAGCCAGGGTGTTGAGGATATGCGAATTTCTCTGCTTGGCTGGCAGGATACCGGTTATTACGGGAATATCTGCGACAAATTCCCCGCGGACAGTACCCTGGGCGGAAATGCTGATCTGAAAAAGCTGATTGACTGGGCAGAGGAAAAACAGATTGAACTAGCGCTGGACTACAATTCACTTTTGATGTACGGAGATCCTTCTAACGGCGTATCTCTGAGAAGCGCCGCGGTGAAGGAGCCTGGTACAGTCTACCTTAATTTTCATATGGCAACCTCTTCTGGCACCTACAGAGACATATCCAATTTCTATGTTATGAGTCCTCTTTATTATGAAAAGGAGTATTTGAATCAGGATATAGAGGAGCTGAAGGCGCTGAACGTCAATAGCATAGAGCTGCAAACTCTGGGAAATCAGCTGTTTACTGACTATAATAAGCTCAATGCCCTGTCTCGGCAGCAGGTAATGCACCATTTTAACAGTTGGCTGAATACCTTTAACAGTAACTTTAAGGATGTATCTGTTTATTATGGAAATGACTATGCGGTTGCTCTTGCAGACAGAATTCTCGACATTCCTACTACAGCTTCAACGCTGCAGTTGATTGATCAGGAGATTCCCTTTATACAGATTGTTTATCATGGCCTTGTTGATTATTATTCTGAACCGATCAACAGAAGCAGCAATGAAGAGGAGAGCTTTCTCAAGGCTGTTGAGTATGGTGCTATGCTGTCTTACGAGCTTACTTATAAATCCACAGAGGAGTTAAAGTATACGTATTATGACAAGCTGTTTAAGTCAGAATATTCTCTGCTGTCTCCTGAAATCGGCGAAACCTACGGATCCGTCAAGGACTATTATGAGTCCATCAAGGATGCCTCTATTACAGACCATTATAAGGTAGATGAAGCGCATTCTGTGTACTGTACAGAATATTCAAACGGGACAAAAATTTATGTAAATTATGAGACTTCGGCATATAGCTCTGAGGCTCTGGGCGTCACCGTAGCAGCCCGGGACTTTGAAGTTCTGTATGCGTGAGAGGGGGATTGTCAAGGTGAAAAAAGAGAAGACAGTCAAAATAAAAAAGATACAGGCGCAGCAGGCGAACAACTACGGTGTCGTATCCTTTGAAAGAAAACGAAACTTGGAAGGGTTGATTTTTGTTATTCCCTGGTTGATAGGATTTATATGGTTTGTACTCATTCCATTGATTTTATCAATCCGTATCAGCTTCTTTAAGACAACACTGGGGGATTTGTATGGAGGGAGCTTTATTGGATTCAACAACTATGTTGAAATTATAAAAAACCCTGCGTACGGGGAAGTGATTCTGAATTCTTTTCTGTCGTCCCTGTATCAGGTACCGGTTGTTGTTGGCTTTTCCCTGTTTGTGGCAGTATTGCTGAAACAGAAGTTTCCAGGACGAGTTTATTTCCGGGTAATTTTCTTTATTCCTGTTATTCTGGCAGGCGTTATTATGAGCTACCTGTTCTCTAATGATGTAGGCTCTGTCAGCGTATTCAGCAGTTTGCTGACGGAGGCCACCGGCAATAATTTAGTGGCTATGATTTTTGGCGGAGGCCTTTCTTCACAGATCGGAAATATTATGTGGAAGAGCAGTGTGGAAATTCTGATTTTCCTGGCGGCTCTCCAAAGTGTGCCTGATATTCTGTATGAGGTAGTGGAGCTGGATGGCGCTACTGCCTGGGAAAGCTTCTGGCATATTACACTGCCGTATATTTCTCCCTTTGTTATCCTGAATGCAATCTACGCGCTGGTGGATTCTTTTGTGGATTCCTCCAATCCGGTTATGGGCTTGCTGACAAGTCTGACAACAGCGTCTACGGGGGAATCCTTTTACGGAATGGCCTCAGCCCTTAGCTGGATGTATATGCTGATGGCGCTTATAACGATTTTAGCCTTTGTGCTTTTAACAAGGAGGTGGCTGAAGTGACAGCTGTGTTTAAGAAAATTTCTGGTTTTTTCAGCGGGCTTGTTAAAAAGTACGCAAATCTGGGCTATAAGGCAAAGAAAAAAATTCGGTTTGTTATCGGAAGAATTTGTTTATATTATGTATTGATTGAGCTGGCGTTTTTGTTTATTTTGCCGTTCATCTATATTATATCTACTTCCTGTATGTCTTCTGCTGACTACCTTGATCCAACGATTAATTATATTCCTTCCGGTATTCAGTGGAGCAATTTCTCCAAAGCCTGGGAAGCGCTTTCCTATCCTGCGTCTTTCTTTCAGACAATGGTCAGTTCTTTAGGCAGCGCTTTGCTTCAGACTGTATTCTGTGCTTTGGCAGGATATGCTTTGGGACGGTATAAAACAAAGTGGAGAACCTTTGTATTTGTGTTAACGCTGCTGGTACTTCTTATTCCACCTCAGACGACCATTCTGGCGGCATATGGAATGTTTGTAGATATGAAAATGGTCAATACGTTCCTGCCTATATTACTGCCCTGCCTGTTTGGACTGGGTTTGCGCGGCGCTCTATTTGTGCTGATTTACATGTATTTCTTTCAGCGGATTCCCGATGCAATGGATGATGCTGCCAGGATCGACGGCGCTGGACCGGGACGCGTGTTTTTCCAGATTATGCTTCCTCTGGTAAGGTCTGCTATGATCATTGTATTTATCTTTTCCTTTGTGTGGCATTGGAATGACAACTATGAGGCGACTACCTATCTGTATCATGATACCGTTATGACACTGCAGCCCAGACTGCAGAACATTGAGAAGTATTACGGCTCTCTGTTGGGTCTGGAAGAGGCAGTGACGCAGCAGGAAAAGGCGATGACAGAGCCTATGCTGTTTGCCGGCTGCATGCTGGTTATGATTCCGGTTTTAGTGGTATATGTAGTAGGGCAGAAGAAGCTGGTTGCCGGTATTGAAAGAATCGGCGTTATAGAGTAAGGAGGTTCGCATGAATAAGTTGATAAAGAAAATTGCAATTTGCCTGCTCAGTATCATACTGCTTGTATCTTTTGCTGCCTGTCAGGAGGAGATACAGGGTCCTGCCAAGGTAACAGCGTCCCGTACGGCCAATCCTACGCCGAAAGATCTGAGGGGACAGATTCGGATTTCCGGATACCGGTCTGCAAAATATGATGATTCTCTTATGGATTATATTGCGCAGATTACTCTGGATTATGAGGGGCTTGAAGTAGAATACGATGACAATTATACAGAGGAAGAGTATTTTGCTACTTTAGACGAAAGGGTAGCCAGCGGTGATATTGGCGATATTTATCTTGTACGGGATACGGATCTGGCTGCATACGCAGAGAAGAATTATATTCTTGATCTTACAGACTATGCGGCGAATTTTTATGACTATTCTAATTCCGGCTACGAAAAGATAGAAATTGGTCAAGAGGTGTTTCCCGCGGCGTACAGCGGCTCCCAGTATAATGGAAGGCTGTATATGATTCCCTGTGAATACAACCATAAATATGTGTTCCTTAATTATACACTGCTGGAACAGGCGGGAATTACCGAAGTCCCCGGCGATAAATGGACATGGGATACTTTTAAACGCTATGCCTCTGCTGTTACTTCAGCAGGAGGAGCTATTGTGATGGATTACACGGACTATGCTGTTTGGGGAGCGTTTATTAAAGGGGCCGGCGGGTCTGTGTTTGCGAAACAGGAGGACGGTTCCCTTAATACCTCCCGCGTGAGTCTTACTGACAGTGAAACATTAGCCGGTTTGAACGAATTGACAAACTTTGTCCGCGATAACCGTGTCGTGAAGGAGCTTGGCTCTTTGGACATTGCGAAGGTAGGGATTGCAGTAATAGACAGGGCTGAGACGGGTTTGTGGAGAAATTCTGCAGAGACCGAATACTTTGACTGGAGTGTTCTGGATTTTGACTGGGATTTTATGCACTTTCCCCGGTTTGCTACACACAGTGTAGGGGCACACAGTGTAGGGTTTGTTGTGAAAAATTCTGCATCGGCAAATGAGGAACACAATGAGCTGTGCGCTAGAGTAGCGATGTATTCCATATTTAATGAAGCGTGTAAGGCCTATATCGGCGACGGTGAGGTCGTGCCGGCCAATATAGAGGTAAGCGAAATGAAATTCTGGCGGGAATTTCCGGTAAAAGGGAAAAATACATCTGTTTTTACCAACTATTACAACAGTGACTTTTCTGCCTCTCTTACTTCAGTGATGAGCCTGAGCGCAGCGAAGCAGATGACGGTTGGCGCCGCCATAGAACAGGCGAAAAGCGGAGGAAATCTGATGTCTCTGCTGCAGTCTATTGAGCGGACAGTCAACAGTACTCTAGGGGGATCATAATTAGTGTACAAATTTTTACCACTCCTTATTTGAGGTAAATTTTTTGTGACAAATATCTTTCTGAGAGTTGAGGAGACTTGACAGCCATTGTTCTTTATATTAACATGACCACAGTGCTTATTTATTTTTGATTGGAGGTAATTTTTAATGAAGCATGTATTTAAGACATGTTGCGCATTTCTCTTGGTAACAGTTATGTGTCTGACGTTGTTTGCCTGTAAAGGCAACGTCAATCCGGATATAACGGTTAACCCCAGCGCTAAGATTGAGCCGAAGGGTGACGTTAAATTCACTTGCAGCATATCTACTCTGAAGGAGGAGGCTGCTGCTGACGCATTTATTGCCGAGTTTGAGAAAAAGTACCCGGATGTAAATGTTACAAAGGATTATAACCCCGGTAACATTCCTGCCAGAATTGCGTCCGGAGAAATTGGCGATGTGTTCTATTTTACAGAAGAGGAAACATACAATTACGCGGTTACGCAGAAGTCTTTGTTGCAGCTGAACCAGTATATCCAGCCTTTAGGCGTTGATACCTCTGCAATTTATTCCGGAATCTATGCTCTGGGCATGGTAGAGGGTCAGCTCTACATGGTACCCCGTGACTATAACCACATTGTTATGGTTTACAATAAGACCGCTCTTACTGAAGCAGGTCTGGCAACACCGGAGGATGGCTGGACTTGGGAGGATTTCAAATCCTACTGTACACAGCTGACTAAAACAGATCCGGCAGATGCCAACGTTTATCAGCAGGTTGGCGGATACCTTAATTATTCCTGGGATCCTGTATACGTAAGCTTCCTGGAAGGCTGGGGCGGTTCCTGGGTTGATACAGAGAATAAGGTTATTACGCTGACAGACGAGAAGGTTCGTACCGGTATTGAAGAGCTACTTACCTTTGCTAAGACGGGAGCTATCAAGCCGGAGGGCCAGTCGGATATGAGCAAGTATTCCAAGCTGACAGAAGAGGCTTATGTATTTAGAACAATGGTTTATCCTAATATTGTAAGCATCGGTCAGTCCTATGACAATCTGGGTATTGATTGGGATTTTGTAAGCTTCCCGGCTCTGCCTACTCATAAGGTTGGTACCGGTTCTGCAGGTTTTGGTGTGTATAAGTACACAGAAAATCCCAATGCTGCGGCTGCTCTTGCTCTGTTTTTCTTTACTGTTGAGGGCCAGACGGCGTACCACAGTGCTCCGGGAGGTTCTGTACCGCTGATGAAAGAGCTTGGCAATGCTGATTTCTGGAGATACACAAGTTCTAAGGATACGGAAGCCGATTGGTCAACAAAGAACTTTGACGCCTTCATCAGTTTCCCAGAGGCGGATACGGTCGGCCGTCCTAACTGTAAAATGCCTTCCCGTGTTGCATCTGTCATTACAAGCGGATGGGCCGGTATGCTGGGACAGTATTTTGACAACGGTAACTACATAGATAGTTTGACAACGATGGAGACAACTGCCAATGAAACCTGGCAGAGAATTCTGAACAGTTCAAAATAAGCAGTGCCATAAAAAATGAACAAATTATGCA
>CABQMV010000007.1 GCA_902465325.1 uncultured Oscillospiraceae bacterium
TGATAAACACTGCCATCCTCACTCTTTTTCAAAAGGGCTTCCTTTCCGTCTGCCTGCTCAGCCGTTACCCGCGGAAGCTCAATTAAATTGCTTACTGTGTACTCAATCATACTGGGCTTTGCAAAATATTTTTCCGGTATCCCCGAAAGGCCCTGCACAGCAATATCCTTTTGGGTAATATACGTTTCATCTCCGCTGATCAGCTGACCGTCCACAAATACCGAATAGTCTGCCGGCGCTGTAATGGTAACTGACACATTCATGATGGGAATCTCCGTTACTGCTTTGATCTGATAATCCTCAAAGCCAAAGGAATGTTGATTGCCGGTTTGCTCCAGGGTAACCTTTGCCAGCTTCTCCTCCCCCATTTTCAGAGTATAGGCCGGAAAGCGGTCCTTATCCGCTGAAAAAGCCTTCGTATAAGTAATAGTCTTTCCTTCGGACAAGCTTTTCAGCTTTTCCGTAAAGTCCTCTTTTCTGCTTTCCTCCAATTTTGAAGCATTGGAGAACTCCACCAGCTTGCTGTAATCGCCGCTTTGGATTTCTTCTACCAGCCGATTCATCACCAGGGTCGGCCGTGTATTTTCATACGTCTTAAGAGCATTCCACAGTACAATCCATGTAATAACCATGGCCAGCACCAGAACAAGCAATACCGCTAAAAATATTTTCCAAAAGACAGATGCGTTTTTATATTTTTTAATTATATTCACGATTTTCTCTCCTTATAAGGATTTCTACCTTGTAACCAATATAGAGGTCGCCATCTTACGGGGGCCGTACAGAGAAGCGCAGGTAGTGATAATTTCATTTTCATACACCATATAGGAAGAAGAACCGCCATCTAAATTTGCGGCGTTGACTGCACCATACTCCAGCATAACAGAAATCAAATCGTCATAGGAAGCCCCCAGGCTGTTTGCCTGGCGCCCGTTAACCACCAAGATCAGCATAGCACCGTCCTTGCGCTGTCCAATGGCCGTCCTGGGATTTAGTCCTCCTTCCGTAACAGAAGAACCGATCACGCAGGGCTCTCCGTCCATAATGAGATAGGGACCAAAATTCAGGGCCTCTACAATTCCGCTGTCCAGAGCCTGTCCGCCAGTCATTTTCCCCAGAATCAGCTTGTTCTCTTTGTTAATCCCAATCACCTCATAGGTGGTATCCCGGCTGCCCCAAAGCATTTTTCCTCCTGAGATCACAATACCGTCACTATTTTCTCTCCCAGTAGGAACCCCGCCGTTTCCCCGGCCCGTGTCATAGAAACCGCCGCCGTTTACAGCCGCCAGCGCATTGTAGTGGATGGCCATATTCAAGGTAGACATTCCCTCTTTATCCTCTCCGTACCCTCCCGGAGGCGTTCCGATCTTCACCCGGCTGGGATCTGCTACAATGATCATTTTTCCGTTAAAGGTCTTGCCGGACACCTCTACAATTTCAAAGGGCTTCTGGTCAGGAGCAGGCGTAGCAACCACCACGTCATCGCCCGTGGAAACTTGATCTCCGGTTTTAATGGCGTTATCGTCCAATATTTTATTGATTGTCTCCTCCGGCAGAAACCAGGTAGCCAGAAAATCCCCGGCACTGGACTCCGTTACAGTCATAACAAACATATCCCGGAAAGTGACAGAAGGACCTCTGTTGACAATAAGGAGGACACCAATCAAAAATACCAGCAATACTGCCAGCGCCGTCCCAAGACAGGCCAGTGTCCGTTTTACTGCGATTCCTACTGTTACCTTTCTCTGTCCCGGTCCCGTGTGTCCCGGAGGCATCCGCCGGGTCTTCCCGTGGGCAATCCGCTTGGCCAAAAGAGAAGCCAGTGTAATAGGTTCCCCATCCTCAGTATCGTCAGAATCCTGCCTCGACGGAGCGTCAGGCTGTTGTATGTCTTGGAGCGCCTCCCGGCTCCGGGCCCTGGAAAAATTCAGCGGCTTCTCCGCCTCCTCCTCTATTCTGAAGGCAGAAAAACGGCCCCCGGTATGCTGCGGGGAAGTCTTAGCGGCAGGCTGCGTCTGTGCCGGCTCCCGTGTTTTTTTCTGTATGACCATATTCAGCTCATTGTCGTCATCAAAAGCAAAGCCGAATTCTTCTTCCTCTCTCATGACCCCACTCCAAAAATATAATTTACATATGGCTTTATTATACAAAAGGCACTGGAGGGAGTCAACAAAAGAACGGCAGAAACTGTGCCGCAAAGAAGCTGCTGCCGAAAAAATTTTTTAGAAAGATATTTTAGAGAGCTGCTTTCTTGACACGCTTCTTTCCGGTCATTATAATCCTTCTCATACAGTTTTTATTTAAAGGAAAGGATTATAAAACATGAAAAAGGACACCCCTGTTTATAAAGACCCGAAGGCTCCGATCCCTCAGAGAGTAGCCGATTTGGTAAGCCGCATGACCCTGGAGGAAAAAGTAAACCAGATGCTCCTGGGCAACGGCTATGAGGAGTTAAACAAATGGATCGACGAAGGGAAATTTCCCGAATACGGCCCCAGCTCTGTATATGTTCAGAGCGCACCCATACAGGAGCTGAACCGTATCCAGAAGTATATTATGGAAAATACCCGACTGGGCATTCCCATGCTGGTAGCAGGAGAATCTATACACGGTCTGATGTGCCCGGGCGCCACCATGTTTCCCCAGGCAATAGGACTGGGCGCTACTTTTAATAAAGAACTTATGAAGGAAATTGCCGATACCATCGGCCGGGAATCTGCCGCAGTGGGAATCCGCCACACCTATGCTCCCAACATAGATCTTTCCAGAGATCCCCGCTGGGGCCGTACAGAAGAAAATTACGGAGAGGACCCGTATCTGACCTCCCGTCTCTGTGTCGAATATATAAAGAAGGTACAGGAGCACGGCGTAGCCTGCGCACCCAAACATTATCTTGCCTACGGCAGTCCCGAGGGCGGACTGAACATTGCCCCCGCCCACGTAGGAGAACGGGAAATGCGGGAAAATATGCTGGGGCCCTTTGAGGCCGCTGTTTCGGAAGCTGGGGCTATGTCCTTAATGCCCTCCTACGGAGAAATAGACGGTGTGCCCGTACACGGCTCCCGTTACCTGCTCACAGATATTCTGCGGGGAGAGTTAGGCTTTGACGGCTTCACCATCTCCGACTACAGTGCACTTTCCATGCTCTATGCGCTGCATCGCGCCGTTCCGGACGCCCTGTCAGCCGGTAAAATGGCACTGCATGCAGGATTGGATATGGAGGCTCCCACCCCGGACGCCTACGGTCCCACCTTTGTAGAGGCCGCCCGGCAGGGTCAGCTTCCCATGGAAGAGATTGATTTGGCAGTCTCCCGGATTCTCTCCGTGAAATTCCGTCTGGGACTCTTTGAAAATCCCTATATTCCCCAGGATGGCGTTTCCCGGCTGCGGAATGCAAGGGATGTAGAAAAAGCCCGTATTGCAGCCCAGGAATCGACAGTTCTTTTGAAAAACGACGGAATTCTGCCCCTTGATAAGAATAAGATAAAGAAAGCAGCCGTTATCGGTCCTAACAGCGACGTGGTCCAGCTGGGAGACTATACCCCTCCCTTTGCAGGGGAAAATGCCATTACACTGCGTAAGGCCATGGAAGAGTTTTTGGGCGCCGATAAAGTACTCTACGCCCGGGGCAGTGGAATTATTGATGCTGCACCGGAGGAGCGGCAGGAGGCAGTTCGTATTGCGTCACAGGCAGACATTGCTTTTGTGGTATTAGGAGATAACAGTAATTTCTTTGGAGGAATCGGCTGGGGCGACGACGGGGTGGGCCTGGCTGTAACCTGCGGAGAGGGCTTTGATTTGACAGAGTTGGTTCTTCCCGCAAGCCAGAGGCAGCTTTTAGAAGAGGTAGCCGCTACTGGAACACCTGTAGTACTCATACTGGAAACAGGGCGGCCCTACTGCATTGGCAGAGAATGCCAGCTTTCCAATGCCGTACTGGAGGCCTGGTATCCCGGGGAACAGGGAGGTCCTGCACTCTGCGATATTTTATTTGGCCTGGTATCTCCTTCCGGAAGACTTCCCATTACATTCCCCAGATCCACCGGACAGCTCCCCTGTTTCTATAACCATAAGCCCAGTGCCAGAGGCTACTACCACAGCCCCGGGACCCCTTCATCTCCGGGAAGAGATTATGTATTTGAAAGCAGCGAACCGCTGTTCAGATTTGGCCACGGACTTTCCTATACTGAGTTTGAATACTCAAACCTGCATATAGAAGCCGACAAAAAAGCCGGCACAGCCCAGGTCAGCATTACTGTGCAGAATACAGGCCCACAAAAATCCAAGCATACGGTTTTGCTCTTCCTGACAGACTGCGTATGCCGCCTTACTCCTTATGTAAGACGGTTAAGAGGCTTTGAAAAAATAGAGCTGGCCCCGGAAGAAAGCCAAACGCTGACTTTTCATCTGGGCTTTGAGGATTTCTGCTTTATTAATGAAAAAATGCAGAAGGAAGTAGAGCCTGGAGAATACATTGTAGAAATCGGAGGACAGACGGGAGGTTTTGTACTGTAATGCTTCGACGGATCACCTCGGAAGATCAAGATCTCTTTATTACAATGGCCCGGGAGTTCTACAGCTCTCCGGCAGTGTCTCACTCCATTCCCAAAACCCATCACCAAATGGCCTTTCGTGAGATGACCTCCGGCAGCCGATTTATGTGGGGATATTTTCTGGAGCATCAGGAGGAAACCGCCGGTTACGCCATCATCTCTCAAACATATTCCCACGAGGCGGGAGGACTGGTATGGTGGCTGGAGGAAATTTATGTGCGTCCGGCCTTTCAGGGACGCGGATTGGGACACCAATACCTGAATACAATAATAGAACAGGCCAGGGAACAAAAAATTGCCCGGCTCCGCTTAGAGGTGGAGCCGGACAATCTGCGTGCTAAAGCACTGTACAAGGCCCTTGGCTTTCAGGACCTGGAATACCGTCAGATGGTCTGGGAACGCAGCGAAAAAGCTTTGTCAAAGCAATAGAAATACACTTTTACAGCTCCGGCCTGGCAAGCACCAGACAAAAGGCTAGTGTGCTCTGTTTTTCTGCTTCAGATGCAGGCCCGGCCATATTTCATTCATGATGACTGCCGCAAAAATCAGTATAAAGCCCATTATCATTTTCCCCGTCAGCGTTTCCGCTCCCAGAATAACAGAAAAACCTACCCCAAACACAGATTCCAGACTCAATATAAGCGACGCCTGGGCAGGAGGCGTGTACTTTTGTCCTATATTTTGAAACAGCAGCGCACCGGCAGTACAAAATACTGCCAAGTAAGCCATGCCGCCCCCCGTTTCCCAGGAAATTCTGCCTGGCAGCGGCTCAAACAGCAGGAAAGTGCCCCAGGCCAGCAGCGCACCGGCAGCAAACTGTACAGCCGTCAGCACAAATAAATCCCGTCCCCGGGAAACCTTTGCTACTGTCACCATATGCAGCGCGTAAAATACGCCGCCTATAAGAGTCAGAAGGTCTCCGGAGCTGACTGTAAAATCTCCCTGCAGAGATACAAGGCCGATACCGGCCAGGCATAAGACAGCCGCGGCAAAATTCACAGCCGAAAGACGAGAGCCATCTACAGCCCAGTATACAAAAGGAACCAGGATACAGTACACCGCTGTCAGGAAAGCATTTTTCCCCGGCGTAGTATACTGAATTCCCAGTGTTTGAAAGCAGTACGCCAAAAACAGAAACGCTCCCATGACCGCTCCCCGCCAAAAGCAGCCTCTGTCTATTTTCCTAAAGTGCTTATGAAAAATCAGCCCTAAAGCCAGCGCGCCGAAAGTAAAGCGTACGGCCAGCAAAAAATTGGGAGGGACGGCATCTACCGTATTTTTAACAATAATAAAGGAGCTTCCCCAAATCAGAGCGGCCGCAAGCAGCGCCGCCCTGGGCAGAAAGCCCCTGCTTTCATCCGGATACATATACAACGGTCCTTTTCTGCCTAATTATACTTCAATCTTTGCAATCCGTACAACATAGTTGCGTCCGTATTCATATTGGGTACATTCCACCGTTACTTCGTCTCCATTTTGAGAAAAATTCAATTCCTCATTATTGTCAATCCAGGAAATCCGTTTAACCTTACAGGGGAAATTGGAAAATTTTGTTTTTACAATATTCTCCACAAAGAACATAACATTTCCCGGTCCCAGAACGCCAAGACCCGGTACAAACAGATAGTACAGGCCTTCTTGATCTGCTTTCAGAATAAAATTTTCCCCTTCACATTCTACTTGTGAGGCCGGACGCACATTGTACAGCGCCTCCTGATAGACGTGTACCCACTTTCCGATTTCACGGAAAATTCCCTGCTCAATCAGACGAATACTTCCGTCAGGCTCCGGCCCGATATTCAGCAAATAGTTGGCACCGTATCGCCGGCAGGCAGCCAGCTCATGGAGAAGACTCTCTACCCCTTTATAGGCAAAATCATTTTGTGCATAGCCCCAATGGCTGTTTACAATCTGGCACACCTCGCTCCCCAAATATTTCCGGGCACCTTCTCCGTTAATAGGAAAGGGCTTCCCCCGTTCAAAGGTCACCGAATCAATCTCAAAGTGTCCTGTCTGGCCCAGCTTATCCAAACCCGTATTATTGATAATCATAGCCTCCGGCTGGTACTGCCGAATTAACCCGTACAGAGCATCCTCCTCCCAGCCATCCGACCTGGACCAGTTTCCGTCAAACCAAAGTCCTCCAATGGTTCCGTAATTGGTACAGAGCACCTTTACACTTTCCCGCAGGTATTGCAGATAGCCTTTAAAATCGTTTTTAAATTCCGGTACTCTCCAATCTAATGTCGTATGGTACAGGAACGGAACAATCCCATATTGATTACAGCCGTTTACAAAATCCTCTACCAGGTCTCTCTTTGCAGCGCTGTGAGGCGCATCAAAAGAACTGAGTCCTCTGGTATCGTAAAGAGAGAATCCGTCGTGGTGCCGGGTGGTAAAGGTTATGTACCGGATCCCCGCCTCATGGGCCATCTTTGCCAGCGCAGCTCCACTGAAATTTTCTGCTGTAAAGTCAGCCGCCAGCTTTTCATACTCCTCCGGCGGCATTTTTTTTGCCTCCTGAATCCATTCCCCCTGTCCCAACAGGCTGAACAGGCCATAGTGGACAAACAGACCCAGTCCATAACGTTCAAAATTGTAAATTCTCTTTTCCGGTATCGGCATCATATAAGCTTAAACTCCTTTCCTAATTCCATCCAGGCCTTTTCTGACCGCTTAATTGTATCCATACTTACACAGTAGGCCAGCCGGAAATACCCGGGGCAGCCAAAGCCTGTGCCGCTCACAAGAATCAGATTATAATCCAGTGCACGGCGGCAGAATTCTTCGTCATCCGGAATCGGACTTTTGGGGAATAAATAGAAAGCCCCTTCCGGAAGCCTGCAGGAAAAGCCTGCCCGTTTAATAATATCGTACAGTACATTTCTCCGCTCACAATAGGAATCCACCCCGGTGGCCAGTTCCAAATTCTCCGCAATTACCTTCTGAAACAGAGAAGGTGCGTTTACATAACCCAGGGTCCGAGCGCACAGAATCATTCCGTCTATCAGCAGCTCCGCCCCCTCTATAGCCGGATTGACAACAATATAGCCAATTCTCTCTCCGGGCAGAGCCAGAGATTTACTGAAGGAGTTTACGATAATAGAATTTTTAAACAAAGAAAGTATAGCCGGGACTTTGACGCCGTCATACACAATTTTAAGGTAGGGCTCGTCGGAAATCACATATACTGTCTGTCCGGCAGACTCCAGCCTGTCCAGCAGCGCCGACAGCTTCTGCAGCGTCTCTTCCAGATACACCGTGCCGGTAGGATTATTGGGAGAATTTAGAATAATGGCCTTTGTATAGGGCGTAATGGCCTTCTCAATAGCGTCCACATCTAAATCAAAAGAGCCTTCCCTGGCCATTACAGTCTTGAAGCGGCCCCCCTGATTCCGGGTATAGGCTCCGTATTCCACAAAATAGGGAGCAATGGCAAGGACCTCCTCGCCAGGATTCAAAAGGGCTTTCAGTACCACATTCAGCCCCGCCGCAGCGCCGGCCACCATCAATACATGCGCTCCCTTTACCGGCACGCCTGTCTCTTTTTCTGTATAAGCGGCCACGCTCTCCCGCACATCCGCATAGCCTGCATTGGCCATATACTTATGAATATTCGGTGTCCGGGCATACTTCAATATGCTTTCAGTTACCGAGACATCGGGTTCCGGGTCCGGATTCCCCAGAGTAAAATCGTACACATTCTCGGCTCCGTATATAGCGCTCCTTCTGGCCCCCTCCTCAAACATGGCCCGGATAGCAGAACCATTTTGAATATTCTTCATCACTTCTTCTGAAAACATGGTTTTCCTCCTTGTTTTTTTACTTGCTGCCGCCATTTTTCAGCAGTTTTACCATCGCGGGAATATCCTCAGCCCCATACAGAGCCGAGCCGGCCACCAGCACATTGGCCCCCGCCTCCACTGCCTGAGATACAGTCTGGGCATCAATTCCGCCGTCTACTTCTATATCCCCGCTGTATATCTTGCGAATCTCCCTGATTTTATCTGTTACGGACGAAATATACTTCTGTCCTCCAAACCCCGGATTTACTGACATCAGAAGAATCATATCCGCCTCCTCCAGCATAGGGGTCACCATACAGACAGGCGTCGCCGGATTCAATGCAATGCCGGCCTTTTTTCCTTTACTGTGTATATACTGCACAACTCGGTGCAGGTGTGTGCAGGCTTCTGCATGTACTGTGATAATATCCGCTCCCGCACTGCAGAAGTCGTCTATATACCGGTCGGCGTTTTCAATCATAAGGTGTACATCAAAAATCATATCTGTTACCTTGCGGACGCATTTAACCACCGGCGCGCCAAAAGTAATATTGGGCACATAATGACCGTCCATAACATCTATATGTACATAGTCCGCACCGGCCCTGTCCATTTTCACAATTTCATCCCCCAGTCTGGAAAAGTCCGCCGATAAAATGGAAGGTGCTACTTTGATTTTCCTCATACCAATCCCCACCTCTTTACTACTTATATTTGTTTTTCTCCCGTTCCTTCAGCTCCCTGTACAGAAGCTGATATCTCCGGTAGCGGCCCTGACTGAAGAGGCCCTGCTGAACCAGCGCCGGCACAAAGCATTTGGGTTCTCCTGTATGACTGCAGTCCGGATAAAAACAGCTGCCTTTGTTATTATATATCTCCGGATAGAAATTTTGTAATGTCAGAGGACAGAGCTCCTCCATTTCAAAAAGACTAAACCCGGGAGAATCAATAATAAAACCGTCTTCGGTCATAAACATCTCATTATGCCGGGTAGTATGCCTTCCCCGGTGAGTTTTTGAACTAAGTGTTCCCGTTTCCATAACGCAGGTTCCCATCAGCAGATTCAAAAGTGAGGATTTCCCCGCGCCGGACTGTCCGGCCATCACAGCGATTTTTCCCGCCATCAGCTCTTTCAGCTCCGCCAAGCCGCTGCCGTCTCGGGTACAGGTCCTCAGTATATGCGGAACTGCGCACCGGTACTCCTCGTACCAGGAATCCGCCAGAGAAGGGTCCTGATCGGTTTTGTTGATCACCATGGCAACTGCAATTTCCTTTTGCGCCGCACTGAGCAGCAGCTTGTCAATGAGAAGCAGATCCGGAGCCGGAGAACGGGTGGCCATCACAAGAACCACTAAATCTACATTGGCCACAGCAGGTCGCACCATCTGATTTTTTCTGGGGAAAATGCTGTGGATCACAGCCTGCTGTTTCGATCCATCCAGTTCAGACAGCGCTACCAAATCCCCGATCATAGGCTTTGTACTGTCCTTTCGAAAAATACCTCTGGCCGGACAGATATACGGCTGTCCGTGATAAATAACCGTATACAGACCTCCTACCCCTTTTATAATTACTCCGCTTTCCGCCATAGCACCCCCGTCACTGACTTAAATATTCACAATATAGCTTGTTATTTACATAAATGGTAACATTGGTGCCTCCGTTATACGAAACAGGAATTTTTACACGCAGAGGAAACAGAGAGGTATAAATCGTCTTATTATACACGGTCTCTTTCTTCCCTGTATCGTTGGGAACAGCGTATACGGCCAGTGTAATGCTGGACTTATTTCCCGTACCGGAGGGCTGGGGAATCGTTACCGTCCTGTACCTTCTCAGCGTATCCAGACGGAAGTTGCTGATATCATAGAAAAACAGATCTACAGATTCATTTTTATACAGAGTCGTACCTGCCGCCGGATATTGATAAACTACCGTATCCGAAGCATACACATAATCCTTGGGGTCTAGGGTAGGCAGCGGCGACGGGCTGGCAGTAGGCCTTCTGGTAGGTCTTGGCGTAGCCGTCGTGCGGGGCGTAGGGCTGATTTTAAACAGAGGGCGGGCCGATCCGTCAGCCTCTGTAAAAGGCTCAAAGGTAGCAAACGGATTCTCCGGCGTAGCCTTGGGCACCTCCGGAGTCGGCTCCTCTATAGGCGCAGGCGTCGGTTTTTCTGTAGGCTTTGGACTGGGGGTGGGACTGGGGGTAGGATGTAAAATATATGTGATATCCTGCCCCGGATCCGGATAGGAGGTCCCTACAGTAAGGCCCAGTGCCTCCAGCTCGGCTCTCGCCTCTGACAGTGTTTTTCCCTCCAAATTGGGAACTGTTGCCTCTCCGTACAGCTCTCCTTCACTGACATAAAGCGTCATAACCTCATCTTTCGTTACTACAGCGCCGGCCGCAGGAGAGGTCTTTACCACAGACCCCACGGCAGTACTGTTATTTTTTACATATACGGTCTCCGTTACCATGCCCAGCTGCGCAAAGGTATCTGCGGCCTCCTGATAGGTATAGTCTTTACAGTCCGGTACTAAGAAAGAACCCTCCTTCGCCGATACGGTAAAGGTAACGACATCCCCTTTACGCATAATTTTACCCGGCTCCAGGTCCTGCGCAATAATATATCCGGCATCCAGATAATTGTCATCTACCTTCAGTACCTGCTCTACAAAGATATGTTCTTTTTCCAGCATATCAATAATAGAAACTGCCTCATAGCCCCGATAATCCCCCAGGGTATAGGTGGCCTTAGACAAAAGATAGCTTTTATCGATTACATAGCCGACGGTTTTAATAATAAATACCACAGCGAGAATAGCGGCTACCACAGCCAAAGCATAGGAGCCAATTTTAAAGGCGAATTCCCTCTTTCTTAAATCCTCCTGATGCTTGATAACCTCCAACGCAGGAGAAACTGTGATTTCAATATTGTCGTCTTCGGAATCGCTCTCGGGCATTCTTTCATTGACGGCTGCTCCACTGCCTCTGGCCGGCCGTTCTCCCACGACCTTCATATCGCTGTCATCCTCAGCCCCCGGATCGTCTAAAAATCCCTGATCCGGATTCTCTGCAACCCGCTCCAATCTTCGCAACATATCCGTAGCCGTCTGAAAGCGGAAGCCCGGGTCCTTCATCATGGCCATTACAATCAGGTCATTGATTCCCATGGGAATCTCCGGATCCGCTTCATGCGGAGGCACAAAGGTTCCGCTTAAATGCTTAAGAGCAATGGACACATGAGAATCTCCGTCAAAGGGCACCACGCCTACTACCATTTCATACAGGGTAACGCCAATAGAATAGATGTCGCTTCTCTCGTCCACAAATCCGCCTCTGGCCTGCTCTGGGGAAAGATAGTGGACAGATCCTACGCTGTTTTTTGTGGCTTCAATGGTAGCGCCCAGTACCGCCTTGGCTATGCCGAAATCAGACAGCTTTACCGTCCCGTCCTTGGTAATCAGCACATTCATAGGCTTAATATCCCTGTGAATCACATGCTGTGCATGAGCGGCTTCTACAGCCCGCAAAAGCTGCTCTGCTATCGCCAGCGCCTCCTCCCATGGAATAGAAGCCCTCTTTTCGATATAATCCTTGAGAGTTATGCCCTCTACATATTCTCTTGTAATATAATGTACATTTCCTACATTCCCAACATCGTAAATCTGTACAATGTTGGGATGAATCAAATTTTTCACAGAAGCTGCTTCATTGTTGAAGCGCTTTATATAGCCCTCATTTTCGCAGTATTCCCGCTTCAGTACCTTGATGGCCACAAATTTGCCGCTTTTTAAATCCTTGGCTTTGTAAACATAGGCCATTCCCCCAGAGCCAATCAGCCCCAGGATCTCATATTTTTTATCCAGTATTTTTCCTTCCGCAAAATTACTCATGGTTTACCTCATTGCTGCGCCGGGCAACAATAACGGTAATGTTATCGTCCCCTCCATTTTTTTTGGCTACAGAAACCAGCCTGTCAGCTAATTTATCCATGTTCTTATTTCTGCGTATTAGTCTCTGTAAATAGTCGTCGTCCACCATATTGTTCAAGCCGTCAGAACACATAAGCAGTACGCTGTCCTTCCCAAAATCGTTAAAGAAGGTATCCACCTTAATATCCTCCATACAGCCGACTGCTCTGGTAATAATATTTCTGTCAGGATGTGCCTTTGCCTGCTCCGAGCTGATAGCACCCTGCCTGACCAAGTCTTCTACATAAGAGTGGTCTCGGGTAACCCGGATCAGTTCACTTTTGGTACTGATGTATGCTCTGCTGTCTCCCACGTTGGCAGTAATCAATTTGTCGCCGTGCAGAATGCAGACAACCGCAGTGGTACCCATGCCGTATTTCTCAGGATCCCGCAAGGACTCTCGGGCAATAATTCCGTTTGCCTCCTTAATTATATTTTCCGCAAAAGCCGACAGCTGCCGGACCTCCCAGTCCCCGCAGTCTAAAGCCGCTACCTTTTTCAGGAACAGCTCCACCTGCATTCTACTGGCTACCTCTCCGGCATTTCTGCCGCCCATACCGTCAGCTACAATCAAAAAGGTTGTCTTCCCATCCTTAGATACATAGCTGCCAAAGCAATCTTCATTATGGGGCCGCATATAGCCCGTATCTGTCCTAGCGCTAATTACCATACTGATCTGCACCCTTTTCTGTCTGGGACCGCCTGAGCTGCCCGCAGGCTGCACTGATATCTCTCCCCAATTCTCTTCTTACTGTAACCTCAATTCCTCGGTCTGCCAGAGCCTTGGAAAAGGCACTGACTTTTTCCGGATCACTTTTTTCATAATTTGTTCCCGGAATCCGGTTCATGGGAATTAAATTCACATGGCACTGTATTCCCTTCAGCAGCCGGCATAGCTCCTGGGCGTGCTGCTGGCTGTCGTTCACATTGGATATCATAGCATACTCAAAGGTAATCCGTCTACCGCCGGCATCCAGATAGGCCCGACAGGCCTTCATCAGCTCCTCCAGCGGATACTTTCTGTTAATCGGCATTATTTTTGACCGTAGATGATCAAACGGAGCATGAAGAGAAACCGCCAGTGTAATCGGAAGCTTTTCCTCCGACAGTCTGTAAATGCCCGGAACTACACCGCAGGTAGACAGCGCCATATGCCGATAGCTGATGCCCAGGCCATCCTCCTTCTGAGCCTCCCGCAGAAACTGCAGTACATTGTCATAGTTGTCCATGGGTTCCCCCACTCCCATAATAACAATATGCCCGATGCGGATTCCTCTTTCCCGGTTAATGGTAATGACCTGGCCCAGCATCTCTCCCACTGTCAAATTTCGGACAAAGCCCGCTCCGGCAGAGGCACAGAAATCACACCCCATTTTGCAACCCGCCTGAGATGAGATGCATACAGAATATCCATAGCTGTACTTCATCAGCACGCTTTCTATATAATTACCGTCTCCCAAGTCAAATAAAAATTTACAAGTACCGTCCATCCCGGACTTCAGCAGTCTTTTTATTTTCAGCAGGCCGGTGGAGCAGTACTGATCCAGCCAGGCGCGCAGCTCCTTGGAAAGATCCGTCATCTCCTCAAAAGACGCGGTCCCCTGATACAGCCACTTTCGGATCTGTGTCCCCCGAAAAGCGGGAACGCCGTGGTCCTTCATAAACGTATTCAGTTCTCTGCTGGATAAGTCCAGTAAATTTTTTTTCATTCTCCCAGTACCGTACCCTCTTTTATTGGATGACCGTTCAGATAGGCGCCTGCTGACATCCGCTTCCCGGACGGACCCTGAAGCTCTTTTATCAAAACCGTTCCTTCTCCGGCAGCGATCCGGATGCCCTCCGGCTCCGCCGAGACTACAGTCCCAGGCACTGCGCCGGCCCCTTTCCCCTCTGGCTCCGGACAGGCAGCAAATATTTTCAGCCGCTGGCCCTCTAAGAGGGTAAACGCCGACGGAAACGGATTCATTCCCCGTACCAAATTGTGTATCTCCACTGCAGACCGGGTCCAGTCTATTCTGCCGTCGTCCTTGGAAATCATAGGCGCATAGGTAGCTTTTTGATTATCCTGGGGCGTTCTGGTCAGAGTGCCGTCCAGCAGTGCATCAACCGTGCGCACGATCAGCTGCCCGCCCATATCTGCCAACGCATCATGGACCTCTCCCATTGTAGTATCCGGTCCCAGCGGCATACGCTCTGTCTGTAAAATATCCCCCGTATCCATACCAATATCTGTATACATGGTGGTTACCCCTACTTCAGATTCTCCGTTGATGACACAGTGCCACAGGGGCGCCGCGCCTCTGTATTTCGGCAAAAGGCTGGCATGTACATTGACAGTGCCCAATCTGGGAATATCCAGGACCTGCTGCGTCAGAATCTTTCCATAGGCACAAGTTACAAACAGGTCTGCATTCCAGGTCTCCAGCTGTCGGATAAAGGAATCATCCTTCACAGACTCCGGCTGCAGAACAGGGATCCCCGCAGTCTGAGCAAAAATTTTAACCGGAGGCGGTGTCAGCCGGTTGCCCCTTCCCTTGGGCCTGTCTGCCTTGGTAACGGCACAGACCACAGTATAATTTTCACAAAGGGCCCTCAGGGTAGGAAGCGCAAACTCCGGTGTGCCCATGAAAACAATCCTTAAGTCCTTTCGGTTCATTCGTCCTCCTGGCTGCTATTTTCAAAATATTCTTCCGCCTTGTCTTTATACAAAATACCGTCTAAATGGTCAACTTCGTGGCTTACTATAACAGCCAGCATATCCTCCGCTTCTATGACCTGTGTATTGCCCTCCTCATCCAGAAACGTAACGCGCACCTTCTTCGGCCGTTTTACCTTGCCGCTGTATCCGGGAAGGCTGAGACAGCCCTCTGTAGACATCTGCCATTCGTTTCCAATGGGTTCCACCACTGGATTAATCAGTGTCAGTACATTGCCGTTGGTATCGTCAATAACCACAATTCTCCTGACAATCCCTACCTGAGGGGCGGCGAGCCCTACACCGTTGGCCTCATACATGGTATCAAACATATCTTTTATCAGAAGCCGTACACTGTCGGTAATCTCTTTTACAGGCTTACAGTGCATTCTCAGAACCTGATCTCCTTGGGTCCGTATATTTCTAATAGCCATGGTCTGTCCTCCCGAATTTTATTACTAGATGCACATTATACCATGAATTAACTAGAAAAGCACATAGCATTTCCCGTACAGCCATGGTATAATTTTACCAATACCTTGGAAAACTATTGTCTGTAAAGGAGGAATCGCTATGGCAGATTTAAGAGGGACTAAAACCCACGACAACCTGATGGCCGCCTTCGCAGGCGAATCCCAGGCAAGATGCAAATACACGTATTTTGCGTCCAAGGCAAGAAAAGACGGTTTCGTTCAAATTGCGGAAATATTTGAAGAGACTGCAAACAATGAAAAGGAGCACGCGAAAATCTGGTACGAAATGCTGCAGGGCGGCATCGGCAGTACTGCTGAAAACCTGCTGGATGCGGCAAACAGCGAAAATTACGAATGGACAGATATGTATGCGGGATTTGCTAAAACAGCCCGGGAAGAAGGCTTTGCCGATATCGCGGCCAGATTTGAGGCCGTAGGCGCCGTAGAAAAGGCACACGAGGAACGGTACAGGAAGCTGCTTTCCAACGTGCAAAACGGTCTGGTCTTCTCCAGAGACGGCGATACGTTATGGCAGTGCATGAACTGCGGACATATTGTAATAGCCAAAGCCGCCCCTCAGATATGTCCCGTTTGTAATCATCCGCAGGGATATTTCCAGATTAAGCCGGAAAATTATTAACAATGAAATTTTTATCCTGGAACGTAAACGGTCTCCGAGCATGTATGGGAAAGGGCTTTGCCGACTATTTCGAGCAGCAGCAGGCCGACTTTTTCTGCCTGCAGGAGACCAAGCTTCAGGCCGGGCAAATTGATTTTGCCCCGGCCGGCTATGAGAGCTACTGGAATTATGCCGAGAAAAAGGGATATTCCGGTACCGCCATTTTCACAAAGCACACGCCCCTGACCGTATCTTACGGCATGGGGATCGCAGAGCACGACGGAGAGGGACGCATCATTACCCTGGAATATCCGGATTTTTATTTGATTACGGTTTACACGCCAAACTCTCAGGAGGGCCTGGCCCGTCTGCCCTACCGAATGCAGTGGGAGGATGCCTTTTGGCAATACATACAAACACTGGATTTCAAAAAACCCGTTATTTTCTGCGGCGATTTAAATGTGGCCCACAGAGAAATTGATTTGAAGAACCCAAAGACAAACAGAAAAAACGCCGGCTTTACAGATCAGGAACGGGAAAAATTTACACGTCTCACAGAAAGCGGTTTTACAGATACCTTTCGGTATTTTTATCCGGACGCGGAAAATATATATTCTTGGTGGTCCTATCGGTTTCATGCACGGGAGAAAAACGCCGGCTGGCGTATTGACTATTTTATATGCTCCGACAGACTGCAGCCTTGCCTGAAAGCGGCAGCAATTCACACAGAGGTATTGGGCTCCGACCACTGTCCCGTGGAGCTGCTCATAGAATAAACAGTCCTCAAAACAGGTTGCCCGGCGCAATGTCCCGTACAAATCCCGTGATTTTGTTTCCCGCCTTAGGCGGCTCAAAGCTCCCCAACAGCCTTAAGAGCACAGAGCGCCTAGGAGCCTTTATCAGAATGCGCCACCGGTATTTATTATTCAGCTTCGGCACCCCGGCCCGGGTAAGCCCCAGGATCTCAATGCCGGCGCTCTCATTCGCCAGACTTTTAGCCAGGAGATTCAGCTGCTGCCGGCACTTGACTCCGTAATCAAACACAGCTCGGTCATCCGTACCGATGATTCCTATAACCGCCATGGTGCAGAAGGGCGGGTAATACAACGCCTGCCGCAGGCGAATCTCCTTACGGTAAAAGGCAGCATAGTCCTGGGCGCAGGCAGCCAGCAAAGCGTAGTGATCAATGTCAAAGGCCTGTATCAGGACTCTTCCCGGCTTATCCCCTCGGCCAGCCCGGCCGGAAACCTGAGTCAGCAGCTGAAAGGCCCTCTCAGCCGCACGGTAGTCCTGACTGTTCAGTATGCTGTCTGACGACAGGACGCCTACCAGTGTTACATTGGGGAAATCATGACCTTTGGCAATCATCTGGGTCCCAACCAGGATATCACCGCCCCCCTTGGTAAAATCCTCCAAAACCCGGGCATGGCCCTCTTTCCCTGCTGTGGTGTCCGCATCCATCCGTACAATTTTTGCCTGCGGAAACAGCTGGGACAAAGCTTCCTGAACCTTCTGTGTGCCGAAGGCTCTCCTGTCAAAGGCTTCGCTGCCGCAGCAGGGACACTGCTTCGGCATAATCACCGTATTTCCGCAATAGTGGCAGATCAGCCGGTTCGTACTGGCATGGTAGGTCATAGGAATATTACACTTTCCGCATTTCAGACTCTTTCCGCAGCCTGTACAAAGTACATGCCCGGAAAAGCCTCTTCTGTGCACAAAAAGGACAGACTGCTCTCCCGCCTCCAGGTTTTCCTGCAGGGCCGCCGTCAGCGGCCGGCTGAACAGACTCCGTTCTCCCGCATTTAACTCTTCTCTCATATCTACAAGCTTTACCTGAGGCAGCGGCCGCCGGTTTACTCTTTCTGTCAGAGGCACATACAAAATCTCTCCTCTTTTCGCCCGGCAGAAGGTTTCCACCGATGGGGTAGCAGAACCCAGCAGCACCGTGCCTCCGTCTAACCTGCCCCGCAGTACAGCAATTTCTCTGGCATGATAGCGCGGCTGCTGTTCCTCTGATTTATAGGTAAGCTCATGCTCTTCGTCCAGGATAATCAGCTGTGTATGGGAAAATGGCGCAAAAACAGCAGATCTGGCACCCAGAACCACAGACACCTCTCCTGACCGGATTCTGTCCCACTCCCTGTGCCTGGCACCGTCGCTGAGTCTGCTGTGAAGAACGGCCACCCGGCTGCCAAAACGTCCCGTAAACCGGGCTGACATCTGGGGGGTAAGAGAAATTTCCGGAACCAATACAATAGAATTGCCGCCGCAGTTTAAAACCTTTTCAATAAGCTGCAGATAGATTTCCGTTTTCCCGCTTCCGGTAACTCCATGAAGCAAAATCTCCTGAAAGCCCTGTCGGTCCAGTACTGCCGCCACAGTCTCATAGGCCTGTCTCTGCTGCTGGGTCAGAGGCTGAGACGGATACGGCGGGACCGTCTCTGCGTCCTCCGGGGAAACTGTCTGTACAAGCCCTTTCACAGTCGTCACATACCCATGCTTCTCCAGTGTCCGGAGTACAGAAGCCGTACAGCCCGCGCTCCGCAGAAGCTCCCGGGAAGGCGCACGGCCGCCGCAGTCTCTTAAGTACTCCAGTACCTTGATCTGCGCAATATTTCTGAAATTTTCCCCGGCTATCACCTGGTCCGCCTGAGAGACGGGAAAGCACAATGCGGTAATGTTGCAGCGCCTGCCCCGGCCGCCCTCCGGCGGCATCAGGCAGCGTACGCAGTCTCCCATAGAGCACAGATACAATCGCTGCATTTTCTCTGCCAGTTTCATTTCCTTCTCCGTCAGAGGAATTAGGTCCCCCTCCAGGCGGTTTATTTCTTTCAGCCGATACGGGCCCTCTTTCCCCTCTGGTCTCTCCGGATACACATGCCAGACAACGCCCCTTTTTTCCGTATTATTCCTGCCAAAGGGCAGGCTGACAAAAACGCCGGGAGCCATTTGATCCACCATAGCCTCCGGCACTTGGTAGGAATAGGTGCCGTTAAGGGCAGCACTGCTTTGCAATAAATATACTTCAACTGTCATTGGCCGTATTTCCCCTTAATAATCAAAAGGACTGCTTCAAGGTCAGTTTGAAGCAGTCCGCGTACATTTGTGCAAGAAATCAGAGATACTTTGTAATAAACGCCGGGATATTGCCTTCGTCCCCGTTGATGCTCATGTAAAAATCTACGTTGTGTTCTTTGGAAAGTTTATCGATTCCTTCAAAAAACCTGCTGAGCTCCACTGCGCTTTGGTCTACTATGTACGTAAGACCATCAATAAATATTGTCTCTATATCATAATTCTGTGAGGCTATGCCGCAGATAAAACCAAGAAATGCCTCGGCACCCTGCACAGGATAGTCCAGTATGTTGACAAAACGAATGTTATGATCCAGTTTCAGCTTCAGCTCGTCGCTGTCATCAATATAAATCACGTTCCCCTTAGACTGCGCCACTAAGCCATTGGCTGAATCAAGCATATGTTTTGTCTTTCCTGTGCCCTTCCTGCCATAATATACCTTAACCATGTCATGCACCTCCGTACTTGTTTTCTTGTGATTAAGTGTAGCATAAAAACAGCCGGATGGCAAGGGGCCGTGCACACAGCCGCAGCATAAAAAGCAAAAAAACAAACCAGCCTCTATTCAAAAGAGTCTGGCCCCCAGCCCGTCTGCCAGTCCTTGTATTGGAAATCAAACGGACTCTTCCGTCCGGGGTTCCTTTTCTAAAAGCTCCAGCTTAGAGATGGACACCTCATAGGCAACCTTATCCAGTACAGAGCCGTCCGGAAGCTTTTTCTGATACTTCCTGCTTTGAATCCGTCCTGTAATCCGCACATTATCGCCTACCTGCCGTTTCCCGCAGTAGCGGGCGTTCCGGCCCCAGGAAATACAGGGAATATAGTCGGATTTATTATATGCCCGGTTCACTGCCAGTAAAATATCTGTAATTTCTCTATTGAAGGGAGTGGTCCTATACACCGGCGGCTTACAAATAAAACCGTTGAGCACCACCTGATTGATATCCTGCATTCTTTCTCTTTCTTCAATAAAATCAATTTCTCTGGCAAAAACCATCAGAGACAGCCGGGGACCGCCATTTAATGAATTATAAGAGCGGAATTGTCCCTCTATCCGTACAAAGCGTCCTGCCCTGTACTCGGAAATGTCCATAAGACGCTCCGACACAATAACCGGAATTGTATCATAAGTATTACTCAGCCTCATAACGCTGACCGGAAAGCAATAAAAGCCCTCCCCATATACCTCGTGGCTAAATACAGGCTCTGTTTCTATTTTACCTGAAATCACAGCAGAATTCCGTTCATTCAGGGTACCCGTCATATCCATTTTTCCGTCCTTTCCTCTATCCCCTCTATCGGCCGATCCTCGCTTTTGTTCTTATGACGCCTGCTTATTATATTACATTCTCTTTGAAAAATGCAAGTTTTACCATTACGAGGCCTTCTGCACTCCATTATGATCCACATACCAGCTGCCCTTCAGCAGCAAATCTCCTACCGTTACAAACTGATAGCCCTCTTCCTGCAGGTGGCCGATAATCTCCGGAAGAGCCTGAACAGTATAATCGGTATCATTGTGGAACAAAACAATACTTCCCGAAGAAATATTGCCTGTAACGCGGTTAATAATATCGGCTTTAGACTTATTCTTCATCCAGTCCAGACTGTCTACAGACCACTGTATTGAAACCATTCCCTGTTCTTCTGCCATACGCAGGGCAGTATCGTTGTAATCTCCGGACGGCGCCCGGTAAAACATAGGCTTTGTTCCCGTTATCTTTGAAATTGCCTGATTGCACTTTTCAATTTCCTCCCAGATCTGATCATCCGAGCTTTTAGAAGGCAATTTATGGGAATATGAATGGTTGGCAATCTCGTGTCCTGCAGCAGCCATCTGCTTTAAAGCCTCCGGATTCTTTTCCGCCCAGACACCCAGCACAAAAAAGGTACATTTTATACTATGGCGGTCTAAAATATCCAATATTTCAGGAATATCCTCTGCCCCCCAGGCACAGTTTATAGTTAAAGCTATTTTTTTATTGTTATCGTTATCTACACTATATATAGGAAGCGCTTTCCCCGAAGCTGCGGTCTCCTGAAGCTGACCGGCCGCGCTGAAAATAGCATAGAATAAAATCCCTGCCAGTAAGACAAATATGACAGGGATCAGAAAAGGTTTTACTTTATAGGCTTTGATTAACATAGCAATCACCGCATCAACATTCGTTCACGGTAATATGTATGTCTACAGGCGCTTGAGTATGTCTGCCCGTACCAGATTTCCCATGCCGTCAATGACATAGGTCTGTATGTCCTCCCTCATTCCAAACAAATGCTCTAGGAATGCACTCCTGCCCTCTGTCCCGGGAAGACCGGCAATCATAACCTGAGGATCTATGTTGCTTACCACTTCAGTGGCAGACTGAAATGCATTTTCAGAATAGACCACTGTCAGATCTGCATTCGCCTCCCGGGCCGCTCTGTGAAGCAGCTCCAGATCCTTAGCCCGTTTCTCCCAGTCGTCTAATATTTTATTCTGGATGCTGACGATATACAGCTCCGATCTGTGTTCGTCCGCAATTTTTCTACCTGCGGCAATGATCCGTTTACACGCCGCAGGATTGGTTACCCATACTAAGATGGGCTTTTCTGTATATTCAGAATTCATAATGAAAACAATCCTTTCTTCACTTTTGTACCCTCTGCTTTGAAAGTATACCACCCTTTCCGCTCCTGTGCAATTTACAGTGCCTGACATTGAAGAATTGTAATTTGCGTGGTATAATGCATGATGTATTTTTACTCTGGTTTTAGGGAGCAATGGTTCATGAAATTTTTTAAAATGGTACAGTTTACCACGGAAGGAAAAGGCGTTGATAAAAATGCGCCTCCGAAGTGGGCTTTTTTTCGATATATTGAGCTTCTGTGGAGAAAACGGTTTAAGCTGATAGGAGCGAACCTGCTGTATTTCAGCTTTAATCTTCTGCTTACACTGCTGGTCGTTGTGATTCTCTACATTCTCTCTTCTCTGTCCCTTACAGTGGCCGGGATTACGAACATAAACGAATGGATGGAAAGCGCCTTAAATATGGATACATTTTTCCGGGTACTGCTCATTACGCTGATCATGTTTACCTGTATTCCGATTTTTGCCACAGGACCCTTTCAGGCGGGCTTTACATATTTACTGAAGAGTTTTGTGAAAGAGGAACCGGTATTTTTATGGACCGATTTTACCACGAAGACCAGAAGCAATAAAAAGTTAAGCATTCAGGTCAGTATTATCAACGGCGTCATTGGCTTTCTGCTCATACTGGACGCGGTAGTCTATATAGCCATCGCCAATGATACCTCTGGAATTTATAAAAGCATCCCGGCGCCGTTTCTGTTTATTGCCGCCATATTTATTGTTTTTGGCTTTGCTCTGTTCTTTATGATGAATCTGTACATCTATCCCATGATTGTTACATTTCACATCACACTGAAACAGCTGTACAAAAATGCCTTTATTTTTGCCTTTGTAAAGTGGCTGCCAAATCTATTGATATTGGTTGCCGACCTGCTGCTGGTGTCCATTCCGCTGTTTTTTATTCCCGGCACCGCTGCATTTTACATATCTGGCATTCTGTTCGTGTTTATAACACCGGCACTGATAGGTTTTACCAACAATTTCTATGTGCAGCCCATTATAAAAAAATATATGATTGATAATGAAGCGGCAGATAGATCCACCCGTACACCAAAACAGCCTGCCTATCCCGATTTTGTCCCCACAGAAGGGATGCAGCGTTTTGTCAACGGCCGGTATCTGGACGATGAAGAATATGCACAATATTTGAAAAACAAAGAAGTTGAGGAGAAAAAGGAAAATGAAAAACAAGAAGACAAATAAAAATTCACTATGGACAGCAGCCGCTGTTTTGGGGTTGCTGCTCTGTTCCTTATTGCTGATGGGCGGTTGTTCCGCAACAGAAGATACAAAGCAGCCTGCTCTTACAGAAACCGGTCCTACTGCGGCCCCTGCTCCTACAGAAATCCCGATTAATCCGGACGGTACTACCATTAAAGACCGCTTTGTTCCGCCGGACGGTTTTACCCGAATTGAGGCGGAGGCAGGGTCTTTCGGGGAATATTTGCAGAATTTTGAGCTCAAGCCTTATGGGGAAAATGCCTATTATTACGACGATACCGTAAATGAGCAAGGCGGAACCGTGGGCGTTTTTAATCAGGACGTCACCAGATGGCAGCAGTGTGCAGATTCCATTATGCGCCTTCACGCAGAATATCTGTTTGAAAAAGGAGAATACGATAAAATATCTTATAATTTTACCGCTGGATTTCAATGTGATTTTGCCAATTGGAGACAGGGGAAAAGGGTAAAAGTAAGCGGAAGCAAATGCGCTTGGGTACAGAAAGCCGATCCCAGCACCACCAAGGATACCCTGGAATCTTATCTGGATTTTGTCTATCAATACGCCAATACAGAATCTCTGCAGAACCAGCTGATACAGGTTTCCCCTGACGATATAAAAATAGGAGACTCTTTCATTATCACCTCCTATCAGATGGAGGCAGAGCTGGGACATGCTGTATTTGTAGCAGACATGGCACAGAATGAGGCCGGAGAAAAAATATATTTAATCTTTGAGGGAACCACCCCTGCCTCTCAAATTTGTCTGGCTAAGAGCAACGATTCCCCCTATGGCTACTGGCTGGGGCTGAAGGACGACGGAACGCTGGAAATTACAAAAACCGTCTATGACACCGAAACAGAAAGCTATAAAGAAAAAACCTGGGTCTGCCCGGGAAAATATATTAGAAGATTTGCAGAATAGAAATTTCCGCTTTGGAGATTCATTTTGCCGACTAAATACAGAGCGGCAGCTTGGATTTTGAAAAATGAACAATAATAACGAAAGGAGGACCAAAGAAATGGATTTGAAAGGGACAAAAACAGAAAAAAACCTGCTGGAAGCCTTTGCAGGTGAATCACAGGCGCGAAACAAGTATACCTACTTTGCTTCTGTGGCCAAAAAGGAAGGGTATCAGCAGATCGCCGCTATTTTTGAACAGACAGCAAACAATGAAAAAGAACATGCAAAACTTTGGTTCAAAGCCTTGGGAGAGCTGGGAACTACCCCGGAAAATCTGGCGGCGGCAGCGGCCGGTGAAAACTACGAATGGACAGATATGTATGCCCGCTTTGCCAAAGAAGCAGAGGAGGAAGGCTTTACCGCTCTGGCAGCGCAGTTCCGGGCAGTGGCTGAAATTGAAAAGTCCCACGAAGAACGGTATCGGGCTCTGCTGAACAATGTGGACATGAAGGCCGTGTTTGAAAAGAGTCAGGAAACCATGTGGGAATGCAGAAACTGCGGACACCTGGCGATGGGAAAGAAAGCACCTGAAGTATGTCCTGTATGCAACCATCCTCAGAGTTATTTTGAAGTAAGAAAAGAGAACTATTAATTCCTTTTCTCAATATGAACAGCGGCAGAGCAGGGCTCTGCCGTTTTATTTCTGTCTGTATAAATTAGAATAGGTGGAATTTTGATGAAAGAATTAAAAAAAATACCCGATCCAAATCAGATATTCCCTAACGAATATCACACCTCCTGCTTTATAAAAAACACGATAAAGGCGCCGAATATTATAGTCGGAGATTATACCTATTACGATGACGAAAAGGATCCGGCGAATTTTGAAAAAAACAATGTGCTCTTTAACTATCCCGAATTTGGCGACAGACTAATTATAGGAAAGTTCTGCGCCATAGCTTCCGGCACAAAATTTACTATGGGGCCGGCCAATCACAGAATCTGCAGCATTACCACCTATCCCTTTCATGTGTTTGGCGGTCTGTGAGGCGAAAAAACCCCCGCCCATCTTTCTCAGCTTCCCTTTAAAGGCGATACGATTATCGGTAATGACGTATGGATTGGCCGGGAGAGTATTATTATGCCCGGGGTAAAAATAGGAGACGGCGCGATTGTCGGGGCTTACTCTGTGGTGACAAAGGAGATTCCTCCCTACAGTGTCGTAGGCGGAAATCCTGCTCAGCTTATAAAAAAACGGTTTGATGAAGAATTCATTCAATTGCTGCTGAAATTAAAATGGTGGGATCTGGAGCCGGAAAAACTGGTGGACCTTCTTCCGCTGTTATGTGACCCCGACTTGGAAAAAGTAAAACAAACAATCAAAAAGCAGCTGGGTGAATAGGCACCATTCCGCGATCTTTATATTCAACACTTTCATAATCTCAGGGCCTATGCTATAATTTTACCAGTTAAAAATTTTAAGAAAGAAGGAACAGAAATGAAACAAGCGGTTATGACAAGTCCCGGCGTCATTGAGTACAGAGATGTACCCGTTCCTGCCGTAGGAGACCATCAGATAAAAGTCAAAATGAAACGCATTGGCGTATGCGGCTCCGATATCCATGTAAACCACGGAAAGCATCCTTATACCAGCTATCCGGTAGTACAGGGACATGAGGTTTCTGCCCAGGTAGTAGAAATCGGAAAAAATGTCACGAATGTAAAGGTGGGGGATAAAGTCACCATTCAACCGCAGGTTGTCTGCGGAAAATGCTATCCCTGTACACACGGGATGTACAATGACTGCGAAACTCTGAAAGTAATGGGATTTCAGACCACCGGTATGGCCAGTGAATACTTTGTAACAGAGGCCTCAAAGGCCTTGAAGCTTCCTGAAACTATGAGCTGGGACCACGGTGCCATGATAGAACCGCTGGCCGTGGCCGTACACGCAGTCAGACGGTATGGGGAGGTAGCCGGAAAAGGCGTTCTGGTATTGGGAGGCGGTCCTATCGGAAATTTAGTGGCCCAGACCGCTAAAGCCTTAGGCGCCAGCAAGGTGATGGTATCCGAGCTCTCCGCCTATCGCCTGGAAACTGCAGAAAAATGCGGTATTACTGCACTGGATCCGTCAAAAAAGGATTTGCAGGAGGCGATCCATGAATTTTTTGGCCCAGACGGCGCAGATGTTATTTTTGAATGCATTGGAATCAACACCACCATGGATCAGGCAATCCGCTTTGCCAGAAAAGGCAGCGATATCATTGTTGTAGGGGTATTTGCAGATCTGGGGTCTATTAACATGGGCTTTGTACAGGACCATGAGCTTCGTTTAATTGGAACCGCCATGTACCGGGAGGAAGATTATATTGATGCAATTCGTCTGGTGAGCCAGGAAAAAATTGCCTTTGATCCTTTGATTACCAACCATATTCCTTTTAACCAATACAAAAAAGCGTATGATCTGATTGACCAGCAAAAGGACCGGGCCATGAAGGTTATCATTGTGATGGATCAGGAAACGTGAAAGAAAGAGGAGATGAATCATGAAAAGTTTTACTTATTTTGCGCCTACAGAAATTGTTTTTGGCTGCGGCGCCATTGAAAAAACAGGAGAGCAGGCCGCCCGCTTTGGGAAAAAGGCAATTATTGTCACAGGCTCCCGTCTGCCTAAAGTAGGAAATACCTTTGCCAGATTAACAGACTCTCTGGAAAAGGCTGGCGTATCCTATGTGCATTTTGACGGTGTTATCCCAAACCCCACTACGGCAGAGGTCACCAAGGGAGCAGATATGGCAAAGGCCTTTGGCGCTCAGGTGGTGATCGGTCTGGGAGGCGGCTCCGCGATGGATACAGCAAAGGCCATTGCAGTAGAAGCAACCCATCCGGGGACTGCCTGGGATTACCTCCATTATAAAGAGGGACCTACCGAGAAGACCCTGCCTATCATCGCAGTGGG
Source organism: uncultured Oscillospiraceae bacterium (assembly GCA_902465325.1). GTDB lineage: Bacteria > Bacillota > Clostridia > UBA1212 > SIG427 > CABQMV01. The sequence continues at coordinate 26,889 of CABQMV010000007.1, forward strand.
AACCACGGCGGGGACCGGTTCTCAGACCACCCCTTGTGCGGTAATTACCAAAACAGAAAATCTGGACAAATCCGCAATTTGGCATAAAAATATTTTTCCCAAAGTCGCCATTGTAGATCCTGACTTGACGGCTACCATGCCGGCTCATATAACAGCGCAGACAGGCTTTGACGCATTTTGCCACAATTTTGAAGCCTACCTATCTGTAAACTGCAATCCCATGGTAGAAACTCTGGCGTTAGAGGCAATCCGTATCATAGCGGAAAATCTTCCTAAGGCGTACCGGGACGGCTCGGATCTGGAAGCTCGCTCCCAAATGGCCTGGGCCGATACGCTAGGAGGCCTCACCAATGCCTCGGCAGGAGTCACCCTGCCCCACGGACTGGGAATGCAGGTAGGCGGCCACTGTCCCCACGTTACGCACGGCCAGGCACTGGCGGCTATTTATCCGGCGTTTACACGCTATACCTACGAGTCCGCCCGGGAAAAATTTGACAGGGTTGGTAAACTGTTTGACTCTTCTGTAGATCCCTGTACAGCAATTGATAATTTCTTAAAGAGCATCGACTTGTATATCAGTTTTAAGGAGCTGAATGTCTCTAAGGAGGAAATCCGTGCCATTGCCAACTGCGGACAGGTTTTGGGAGACTATAAAAATAATCCCAGAGTCGCTACAATAGAGGAAATGTATCAGCTTCTGATGGATTGTTATGAAAGATAATTTGCTTTTTTAAATTGTACAGTTTCATACAGTAAAGGTGGGCGGGCGCCTTGGAAATTCCCAATACGCCCGCTTGTTATGATGCAAAATATCATTATTTTACTTCTACAGATTTCGCCCACTTTATGAAATCTTCTCTATATTTATCAAAATTCTTGCTCTCACAGCCAAACTGGACCAGCCAATACGCGTCAGAGCCCTTATATACAAAAGCAGCATACTGATAATTTTTGCCGCTTTCTGTTTTAGCATATTCAAAGCCTACCAGTCCGTCATCGGACTTTACCTCTGTTTCCAGCTGATTTGTTGTAAGAACCAGTGACGCATAGTCGCTCAGGGACATATTTGTGGACAGCCCTGCAGACTCAAATACGGTAAGCTCCTCCTTCAGCACAGTGACAATACTTGTCAGAGATACAAAATATCCTGTCTGCGTAACCAGCTCCTGCTCTGTAAAATCCTCATTCAGAGTGATAGACAGATTATCTACCGCAAAGGTCTTATCCTTTGCCTTTCCGCAGCCGGACAGCATACCGACTACCAAAATCACACATACGGCAGCAGCCACCACCGATTTTCCTTTTCTCATATTCGCCATACCTCCCAAAAGAACATTCTTTTAAATTAGTATAGCAAACACCAATTTTCATTGCAATAACAACGTACTATATTTCATACTCTTTAATCTCCGGCTGGTTCCGGACAGAATCCCAGTAAATAGAAAGACTTTTATCCTTCACTATAACCCCGTCCAGCATAAACCAATCCAGATAGTCCCGGCACAGGGGCGCAACCCAATAGCCCTCCGGCGTGACCCGGAGGCCCACCAGGCCGGATATGATTAAATCACAGAAGCTAGAGTGGTTGTAGTCCTTCCCTCTGTCCTTCATGGGATCCTGTTTGTTATACAGCATGGTCCTGCTGATCCAATCACCTGTAAAGGGATTTAAATTTTCATCAATCCACGGTCTTTTTTCTCCGTTCAGCACAATAAACTGGCTATGGGTATAGGTTTGCAGTCCCCGGCAGAAATCCGCTGCTGTAACAAAGGCCTGTTTACTGTCTCCGTGCAGCAGATTGGCCAGTGCCGTCAGCGTCATACTGGTTGCCATAGGCCAGGACGGTCCGTTCCACTGACACTCATGTCCCTCATAGGAAATACAAAAATCTGTATGACTCTGGTCCGCATAGGAATATCCGTATTCCGCAGCAAAGTGATTCTTATCCGTGAGAAATTTCCATGCTTCATTATACTGAGACGGCATTTCTGTGAAATACCAGGGCGTATATCCGCCCAATTCTCTGACCCCAGACATTTTACCGCTGCAATTTTGAACCTCAAAAAAAGCATCCTCTCCATTCCAGAGTTCACTGCAAATCAGCTGCTTCAGGCGGTCCGCTTTATTAAAGTAAAACTCCCGCTCTTTTCCCTCCGGAAATAAATGCGCTAGCCCCAGGCAATTCCCCAGCATGGCAGCATTGATCTGAGGGCGGTAACCGCTGCCGCCGATGGACAGCTCCGTCCCCTCCCGGTCATCGATGGCTTCAAAGAGCCCGTTCTCCCTCATACCGGCGAACTGTCCTACAGCACCCTCCCAGCAAGCATAGTCTACAGCCATATAGGGAAGCAGCTCCTCCAGAAGAGGCCGGGCCTCCCGCGTCATGCTGTACTGCCAGGCCGCATACTCCAGCCAGGTGGTGTAGGAGCGCAAATCGCCGCCCCCGGTATACCAGAATTTTAAATAGTCCTCTATATAGCGGCTGTCTCGTAGCCACCGGCCCTC
>CABQMV010000008.1 GCA_902465325.1 uncultured Oscillospiraceae bacterium
AATTTGGAAAAGAATCCATGAATGAAAAAGGAAAGTAAATGCCGCATAGAGGCCAATTGACAGGTCAAAAAGACACGTTATAGATGGGTAAAGACAGCGTAAAAGTATTTTCTTTTACGCTGTCTTTCTTTGTATCTGTTTAAAAACGTTGACTTCCTGAACGATGTTCCGTATAATGAGGTTGAACTTTGTTCAAAGGAGTTGGATAACGATGGATCATAGAGAAACAATCATACAGGCTGCCATTGAATTAATTGAGGAAAAGGGCGACAGGCTGGATGAAATTACTGTCCGTGAAATCTGCAGAAAGGCTCACGTTGGATTGGGCCTTGTGAATTACCACTTTGGCAGCAAGGAGAAACTGATTGAGCTGTGTGTAGAACGTATGGTAAATGGTATTGTTCGGCAGTTTCAGCATATTCGGAAAAAAACAGAGGGGCTCACGCCCTGGGAAAAGCTTGATTATCTTGGAAATATGACACTGGATTTTCTGTTTGAGCATTGCGCCGTATCCAGGATTTCTGTTCTTGCTGATATGCGGACGCCAAAAGAGGACGACAATACCCAAAAAACCTATGGGGCATATCTGCCCCTTGTCTCAGCCTGCCGCCCAGATTGGGACGAAGAAACTGTAAAGCGGAAAACCTTCTGTCTGATTACAGTTATGCAGCAGACCTTTTTAAGAAGTGAGGCGGTTTCGCAAGTGCTTGGTATGGATTTAAAAATACAAGAAAACCGCAGAGCTTTCCATACACAGATTTTACATGACATCTTGGAGGTGTAGGCAATGAAAATTACCGTCATAAATGGAACGGAAAAACACGGTGTGACATATCGGCTGAAAGAGATATTTTTATCGGAATTCAAAGAAAAAGCCGACATTACAGAATATTATCTTCCACAGGATTGCCCGGCTTTCTGTATTGGCTGTACCAACTGTATATTAAAAGGAGAAGAGGCCTGCAAGGACGCAGAAAAAATAGGCGGAATTGAGCAATCGCTTTTAGAAGCGGATTTGATTGTAATGACTTCCCCCGCTTATGTTTTTCACGCTACAGGCGCAATGAAAGCATTTCTCGACCATTTTGCCTACCGCTGGCTGCCGCACCGTCCTGCTCCTGAAATGTTTACAAAACGAGCCGTTATAGTAACGCAATGTTTGGGAGCGGGAGCAAAATCGGCGGCAAAGGATATCAAGCACAGCTTATCTTGGTGGGGGATTTCTGAAATCAGCGTATTTACCGGCGCATTGATGGGCGATATTGTTTGGGATAAGCTCTCCCAACGGAGACGAGACGAATTTTCCAGAAAGGTTAAGAAGCTTTCCCGAAAGTTTGTCTGTATAGACTATACAAAGCCAGCCCACACAAAGCTGATTACAAAAATTAAATTCCACTTTTGCCGTGTCATGCAAAAGTCTTTGCATAAGGCCGATCCTGAATAACTGGACGGAAAGTATTGGGCCGCCCAGAGCTGGCTTGGTCGTGTGAGACCGTGGAGATGATTTTTTTCTGTTGATTTTTATTCTGTATTATTGTATAATCCAGTTATATAAATAACTTATATAACTGGATTATTTATATGGAGAAACGGATTATGCCAAAACAGAAAATTACAAAAGAGATGGTGGTGGGCGCCGCCTTTGAAATTGCCCGAAAAGACGGAATGGATAAAGCAACTGTAAAAGCCATTGCGGAAAGGTTAGGCTGCTCCGTACAGCCGATTTACAGCTACTGCCAGAACATGGAGGGCTTAAAAAATGATGTGATAGAGAAAGCGAGCGCCTTCATCAGAGCCTATGTGAGCAGGGCAATTGATCACAAGGACCTGTTCCGCAGTACAGGACACGCCTATATTAGGATTGCAAAAGAAGAGCCCCATCTTTTCAGACTGTATCTATTTCAGGAGCGGGACAATATTTCTTCTCTGGAAGACCTTTACCGCACAGAGGCAAATCCTGATGTTGCGGAGCTCATTGCGGACGGCTTGAATCTATCTGCTGCAGCAGCAAAGAGACTGCATTTGAATATGTTGATTTACACCATTGGGATCGGGACAATTTTTTCTGTCACTTCCTCCGGTATTTCAGAGGACGAAATTTTCCGTCAGCAGGAACAGGCATACCGTGCATTTTTAAAATTTACACGGGAGGGAACGAGAGATGAATCATAGACTTTTGGTTACTTATAAGAGTGTTACAGGTTTTACAAGACAGTACGCAGAGCTGATTGCTAAAGAACTGGATTGTATGGTGGTAGACTGTAAAGAGGTATCGGCGGAAACCATGTCTCAATATGATACCGTTATTTTTGGAGGCCGGTTTCACGCCGGTCTGATCGATGGATTAAAGAGGACAAAGAAACTTTTTAAAAAAAGTAAAGCGGCAACGCTTATTGTATTTGCTACAGGCGCTACTCCGAATACGGAAAAGGATATGATTGCAGCAGCCTGGAAAAATAATTTTACACCGCAAGAATTGGAGTGTATTCCGCACTTTTATATGCAGAGCGGCTTGCGGTATGATAAAATGCCTCTGGGCGACAAAATAATGATGAAGGTATTTGCTTTTATGGTAAAACACAAGAAGGACAAAAGTGAATATGAAAGGGCAATAGAAAAGGCGCTGGCCGGTTCCTATGATTCTTTGTCGAGAGAATTCATTGTGCCATTGATTTCTTGTGTTAAAGAAATACCGTAAAATGCTGGAGCAAGGCTAAAAGTCAGCAGGCAAGTAATGGTATGCAACTTACGGTTGACAGATTTCAAGCTGCCGGTTGGTGGAAAGTAACCGCCAAGGGAAATATTCTGTACGCATGGGCTGGTAAGTAATATACCGACCGTATTATGCTGCGGAGGTGCGGAGGAAAGAATTATGATTTTAGCGGATAAGATAATTAAACTAAGAAAAAAGAACGGCTGGTCCCAGGAAGAACTGGCTGAAAAAATGCAGGTGTCCCGTCAAGCTGTATCCAAATGGGAAAGCGCCCAGACATTACCTGATCTCGAAAAGATTTTGATACTGGGCAATCTTTTTGGAGTAACTACCGATTATTTGCTGAAAGATGAAATTGAAGACGAAGAATTTTTGGACGAAAACAGCAATAAAAGTATAAGGCGCATTTCTCTTGCGGAAGCAAATGCTTTTCTGGCTTGGAGAAAATCGGCATCTGTCCGAATTGCCGTAGGAACTTTTCTTTGCGTTATAGCGGTGATCCCGCTTTTGATGTTAGGTGCGGCAACGGAACTGCCTGCTTATGGGGTCTCCGAAAATGCTGCAGCAGGCGTTGGCTTAGCTGGCGGTGGCCTAACCGTACTGCTTGTTATTGTCGCGGTTGCTGTGGCCATTTTTATTTTTTGCGGTTTTAGAAATGCGCCATTTGACTTTCTTGACAGAGAATCGTTTCAATTGGAATACGGTGTGGAGGAAATGGTGAGAGGGCGGCAGAAAGCCTATAGAAGGACTTATATAAAATTCAATGTGGCAGGTGTTTGTATCTGTATTCTTTCTCCTATTCCGCTGTTCGCAGGAGCTTTGACAGGGAATAACTTTTTTACGGTAATTATGCTTGCCGCTACCATGCTTCTTGCGGGAATCGGTGCCGTATTTTTTATTGTTTCCGGTGTACGCTATGCCAGTATGCAGAAGCTTTTACAGGAGGGTGAATTTACACCGCGAAAAAGAAGAAAGGGTAAAATTAAAGAGGCTGCTTCCACGGCATACTGGCTGGTTGCAACGGTCATATATCTTGGATGGAGCTTTATAACAAACGAATGGGAAAATACCTGGCTGGTGTGGCCGGTTGCCGGTGTACTGTTCACTGCCTTTTTGTGTATCTGGAATCTGATTGCAGACAGGAAAAAATAAATACCTGTCTGGAGCTTATGGATTGCCGCCGTTTATGGATAACATACTCCTGCAATAACTACCATGATGCCGTCTTCTCGATCAAAACGGAACCCGAACATATCTGTTACTTTCCCGGTACTATAATAGCCAAGGTCCTCGGATATTCCCATCAAATCTACCCGATCGTATGGCGTATCGTCCGTAATATAATCCCAGACATTTATGCAAGTCTTAACTTCGGTCTGAACACTATCAACAGTAATCGTATAGATATAATTACCATCAGCATCTTGCGTGGGCGACTTGTTTGAAGACGTGTTAGCGTTGAGCGATTCACCACCGTTTTCTGGCTTAGTCTCCACAATCTCACCAGCAGAACTATTGTCGCCTTGGCTTTCAGAACCGCTTGTCCCCTCGTTCTGCTTGCCTTGCTGCCCGCAGCCCGTAAGAGCCAGGGTGATTACCATGAGTATTGCAAAAATTCCCAATAAACTTTTCTTCTTCATGTGGTTGTCCCTCCTATGTGTAAGCCGATAAAAATCCGCATTTCAGAGTTTCTGCCATGTCTGCATTATGCGGCGTTTGTCACTTATCTTATCTTATATTTGCAAATCAAATTTTGTCCCCACACAAAAGAGTAGCGTAGTAGATATTTTTCAAATTATTCTCTGAAAACTACCTGATTGTGTGGGGCGCTTTTTGGGCAGTTCAGGTAAAATGGAATGGAAAATAAGCTGGGGTTGCTTTTGTCTCCGGCGCAAGAGAGGTGTATATATTGTGTTCTGTTCAAAGTGCGGGAATCCTTTGCAGGATGACGCAAAATTCTGCGGTGCGTGCGGAGCACCGGTAAAAACAGCGGAGGAGACGGCGCCGGTACCCCAGAGATCAGCTGGTATAACGGATGAAACAGTAAATGTCCAGACACCGAAACCGGAGCCGCTTATGGCGGCGCAAAATTTCAGTGTTCAAATGAACGGCGGTGATGTGACTTCGGTTCAAAAGAAATCTAAAAAAGGGCTTATCATCGGCCTGTCTGCCGGCGGCGTACTGCTGGTTGTGGTAACAGCGGTGATTCTGGTTGCTTTAGGATTATTTAATCCGGCTCCATCCGGTCCTTTCCCGGTTCTGGAAGTAGGGCAAACACAGATTTATTACGGGGAGAATTTTGATCAGCTTAAAGAAGCGTTTCCGAACATAGAAAAAATTGGAAGATACAGTTATTCACTGGAACGATCGGGGGAGCAAAGAGTTGACGGTTTCGTTCGAGCAGACAAAGAAACAGGAGAAACCAAGCTGGTTTACTGGAAAACCACGATGAATCATACCGGTCTTTCCAATGGAATTTCAATCGGTGATTCCTATGAAAAAATTTTAACAGAATATCCTGACGCAATGTGCTCGACGGAAGTGGGCTATGGGGGTCCGGCGCAAAAATACAATCCGGAAACCGATCCACGTGTATCTTTTATGGTTTATATGGACGAAAACGGAAACACCTATTCGCCTGTGGAATACCAAAAGAACCGTTTCGATAGTATCAGCGAGCATGGGAATTTTGACCTCGCTAAGTGGTATTTACTTTCCTTTACTGTGGAAAACAGTCAGATTACTGAGATTGTTTTTGGCGATCTCGTAGCGGTACAACAGGGACATTAAATGATGTTTTTGTATGGTGGCGCAAACCATCAGGATGTGATATTTGACAATCGCGAAGGAGAAAAGCATATGTTTTGTTCAAATTGCGGAAAAAATTTGCCGGACGGCGCAAAATTCTGCGGTGCGTGCGGAGCGCCGGTAAAAACAGCGGAGGAGGCGGCGCGGCAGCCGGCAGCAGTAACGTCCGAGCCGGAGAATCATCCAATGCCTGAGCAGGCTCCAATTCCGGAGCCACAGAAATTCAATGTGCAAATTAGCGGCACTGCGGCTTCGGTTCAAAAGAAATCAAAAAAGGGGCTTGCTGTCGGCCTTTCAGTCGGCGGCGTATTAATCGTGGTCATTTTTGCCGTAGCGCTGATTTTTGTGTTCGGCCTTAAAAGCGGCTCCAAAGGCGGCAGCTTTGTTTCAATCGTTAATGAGGTCGTTTACGATGACGAATATACTTACTATTTAAGTGAAGACGACAGGGGAAATACAGCACGTATTATGCGGGTAGGCAATGATCAGGACGCGGAGCCGGAGGTTCTCTATGAAGTTGACCAGATAAGAGGCGACGGATGGGGAATGTACCCACTTGGGTGGCTGTTCCTCTGGGACGATAAGATCTGTTTTTTGGAGATAACGGATGCCTCTGACGACGGCGACGACGAATACGACTTTTACTGGATAAGCAAGGACGGCAAGGACCACGGCACCCTTGTTAGCTATGAGCAGATGAGCGAGGTAATGGATTATGAACGGTTCGGCCTGAGAAATATCTATCAATACGGAGATGATCTGATTTTCAGCAACGGGCAGGTCCTAAAGTGGCTGGATCTTAAAACCGGAGAGTTCCGTGAGCGGGACGATGTTATTAACGCCGATAAGCCCATTCATTTTGTTGCCTATGATAAAGGGTATTATTACTATTTTGCCTTTGACGTTAAAAACGAAGCTGCCGGAGGGACTCTGTATCGTAAAAAAGAAGGCTCCGAGGCGGAAAAAATATGTGTTATGCCGGAGCTGAAATACACCTCAGAGTCGGATCATGACACTCTCTCCACCTGTGTTCCAAATGGGGACTATATTTATTTTGCGGATGAGACCACTATTTTCCGCATCCATATGGAAAATGGCGATGTGGAGGACCTTGCCTCTTATGAGGAAGCCGAGAACAGATTCGCCATAAGTGATGCTGGGCTTTACTATTTTAAAAATATGTCCCTTCGTCTTATTGATCTTGAAACTCTTGATGAGACCGTTTTCGATTTGCCGGAGGACGTAGAGAGTCTCCCACATCTTATTTACGCGGGACCGGACGGCGGCTGCTGGCTTAAGCGGTGGGAAGAGAATTTCAGGTATTACCGTTTTATCCCGGATGAGAAAAGCGGCTCCTATACATATTTCGGAAAAAAACAGAACGAAACGAAAGGATCGGATCAGACTGCTCACGCGGAAGGTCCGGTCTCTTCCGATATTACCCCCTTATACGCAGATGTGGTGAAAAAGCTCATTGAGGAATACGGCTCCATATCATTCGGAGGGGGAGATTCCTATGAATGTTACGTAAACGGCGTGTTTAAAATTGATATGCTGGATTTTAACAGGGACGGCACGGATGAGCTGGCGGTGCTCTATAGCCGTGAGGGAGAAGGCATTTTTCCCTATGTTGATGTATGGACGGTTAAGGACGGCGTAGCTGTACAGCTTTTCTGTGCAAAGCCTAAAAATGAGTCTCATGAGTCCTCCATATCCTTAAGCATATACGAAAATGGCGGATATTATTATGTCCCGATATACGATACGCTGGATGAGAACCCTGTGTACGTTCATTTATACGGATTCGATGAGCATGGAACGTTCGGAGAAATTTATCAATACGAAAACAACGATTTCTATTCGAATCAGCTGCCGGATGGCATGGAATTTACGCCCTATAGCACAACGGAGTTCTATTTTAATTCCCAGCACAGCGGTGCCGATGAATATGAAAGCTACAAAAAAGCTGTGGAGGAAACTCTGCTGGAGGATATGCGGAATAAGCTGAATATACTGGGGATCGCCATGCCGGAGGCTCCACCGGAAAATGTATATGCCATCTACGAATATGAGGGCAATTGGGAGTGGAAGCAGGAAAGCGGCGATATGACCGCTACGCTGCAATTAGAAGCCACAGACGGCTCCACGCTTTCCGGAACTTTCGGCGTTTACCGGTTATTCAGCGAACAGCTTACCATTACAATGACCTCCGCCAATACAGGAACGGTAACCTCCGAAACCGTCCATTGGGACGGCACCGCTGAGTTCGGAGCGGATCATATTCTCATAAATTTTGAGGACGTATCCGTTCTTGGGGCTCCGTCCATATCCGCCGGGTTCGGTACTACGGAATTTCGTTTCACACCTGCGAGTTAGCAGGGAATGCATCCCGTTATGAAAAAGGCGTGAAAAGGAGGGGGCTTATGCAAAAGAAGATTGCAATATTTTTGTCAGTACTTATGATTATGCTTTGTCTGCCGGTCTCTGCTGTGGCAGAATCGACATCTAATGGAGTTACAATACAGACAGAAAGTTTCAGCGGTTTTGATATTACAATACCAGAATCCATTGCGGAGAAATACCGCTGGTCAGACGGCGGCTATGAGGGAGACAATTGGATACACTTTTATAATCGCTCCAAATTTGACGCCGCAGGCGGGAAAAGTAGCTATGAGGAAGCGGATGAGACGAAAGGATATCTGTTTAGCATCCGTCAGTACTACTATGACGGCGACTACCGCTACGGAATGAGCGATCCCATGTTTTATGAGCTGTTCCAGACGACCAGAAATGACATTGTGGCCTTTTATAGCCGGGACGACTTGTCGAGGCTCATGATCCTTTCGGTGGAGTATGCAGATTCTGCTCCGGTGTCTGTGCAAAAAGAGGCCTTGAAAATTGCCGGATATATGACGCCGAATTCCGATGTATACATGGAGGATGTGGACGCGAATCCATGGAATCTCAAATTCGCCAATTTCCTCTTAAATGGGCGCTTCCGAACCATGGGGCAGGAATATTTTGACGATGTAGAAATGCAGGCCTGCCTTTACAATGTTGGGGGGAGTGACTACCCGGAGCTGATTATCACCAACGGGGCGGCAGACGGGCAATCCGCCCAGGCATATATCTATACGTTCAGTGAAAACTGGCAGGTTGAATATCTGCGTACAGCTACAGGAAAAGAACTTAACGCCATGCCCTTGCAGCCTTTTACGGCGATTTGCAGGGGATGGGGAGATTTCCTGGAGGCCTGCGGATATCAAGTTGCGTATTTGGCAAACGAAGTCAAAGAAGTTAACGCGCCGGGGATTCCGGTCAGTTATGCCGGGGCAACTGTAGATTTTAAAGAGAGCCTGTTTGAGAAATCGGCCTATGAATACGATAACGAGTTGGCCAAGCTGGGCGCCATGCTGAACAAGGCTGCGTGCAACGGTGAACAAGAGATCTGCAGCCTCTTTTATCAGATGAAAATAGAAGATGCAAACATTGAAAACTACAATTACGGCGGTGAGAATGCTTTCAGCATTGCCCACCGCCCGATGATGCTGAACGGAGAAGAAGCAAACCTGATTTTTATTGTCGCGCGCGGTTCTCAGGATCCTAGAGAATACGCAGGGGATCGTTTTATGACAGCGAACAGAAGTTTTTTAAATCAGAATGCCTATAACTATGTAGCGGATTTTGAGGCAAAGATTTTGAATGAAATGCGAGCATATGCGAATGAGCATGAAGATTTGTATGACACAGGAAAACCCCGTGTATTCTTTATCACCGGATACAGCCTTGGCGGAGCAGCGGCAAATCTGACTGCGGCTATGGTAAACAATCTCGAATCAGGTAATAGCTGGCTTTCTCAGGATACAGATCCAACTCGGATCTTTGCATATACCTATGGCGCTATTGACTCCATTGATGCGAAACGTCCGGTCGCATCCGGATATGAAAATATTCATAATATTTACAACTATTATGACACATTTGGCCCCACTGGTGGGTTGATTTTAACTACCAACGGAAGATCTGGATATGGAAAGTTCGGACATATTGATCGGTTTGCCTATCAATTTTCTCGGTTTGATAACGCATTAAATGCTGCAAATCATGATATCAGTAATTACCTTACCGCAATCGTGGAAGGGAAAGTGCTCTGCAATTTTGTTCATTCTGAAACAATTGTCGATTGTCCTGTAGATGTCGAAGTCCTGAAGAACGGAACGGTCGTCGGGCGGATTGTGGATAATCAGGTGGACGAGGATCTGATGGCTGCGAATCCCGAGGTGGCACTGATGGTCGTGGAGGATTCCAAGCACGTCGGTGTGTTTGACAATCCGGAGGAGTATTCCCTGCGGATCACGGCGACAGATGATGGCGAAATGTCAGTATCCACAGTATCCTTTGACGATACAGGAGAAAGCTACGGCACTGCGGCATATCTCAATGTAGCCATTGAAAGCGGTCAGGAATTTTCCATGGATCTGCCTGCACCGGATACGGCAGAAAGCGATCAGCAGATGCCGGAGCTTTTGGTGATGGATGGAGACAGGATCAGTGGAAAGGTTAACGCGGACGGAAGTATTTCTCCGGTCATGGGGAAGGTCAATTGGCTTCAGATTGCTCTGCTGGTCGCGATTGTGCTCTTTGGAGCCCTGATTGCATTTCTTGGAGAAAGAAAAATGAAAGAAACAAAAAAACTGAAATTTCCAATCGCCTCTGTTTTCACAGTGATTCTGATTATTGGCTTGATTAGCAATTTGGGGTATCTGATACACCGCTCCGAAATGCTCGACAGAATGATTGGATACCGTATGGTGGTGGAGTTTGGCAGCACATTTTCAGTGCCCCATATTCTCTACCAGATTCTGCTGATCGGCAGTATGGTGTTGCTGGCGGTTATGCTGTTTATGCGCAGGCGAAACGGATTTCTGACCGGCGCACTGGCGATACAGACGCTTCTTCCCGTCTTTACACTTTTGAGCTTTCTTATTAACTGCGGCTCCCGAGGTTTTTTCGGTGTGCGTGAATATCGGTTCCATTTTGGGCCGGTGATGTGGGCAATCGGCATCTGCGGCTGCTATGTGTTGGAAATCCTCTGTTATCTGCTCCTTACCCTCCTAGCGGTCATGCCCTGCGTCAAGGACGGCGAACGCAAGCACGTACTACACAAGCTGTGGTTCCTACCCGGTGTTCTCAGCATCTTTATTGCCTTTGCACATGTTGTGGGCAATATCTACTTTATGCGCAGCGACCTGTACTGTCTGTTTAGCCTGTTCCAAATCCCGATGACCTTCCTTCTGGGCCGGTGGCTGATACATCCGTATAAAAAGGAAAGGCCTGTCTACCAAATGCCTGTTGCGCAGCCCTATGTACAACCGGACTATCAGAACGTTGATTTCCCTGATACTATCCAGAAAGTTTTCTGTACCGGCTGTGGTAAGGAACTCTCACCGAATGAGAATTTTTGCGTTACTTGCGGCACAAAGCGCTCGTCTGTGCCTGCGGTTGAAGAGGTTCAAGACAAGACACAAAATACCGATATCAGTTTGTAAGGAGAGAAAACATGATGAATCATATGACGAAAAAAGAAATTGCATTCCCGATTGCGGCGGTTTTCAGTACACTCAATGTGCTGGTCTGGCTGATTAGCATAGCCTTTACTTCTACACGAATGGGCGGTATGCCGATGCAGCTCATACTCCAAGCAACAGTTTGGCCTATTCTTTCACTCGTTTCGGGTATTCTATTGACGGTCGTGCTGTTTATGCGGAAACGGGGCGTACTGCTTTGGGTTCTTCTTGGAATAGAACTAGCGATTGATGTTGTAAGGATTTTGTCCAATCTCTCTATTGTCGGACGCCTGTCTGGCGAGCTACTGCTTTTTATTGTAGTTTTTCCCATACTTGGAGTGGCAAATGGGGTCTTGTTCCTGCTGTTTGCTGTATTTCAGGACCGGAAAGAAAAGTCCGGCGCAGCAAAATTATTCCAAAAAATTTGGTTTATTCCCGGTATAGTTAGCATAGTAGGTGCCTTTGGCGGTATTGTCGGACGCGGCGGTTTTAATCTGATCATTACGATCGTTTCCAATCTGCTGGTTTTAGCACCGATGGCGTTTCTGTTAGGCTGGTGGCTGACACATCCGTATAAAAAGGAAAGACCTGTCTACCAAATGCCTTATGGGCAGCCTTACGGACAGCCAGGCTATCAGAGCGTTGGCGCTTTTGATACCACCCAGAAGGTGTTCTGCTCCGGGTGCGGTCAGGAACTCTCACCGGATGAAAATTTCTGTAGTGTTTGTGGCAAGCAGCGCACAACGTCAGCACAGAGCGCGCAGCCTGTATTTCAGCAACAGGTAAATCCGCAGATGGGATATGTACAGGATGCGCCCTCCGGCGGCATGACGGCACTTGGCTTTTTCTTCCCAATCGTCGGTTTAATTCTCTATTTGGTGTGGAAGGATCAAACGCCACTGAAAGCAAAATCGGCGGGTAAAGGCGCGTTGATCGGCTTTATTGTAGGGGTGACGCTGAATGTGATCCTTGCGATTTTCGTGTATGTAATCCCACTCTTAACTTTGTTTTGATGACAATGGATGACACATATAAATTATTTCAATAATAGGAGGATTTACTTATGAATGACACAAAATACAGTCCCGGTACTTCCGAAACGGAAGATTTGATGGACGGCAGCCTTCGCTCTGTGATGAGTTACATGGCTTATCTTGCAAAAAACTGGAAACTGAATCAGCTTCAGTGCGTCTTGGCAATCATATCCGCCGTCAGCTCTCTTTTTTTGCTGATCAATGTCAATGGCCAGATGTACATCTGGATGTGTGCGCTTGCTGGTCTTTTGCAGCTTTGGATGTGCGTAAAGAAGGTGAAGATAGAATCTTTTTCCATGGCTTTTACATATTCCTTGTTTAGTGCTGGCAGCCTGATTACTGCAATTCAGCAGATTATCAATTACGGCGGATATTATTTCTCCGGCTGGCGCGGGGCAGAACGGGTAATTGTTCAGTTGGTATTGTATGCATTGGTTGCCATAGCATGGATTTTGGTATTGAAAAAGGACGAAAATAAAAATACCCTTCGGCTTGCTTTCTTCGTCATTTCCTGTGTGCTTGGCGCATACGAGGTCATATATGTCATGCTTGCTCTGCGAACAAGTTTTAAGCTTGCCCTGTACGGTTTGGCATGGATTGGTTTTATTGCCGTATTTGCCATACCGGTTTTCATGCTTTATCGAAAGAATGCCCAACGAAATCAAGCCTTTGTGCAGGGTGTCAATGGAAGTACAAGTCCCATCAATCCACAGATGCCGTATTATTCGTCCGTGCAGCCGCAGACAAGTACACCGCCGCAGGAGCAGCCTTCCGCCATATCGAAGGCAGCGCAGACTTCGTCTTCTGCCCGGGAAACGGTTTTCTGTACACAGTGCGGCGCTGCTATGGATAGTCATTCCATGTTCTGCACGAAATGCGGTGCAAGACTGAAAAATGATCCGGTATGATAACCGGACGTATTGATTGTAAGGAGAAAAAAATGAAGAAATTGATGGTTGTTCTGTTAGTACTTTTGTCATTCGGACTTACTGCGTGTGGAGAAAGTCATGAAACCGCATTGGAAAGTACGGAAGAAACTGTATATCAAGACCCAGAGGAGGTGTTTGATCCTTCGACACTGTATGGCACCTGGACACTTAATATGACCATGTCAGAGGATAATGAGAATAAAACAACACAAATTGTGCTGGAAACTGATCAATTGATCATGATTTCCGATGATGGCAGCGAAACGAATTACTACTATGCGATAGACGAAGGATATCTGAGTCTTAATACCGAATTACGAAAATGATTCACCAAAAGGATCTGAGAGATGACAACGGCAATCTCTTCGGCTTCGGAACGCACATTTACCGCCACTACTTCGGAGTTAAGCTGACCGAGATGCATCTGGACGATTGGACAATCGCCAAGCTGCTGGGACACAGCAACGTCCGAAATGTAAAATACTACCGCAGGATGAGCAACCAGCTCCTTGCCGATGAAACCCGAAAAGCAAGAAGAATGTTGTCCGAGGTAATATTAAATAACTTAGACGGATGGGAGGATGAATATGAGCAAATACGAAAAGATGGTAGCCTGCAATAGGCAAAGCAGCTTGAAAAAGATTGATCTTGCAAAGAAAACCATTTTTGAAATGCTGGAGGACAGTGAAAAAATAACGATTCCAAAGCTGATTGCCAAAACAGGCTTATCAAGAGGATTTTTTTACAAAAACTCCATTGTGCGAAGCGTATTAGACAAGGCGTTGGAGCAACAGGTAGGAATGACTGATCCCCGAAAAAATATTCTCGATATGGCGATGGACAATGAGATTGCCGCCCTGCATGAAAAGATACGCTCTCTGCAGGCTGAGAATGAAAGGCTGAAAAAAGCGCTCAACAAGAAAAATGCGAGTCTGATACGCAGCCTGTAAGATCACAAATACATAGCCCACCATACGATTATGGGAGCAGAGAAAAAGCGCAGAGCCATATTGACACTGCGGCTTTTTCGTTAGAATATATAAGAAAGCGGAACACAAAACACATTTGTGTATTCCGTTACGGCACGATATAGCAAGGGTTTCCAGAGGTGTACCCAAGTTTCTGGACGAGCCGACTTTAGGCCTGGATATTCTTGCACGCAGCGATTTGTGGGAGCTAATCCGCTCTCTGAAAGGAAAAATTACAATTGTTTTGACAACGCACTATATGGAAGAGGCAGAAAGCCTGTCTGACCGGGTCGGCATTATGAAGGACGGAAGGCTTCTCACAGTGGGCACGGCAGAGGAACTGAAGCAAAGAGCTGGTGCAGATAAATTTGAGGACGCATTTGTGGCAATTGTAAGGGGGAAGCTGAAATGAGATTACTGACTTTTTCAGAAAGAATAGCAAAGGAAATTCTGCGCGATCCATTAAATATCATGTTTGGTCTGGGATTTCCGGTTGTTTTAATTTTACTGCTCTCAGCAATACAGGCGAATATCCCTGTCAGATTATTTGAAATTGGCCATCTTACTCCCGGCATTACGGTATTCGGACTTTCCTTTATGACGCTTTTTGCAGCGACTTTGATAGCAAAGGACAGAGAAAGTGCTCTGCTGCAAAGACTGTATACAACACCGTTAACTGCATTGGATTTTATTCTTGGCTATGTACTGCCTATATTGCCCATTGGGCTTATACAGAGTATGATTTGCTACGCAGCGGCGATTCTGTTTGGTCTGCCTATCACGGTAACCATTTTGTATGCGCTTTTGTTTATTATACCAGTATCTTTCTTTTTTATTGCCTTGGGACTTTTATGCGGCAGTGTATTGAGTGTAAAGCAGGCAGGCGGTATTTGCGGAGCCCTGCTCACCAATTTGACAGCGTGGCTGTCTGGCGTATGGTTTGACCTTGAGCTTGTGGGCGGCGCCTTCAAGAAAATTGCATACTTTCTGCCGTTTGTACATGCTGTAGAACTGGAAAGAGCTGTATTGCGCGGGAATTATACAGAGGTATTTCCTCATATCTGGTGGGTGCTTGGCTATGTGGTTGCTGCGGTGATTTTTGCAGTGCCTCTTTTTTTGCGGCAAATGAAAAGACCGTAGGAGCCTTTTATTAAAAAGAGATAAAAAGCAGCTCCTGACAGGAGCTGCTCTGCATTTTAGAGAGGACTTTTTCCTCTGTACTGTTAGATGGAATGTACAGAATCACTTTTTTTCCTTTATGTCCAAAAGTACCAGTTCTTTATTTTTATCCTTTGTCCATTCGATTCCCCACTCGTTTTCAAAAAGCAGAACCAGCTCGCTTTCGCTGTCTGTGGCAATCATAGTGGAACTGGTCAGCGTCAGCTTAGCGGGATCTAAGCCGCGGTTTCCGATCCATCGGGCGTAATGATGGGGCAGCAGCTGCATTTTAATTCCTACGCCGTATTCACCCTTTAGTCTGTGCTCCAGTACTTCAAACTGGAGTACGCCTACGGCTCCTATTATCAAGGATTCAACGCCGATTCCAAGCTGCTTAAATACTTGGATGGCTCCTTCCTCAGAAAGCTCCTGGATCCCTTTTTGAAACTGCTTGCGTTTCATGGAATCGGCAAAAGTAACTCTGGCAAAATGTTCAGAGGGGAAGACCGGAATTCCGTCAAATTTCAGAGAGGAAGAAGAAAGGCTGAGGGTATCTCCAATATTAAAAAATCCCGGATCGAACAGACCTATAATATCGCCGGCATATGCCTCTTCCACAATGGTACGTTCCTGCGCCATAAATTGCGTAGGCTGAGCCAGCCGCAGTTTTCTGCCTGTTCTTGTATGCCAGGTTTCCATCCCCTTTTCAAATTTACCGGAACAGATCCGAAGAAAGGCCAGTCTGTCTCGATGGGCAGGATTCATGTTGGCCTGTATTTTAAATATAAATCCGGTAAAGGCGTCTTCACAGGGGACGACAATTTTATCTCCTGCAATACGGGCCTGCGGCTCCGGCGCCATTTTTATAAATTCAATCAAAAAGGGCTCTACTCCAAAGTTTGTCATAGCAGAACCAAAAAAAACAGGGGTGAGCTGTCCTTTCAAAACTTCTTCCAATGAAAACACTTCGCCTGCCATATCCAGCAATTCTATTTCTTCTTTTAATCTGTCATGGTGATAAGAGCCAAGTTTTTCTGTAAAGACCGGATCGTCTGGCGTCCCTGTCTCTGAACGGACAAAGGATTGGCCGTGATTGCCGCCATCAAACAGTTCAATTTTTTTGCTCTGCCGATCATAGACCCCTTTGAAGTCTCCGTCTATTCCTATAGGCCAGTTCATAGGATAGCATTTCATTCCCAGTACCTCTTGGATTTCCTGCATTAAGTCAAAAGGATTTTTAGAGGCTCTGTCCATTTTGTTTACAAAAGTGAAGACAGGAATGCCCCGCATTTTACATACATGAAACAGCTTGATTGTCTGAGCTTCTACTCCTTTTGCACCGTCAATCAGCATGACTGCGCTGTCTGCGGCCATTAGCGTTCTGTAGGTATCCTCGGAGAAGTCCTGGTGTCCCGGGGTATCCAGAATATTGATGCAATAGTCGTTGTATTCAAATTGCAGGACGGAGGAGGTAACAGAAATTCCTCTTTCTTTTTCAATATCCATCCAATCGGAGACAGCATGCTTAGAGCTTTTTCTGGCTTTGACAGAGCCTGCCAGTCTGATGGCGCCTCCGTACAGCAAAAGTTTTTCCGTCATGGTTGTTTTGCCGGCGTCCGGGTGGGATATAATGGCAAACGTTCTTCGCCTTTTTATTTCTGAAGTGATTTCTGGGCTTAAGCTCATGGTAACTGTCTCCTTAATACTTATTATAACCGCAATAGTATACCATAATAATGATTTTTATGGTATAATTTCCTGTAAATTATTTTTAGGAGGAGCCGTATGAAGTATAGTTCCCAAAGGATCAATCAGCTGGTAGAGGAAGAAAAGTATCAGGATCTGATTAATGCGTCGGAGGCCAGACATGTTCTGCAATTTGAGAATCTGGTCAGGATGATTGTGGAGTCCCATAAGCAGAGTCTGAACAGGAATATTACGGATGCCGTTCTGATTACAGGGCCGTCTTCTTCGGGGAAGACCACCACTTCTAAGCTTCTGGCAGCTATGCTGGAGGAGCAGGGCTTTCATTCTATCCTGATTTCTTTTGACGATTACTACCACAGCACAGATTATATTAGAAAATTACAGAAGAAACCGTCAGATGCGCCTGCAGAGGAGTTGGATTTGGAATGTCCGGAGGCTTTTGACATTGCCTATTTCAGAGAACAGATGGGACAGCTTCTTTCCGGGGAAACACTTGCCCTTCCTGTATTTGATTTTATGAGTAAGAAGCGTGTTCCTGGCCGCACTGTGACTCCCACAGATCGGGATGTCATTATCCTGGAGGGGATCCATGCTTTAAATCCCATGGTTACGGATGGCGTGAAGTTTTCCAAAACCTTTAAAGTTTATATCTGCCCCTTCGACGTCTACGGGGTACCTGGGGTAAAAGAAATTCTGCAGCCGCAGGATATTCGGTTTATGCGCAGAAGTGTGCGGGATCGGACAGACCGAAATGCGGAACTGATGCGAACGCTTAAAATGTGGCCTTCTGTTCGTGCAGGAGAAGAACGCTATATCAAAACCATGAAAATTCACGCAGATTTCTTCTTTAATTCTTCTTTAGAATACGAAATTTGTCTGTTAAAATACCGGTTTATGAAGATGGTAAGGGAGTTAAATTCCAGCCAGCTTGCGGAATTGAGGGCACACTTTCCTCTGGATATTTTAGAGGCTTTTTGCAGTGTAGAGCAGGCAGATATCCCAGAAGGTTCTATTTTCAGAGAATTTTACAAATAACTGATTGACATTTAAAGGGAGAAAGACTACTATATACAGGTGAAGAGAAATATATTATAGGAGGATGATTTGATATGACGATGAAGATAATGTTAAAGTCCATAGATGATGTTAAGGTATTTGTTAATGAAGTAAATAAGGTTCAGTGTGATGTTGACCTGGCATCGGGACGCTATGTGGTAGACGCAAAATCCATTATGGGGATTTTTTCTCTGGATTTGACCAGTCCCATTACCCTGGAGATTCACAATCGGGAGAAGGGTGAATGTGACGATTTTATTAAGGCAATTGAAAAGTTTAAGGCGTAATTAACGGAGATTCTTTTGCAGGCTCCTGTGCTTAGCATAGGAGCTGTTTTTTTAGTTTGTACAGGACAGGACGAAATATGGCGGAGCGAACGTTTGGTGTATATACATTGGGCTGCAAGGTAAATCAATATGAGACAGAGGCAGTGGCTGAGCTTTTTGAAAGAGCCGGCTACAGACAGGTTCCCTTTGAGTGCAAGGCGGATATCTATATTATCAATACCTGCAGTGTTACCGGAGAGAGCGACCGGAAGAACCGGCAGGTTATCCGGCGTGCCCACAGGATGAATCCTGACAGTATTATTGCTGTCATGGGCTGTTATGCCCAGGTATCCCAGGAGGAAGTACGTGCTATCGAAGGGGTAGATATTGTTGTGGGGACCCAGGGACGAAGCAGCCTGCCGCAACTGGTTGCTGAGGTGCTGGCCGGCAGGAGGCCGTCTGCCTGTATAGAAGAAAATATCGTAAAAGCTGCGGCGTATGAGTCCCTTGCTGTCAGAGGGCTGAGCCAGCATCAGAGAGCTTTTGTGAAAATACAGGACGGCTGCGATCGGTTCTGCACGTATTGCATCATTCCGTATGCCAGAGGGCATATTTGCAGCCGTAATCCGGAAGAGGTAATAGAAGAGGTGGAAGATCTGGCGGAGGCGGGGTATAAAGAAATTGTGCTTACGGGCATCCATTTGGCCTCCTACGGCAGAGATCTGTCTGAGTCTGTAAATCTGGCGGAGATGGCGGCAAGGGCATCGGATCTGTACGGAATTGAAAGAATCCGCTTAGGTTCCTTAGAGCCAGTTTTTATTGATGAAAAAAAGGTTCGGCTGCTGGCTGAAAATCCTAAGCTTTGCAGACAGTTTCATATTGCGCTTCAGAGCGGCAGCAATGCGGTACTTGAGCGGATGAACCGGCGGTATACGGCGGAGGAGTTTCTGGAGCTTGTGAGCATGATCCGTACTTATATGCCGGACAGTGTATTTACTACCGATATGATGGTGGGCTTTCCCGGAGAGACGGAGGAGGAGTTTTGTGAAAGCATGGCCTTTGCCAGAAAGGTAGGTTTTTCTAAAATTCATATCTTCCCCTATTCTCCCAGGAAGGGAACTGCTGCTGCCAAGATGGACAATCAGATTTCTAAGAAAGTGAAATCAGAAAGAGCTGCCCGGCTGTCAGAAGTGGCGGCGGAGTGTGAGCGGCAGTTCTTTGCTTCTGCTCACGGTAAGCAGGAGGAGGTTCTTATAGAAACCAGAGAGTCTGCTGACAGTGAAATTTTGTATACCGGACACGGAAAAAGCTATATTAAAATTTATATTCCGGAAATAGAATTGATGATGGAAGATGAAATTATAAATTCCGTTAAGAAAGTGAAAATGACATTGCAAAAGGGACGGGTTTATGGTACCATAATTTAGAGTTTATATAAGGAAGAGAGGGTGGAGCAGTGGAGAATAAAAACACAATTTTTTTTAAAGGCGGATTAGATAAAAATAATGAGACCCGGAAGATCATTGGTGAGGTTTACGCGGCGCTGAAGGAAAAAGGATACAATCCCATTAGCCAGTTGGTGGGATATGTTGTCTCCGGAGATCCCACCTATATTACCAATTACAGAAATGCCAGGGTCCTTATTACAAGAGTGGACAGAGACGATTTACTGGAAGAAGTTTTTAAGTACTATCTGGAATCGATTGAGCATGAGAATATTGAGGAATAAGCGCTTTTTATTTATATGGATCGCACTGGTGTTGGCAGCAGGGGGAACCGTTTTTGTAACAGTCTTTGCTGCCGATCCTGTTGTTACGAGTAAAGTTACAGTAGATTACGAGGATGGCAGGATTCTTGCCGATTCGGTTTCTCAGGATACGGTAGCGACTGTATCTGACCGGGATGTTATTGGAGGAAGCCGTTCTCTTTTGATATACAGCTGCGATATGTCCTGGGAGAATCTATCACTGGCTGATTATACAATGGCAGTGGAGTTTAAAATAAAGTGCGATTCCAGTTTCCAGGGAAGGTTTGATCTGTGCCTGGATACAGAGGGCGTAAACGGAGACGGACAAACGGTGCTTTCTGTTACACACACAAACGGGGTGCTTTCTCTGCTGGCCTCAGACAGGCAGGTCTATGAGCTGTCCTATAATACTGTTTATAAAATTCAGGTTTCTATTCAGAGAGGAAGTCCCGCCTATCGCATTGCTGTTAACGGTGTTGCGCTGGAGGTATCCGGCGAATTAGCGGGCAGTACTTACGGAATTAATACGGTCCGGTTTAAGATGGATAAATCTGGTGAAAGTTCGTATGTGTTGCTGGATGATTTCAGAATCTACAGTCAGGGGCAAACTTATCCCCAGCCGTATTCGGCACAGAGTACCGGTGAAATTCCTGAGATTTCGATTCCTCAGACAGCGGACCCGGAAAAGCTGGCCCTGTATATCAATGCTACCAGAATTTATTTTGCACAGGATATTCTGCTGCAGAATGATATGGTTTATGTACCTGGCAAACGGCTGTTTGAAAGTGTGGGGATTGATTATCAATGGGATCAAGATTCCAAATCCGTTACCATTACAAATGACAATATCAATATGATTTTTTCTGCAGGCAGCAATATTGCTACGATTAACGGAAATAATCTTGTATTAACCGCATCGCCGATTTTATACGGCGATGAGATCTATGTTCCTTTAAACCTGATTAATGAAGCCTTGAATGCAAAGGTGTGGTGGGATGAGAGTGCGAATCTGATTGTCATTACCACCGGAGAGGCAAAGACTGACAATGTTTTGAGGAATATAGGAGGCAAGTTCTATATGAACGGAGAGCCTTACTATGAAATCAGTTTTTTGTATGAAGAACTGGCCAGAAATATTTGGGCGGCTTATCGGGAGAACGGTGATGCCGCGGAGACCTCCGCCCAGTATCAGGAGGCAGAAAGGGTTTTGTCTGAGCTGCATGAACTGGGCTTCCGGTCGGTACGGACATATATGTGGGATGACAGCCAATATCGGGCGGTACAGTCATCGGCAGACAGAGAGATCTATTTTAAATCGGTATCGGCTGTAATGGATTTATGCGATGCGTATGAAATCAGGCTGATTCCTTGTCTGGGACTTAACAGCAAAATGTTTGTTACAGCTTCTTATGTGGAAAATTACGGCTGGGTTGCGGGCAATGAAACGGCAATTGAACTGGTTGTAAATCCGGAGTCCGCTTCCCGGTATGATATGTACAACTTTTTGGACGAATTTATCAAACGCTTTAAGGAACGGGATACTGTTCTTATGTGGGAGCTGTGCGACGGTGCCAATCTAAACGTAGACTGCGGCGCTACTACTGAGACTGTAACCTATTCTTTACTGCAGCTTGGACAGTTCTACAGCGATTGTGTCCAGCGGATTCAGGCTCTGGATCCCTCCAGGCTAATCAGCGGGGGAGATGGGATGCTGCGTCCTGCCCAATGGCATTTATTTTCGGCAGTGATGCAAGGTGTATCAGAGGATTGGTCCTATGACAGCGCCCAGGAGCGTCTGAAGGCAATTGCGCTGCTTACAGAGCGGTTAGATGTTATCAGTGTGCATGCTTTTGGTGTAGGGATCACTACGAATGCAGAGTCCTATTATTCGGACGAAGAGGGCAATAAGGTTCAGCTGACGCTGCTGCAAATATTGAATGAAGCCAAGCAAATGGGGAAGGTGCTGTATAATGGCGCTACCAATGGAATGGTTGATTATACTGTTTCAGAAAATTCTGCAGAGAATCTGTTGAACGGGCAGAACAAATATTTGGATTTTCTGATTGAAAGCGGCATCCAGCTGTCTCACTGGCAGCTGAATAACGGGGAGACCATGGGAACTGCGTTTTTTGAAGAAAACGCTCTTTCCGCGGCCGTGGCCAATGCCAACGGAAGATTGAAACAGCGGTATGTATTTAATAAAGCCTATGGGGAGAATACCGATCAGTCCTGGTCAGATAAGAGCTTTGATGTGTTTGACCCGAAGCAGATTAATCCAGGACATGAATCGATTATGAATCTGACGCTGTTTTATGGCATTATGAAAATTGTCGGAGCAGTGGCTGTTACTGTTTTACTGCTGTTTGTTATATTGTTTTCTATGAAACAAAAGGAAAATTCATTAAAGCGGGGCAAGCGAGAGAATGGATAGAGCGGCTATACAGACGGGAGACGTTAAAGGGATGCAGCCTTTGGCGTTGGCATTTTTAGGGGATGCGGTATATGAAATTTATATAAGAAGATATGTGATAGAAAAGGGCTTCCGTACAGTTTCTGCTATGCATAGAGAGACGATAAAATTTGTAAAAGCGAAATCCCAGTGTGAGGCGGTGAAAAAGCTGTTTCCCCTGTTGACAGAAGAGGAAGCGGCAGTAGTTCGGCGCGGTAGGAATGCAAATCCTCATACGGTTCCGAAAAATGCGGATATGGCAGATTACCGGTATGCGACTGCTTTGGAAAGTTTGTTTGGATATCTGTATCTGATGGGCAGCAGCCAGCGGCTGGAAGCACTGATGAAGGCCGCTGTTGAAATTATTGAGGAGGAGTATAGAAATTTACATGACAGGCCAGCAAAACAGTGAAATTATATATGGAAGAAATGTGGTATTAGAAGCCTTAAAGGCGGGAACGCCGATCAACAGAATTCTCTATTGCGGAGAACGAAAGGGCTCTCTGTCCCTGCTGATTGCCAGGGCCAAAGAGGCCAAAATTATTGTTACTGAAGTGTCTAAGCAGAAGCTGACAGAGTTGTCGGGGACGGACAATCACCAGGGAGTGGCGGCCTATGTATCTCCACAGCCCTATTCAACTGTTGAAGAAATTTTACAAAAAGCATTGGAAAGGCAGGAGCCTCCTTTTGTAATTGTGCTGGACGAAATACAAGATCCGCATAACTTAGGAGCTATTATCCGGACTGCTGATGCGGTAGGTGCCCACGGTGTTATTATACCGAAACGAAGAAGTGTACAGCTGACAGGCGTGGTTTCTAAGGCTTCCGCAGGAGCAATCTCCTATGTGCCGGTTGCCAGAGTGACCAATATCCCCGTTGTATTGAAGGAACTTAAGGAGGCGGGGCTTTGGATTTATGGAACTGATCTGAGCGGAGAAACTCCTTTTTACGCGACAGATATGAAAGGGCCTTTGGCTCTGGTTATTGGAAGTGAAGGCTCCGGAATGGGGAGACTGACAAAGCAGCAATGCGATTTTATCCTTTCTATTCCCATGGACGGTCAGGTTTCTTCTTTAAATGCCTCTGTGGCTGCCGGCGTGGTTCTCTATGAAATTTTTAAGCAGAGAAAACAACTAAAATAGGGTATGGTGATGGAATGGACTATAAAGCATTGTTAAACGGACCTCAGTATGAAGCGGTGACACAGAAGGACGGACCTGTATTAATTCTTGCAGGAGCCGGCAGCGGAAAAACCCGCGTTATAACCTATAGAATCTGTTATTTAATCCATGAGTACGGAATTGCGCCCCATCATATTCTGGCGATTACTTTTACGAACAAAGCTGCCAGGGAAATGATGGAAAGAACCCAGAGCCTGCTGGGGGACGGAACGCCCGGTATGTGGATTAATACCTTTCATGCCTGCTGCGGCAGAATTCTGAGGGTGCACGGAGAGCTATTAGGGTATACAAAAAATTTTATTATTTATGATGAAACTGAGACAAAGACCGTCATTAAAGATTGTTTGAAAAAGAAAAACCTGGATGATAAAAAGTATCCTGTAAATATGATTCGTTCTGTTATTTCTTCTGCCAAGGATCAGATGCTGTCTCCAGAGGATTTTAAGAAAACTATTGCGCCGGGGGACAGAAACGGTCAGCTCCTGTCAGAGCTGTACGAGCTGTACCAGCATACTTTGGAGCAGAACAATGCGATGGATTTTGACGATATGATTCTCAAAACCATTTTGCTGTTTCGTTTGTATCCGGAGGTATTGGATTTATATCAGGAGCGTTTTCGTTACATTATGGTAGATGAGTACCAAGATACCAACAAGGCGCAATTTGAGTTTATCAATATGCTGGCATCCAAATATGGAAATCTATGTGTGGTGGGAGACGATGACCAGAGTATATACAGCTTTCGGGGAGCGGATATTACCAACATACTTGATTTTGAAAAAAATTACCGTAATTGCAAGGTGATTAAGCTGGAAGAAAATTACCGTTCTACGCAAACGATACTGGATGCGGCAAACAGCGTAATTAAAAATAACCGCGCCAGAAAGAGAAAGGAGCTTTGGACGTCTAACGGTCCGGGTGCAAAAATTAGACGGTACTGCGGAAGTGACCAGAATGACGAAGCATTTTTTATTTCCAGTGTGATAGCTGCCGCGGTTAAGAGCGGAAAACGCCGATATTCTGATTTTACGATTTTGTACAGAATTAACGCGCTGTCTCAGAGCATTGAGAGCAATTTCAGCCGTCGGGGAATTCCCTATAAAATATACGGCGGTATGAAATTCTTTGACAGAAAAGAAATCAAGGATTTGGTAGCTTATCTGAGACTGATTGCCAACCACAGTGACGACCTGGCTCTGCGCCGGATTATTAATGTGCCGGCCCGGGGAATCGGTAAGACAACCCTGGGCTATGTAGAGGAACTGAGCTTATCACAGCACTGTTCTATGTTTGATATATGTGCCTCTGCCAATAATTTTCCCGGTCAATTGGGGCGCAGTGCGGGAAATTTGATTCCTTTTGCGGCCCAAATTGCCAGGCTCAGTGAGAAGGCGGCGGAACTGCCTGTTTCTGAATTTGTGGAGGAAGTGATTGATCAGCTGGGCATGATTGAGGAATATGAAGCGGAGCATTCGGAGGAGGCTGATAACCGAATTGAAAATATCCGTGAATTTGTATCTGTTGCCAAGGAATTTGAGAAGGATCAAAGAGAGCTGGAGGACGGTGATGTAAGCTTTTCCTCTTTTCTTCAGAATGTTGCGCTCAGTTCTGATATGGATGAGAATAAAGGCGATGGCGATGGGGTCACGATGATGACTGTACACAATGCAAAGGGACTGGAGTTTCCCGTGGTATTTGTTGTCGGTATGGAGGAAGGGCTCTTTCCCTCTTTCCGTTCTTTTGAGGAAAGAGACGGGATTGATGAAGAGCGCAGACTCTGCTATGTGGCCATTACTAGGGCAAAGGAAGAGCTCTATATGACGTATACTTCTAACCGAATGCTGTATGGAAAAACCTCTTACTGTCAGCCCTCCCGCTTTATAAAAGAAGTTCCCGCTGCCCTTTACGAGGACAGGGGCGGTCATGTTGAGATTGGAGAGCGAAGGCCTTTGGGAGAATATAAAAAGGCCTCTGCGTATGCGTCTCCCGTCTCCAGAACAACAGGAGTCTTTTCTTCCTACAGTGTATTTCGGACGCCTGCGCCGGCGGCTAAAAGGGAAGCTGCGCCCGTTCCTTCTCTCTTCTCCGGAGACCGGGTGGTACATAAAAAATACGGTCAGGGTGTGGTAAATAAAATAGAGGGAAGCGGTGACAACGCTAAAATAGAAGTGGATTTTGATGAATTTGGGGTAAAACGGTTTATGCTGGCCTTTGCCAATCTGGAAAAGTGCTGAGAGGAAAGAAAAATGTCTGTTAAAAGAATTGTTATACATAGTGAAATTGTTTACGGTATGGCAATTCTTATGCTGTCTTTTGCTGTAGCCATGATGACAGCTGCAGATTTCGGCGTTTCCATGATTGTGGCGCCGGCCTATATACTGAGCCGCAAGTTTGCTTTTCTTACTTTCGGGCAATGCGAGGCGATTTTACAGAGCTTTGTATTTGTTATCTTCTGCATTTTGATGAAAGGGATCAAGTTGGTTTATTTCAGCTCCTTTCTTACGTGCCTGTTTTATGGAGCGGCTTTGGATTTTTGGAGAAGGGTGATCCCGCTCTTTAATCCGGCTATTACGCCGCCGGGCAGTATGGCGCCGGTACTTCGTGTTCTCTTTTTGGCTGCGGGAATGGTGCTGACAGCACTTTCGGTTGCCTTTTTCTTCAGGACCTATCTGTATCCTCAGGTATATGACTTTTTTGTCAAGGGAATTAGTGCCCATTTCCATAAGGACCGCACAAAATTTAAAATTATTTTTGATATGAGCTGTTTGCTGGCGGCAGTTATTATGACACTGATATTTTTTGGTAGATTTGTAGGTGTCGGTGCAGGGACCTTTATTATGGCGGCGGGAAACGGTCTGCTGATCGGCAGGCTTGGGCAACTTCTGGACAAATATATTTTGATTTGTCCCTATGCTAAAAAGCTGGCGGTCCGGTTTGAATTTTAGAAGCGGTACGAAGACAAGATTTTTCCTTGCTTGACAGGAGCTTATAAAACAGGTATAATTTAAAAATGCTTTAGTGATTTATCATACTAAAGCAAAAACACGGGAGGATAAAAAAGAATGGATCCGAAAGTATATACGCCCACGGGTGTGCAGGATATTTTGTTTGAACAGTGCGAGCAAAAGCGGGGAATTGAACATAAAATACGGGAGCATTTAAAGAGTAACGGCTATCGGGAGATTGAAACTCCTTCTATTGAATATTTTGACACTTTTTCTACTGGAGTAGGACGCATTGCCCAGGAAAATATGTATACATTTTCAGGCTCTGACGGAAAACTTCTGGTTCTGAGGCCGGATTTAACGATACCTGCAGTGAGGACCTATGCCACAAAGCTGAGAAACGGTGAAGAGACAGTAAAGCTTTTTTATATTGGCAATGCGTTCAGTCCCTGTGACAGCGGAGGAGGACGTCTAAAGGAATATACCCAGGCAGGTGCGGAAATTATAGGCGGCCAGGGAGTATATGTAGATGCGGAAATTATTACCAGGGCAGTTATGCTGGCCAGAGGCATGGGGCTGAAAGGTTTTCTGGTGGATATCTGTCAGGTAGAGTTCTTTAAGGGCTTAATGGAAGAAGCCGGCTTTTCTGAACGGGAAGCGGAGGAAATCCGAAAAATGGTGGACGGGAAACAGATGGGCAGTCTGGAAAAACTACTGTCTCAAAAAGATATTCCTGTCCGATTGAAAGAGCTGCTTGTTAATTTACCGAATCTGTTCGGCGGCACAGAAATTCTGAATGCCGCTGCCAAATGCACAGAAAATCCCCGTTCGGTGGCGGCGATCTCTTATTTAAGAAATGTCATGAAGCTGATTGAGGAAAGCGGTCTTGGAAAATATGTCTCTATTGATCTGGGGATGGTCAGCAGCCTGAATTATTATACAGGTATTATTTTTAAAGGTTTTACCAACGGGGTAGGCTTTCCCTTTATCAGCGGCGGCCGATATGATACGCTGGCCGAAAATTACGGGGTCTGTACGCCCGCTACGGGCTTCAGCATGGGAATTAATTTGCTTATGCAGGCACTGACAAAGCAAAGCTGCGACAGTAACCACTGCCGTTATCTGACGGTAGCGCTGCCCAAAGGGAGACTGGGCGAGCTGGCCCTGTCGCTTTTTGAAAAGGCAGGCGTAGACATTTCGGAATTAGAGCAGCGAACCAGAAAGCTTATCCTTACTGATGAAAAAGCTAAAGTCCGCTTTTTCCTGGTTAAGCCGGCAGATGTCCCTACCTATGTAGATTATGGGGCCGCAGATGTGGGTGTAGTCGGACGGGATACGATTATGGAAGAAAACCGGAATCTGTATGAGGTACTGGATCTGGGCTATGGAAAGTGCCGAATGTGTGTAGCAGGACCGAAGGAGCTGAAGGAGAAATGGGATACCATCCCCAACAAATGTGTGGCTACGAAGTACCCCCATATTGCTCGGGATTATTTTGAGCACACCAAGCAGGAATCCGTGGAGATTATCAAACTGAACGGTTCTATTGAGCTGGCGCCGCTGGTAGGCCTGTCTCATGTAATCGTGGATATTGTAGAGAGCGGACGGACGCTGGAGGAAAATGGCCTGACGGTACTGGAAACGATTTTCGATGCCAGTGCCAGAATGATTGTAAACCGTGTAAGCATGAAAATAAAAAGAAAACGGATTAAGGAAATAATTGAAACAATTAAGGAGCAGCTGGTGGGCCATGAAACAGTATGATTTAACTCTTTACGATGATATAGAAGGCTTTTACCGGGAATTTGAGGCCCGGCGTACAGGAAACAAAAAAGATGTGACGGATGTAGTTACAACGATTATACAGGATGTAGAGAAAAACGGAGACGAGGCGCTCTATCGCTACAGTGAAAAATTTGACGGAGTAGACCTGCGAAGTACTGGCCTTTCCGAGCCGGTGGAACCGGTTGAAATCGGTTCTCTGGAGACTGTGATACAAAAGGCCG
>CABQMV010000009.1 GCA_902465325.1 uncultured Oscillospiraceae bacterium
AGCGCTGTCTGCTCTATGCAAACAGCGCTTCTTTTCTTTTTATCATTTCCGGCAGCCGCTCTAAATAGTACTCAATACTTTTTACATTAAAGGCCCGTTCAATACGTCCATCGGGGAAAACCGCCTTTGTCACTGCGCCGGCTCCAATTCCCAATATCGTCCGGTCCTCTTCCATGATATGAATATTATACGGACTTTCATACCCGGCCTTACAATAGGACACATTCTCATGGTTTCCCAGCATATGCTTCTGTCGGTACAAATAGAAAGGATGCATAGACATTTTCGCAGCATATTCCCGCCCCATGTTCACCATATGTCCAGTCCGGTCGTCAGAAAGCGCCGCCTGGCTTTCGGCATCCTCTCTCAGGGCAGCCGCTCTCTTTATGCTCAGCGTATGGACTGTCATTCCCTCCGGTCCCAGCTCCAGAATACGCTCCATGGTGTACCGGAACATTTCCTCCGTTTCATAGGGAAGACCGGCAATCACATCCATATTAATATTCCGAAATCCGGCCTCCCTGGCCATACGAAAGGCCTGTACCACCTGACCAGCAGTATGGGCACGGCCAATGCGCTCTAAGGTACTGTCATTCATTGTCTGCGGATTGATGCTGATCCGGGTAACCCCTGCCCTGGCTGCCGCCTCTAATTTCGCCGGCGTAATAGAATCCGGCCGGCCGGCCTCCAGAGAAAACTCCTTTAGGCCCGTCAAGTCTATATAACGGCTGAACATACAGATATAGCGCTCAAATTGCTTTTCATTCAGAGAAGTGGGCGTCCCACCTCCCAGATAAAGGCTTTCGCTGTGGGCTGACATTCTGCCCAACAGCTCCGAGGCCGCGGAAAGTTCCTGTTCCATGACATCCAGATAGGCGTCCACACTTTTTTTATACTTTCCAATAGAATGAGACGTAAAGGAACAGTACAGACAACGACTGGGGCAAAAGGGCAAATTGGCATACCAATCCACTGTTTTCTCTTTCCGCTCAGCTAGAAAAGGGGCCTGTACCCCAGCTGTCTCCAAAGCCAGCAGCGCTTTTCCTTCACTAACACAGTAAAAATCCTTCAATTTCTGTAAAATACAAGACTCTGACAGACCCTCTTCCGCCATAGCATGAATGAGTTTAGCAGGCCGGATCCCGGTCATGCACCCCCAAGGAGAGCTGTACCCTGTAAGGGCCTTCAGTTTCAAATAGAGCCAGCGTTTTCCCTGGTTGGCCGTGTCAAAGGCCGGCACAGGCTCCCCGTTCACAGCCAAATCAGGAGCCTCCGGAAGGAAAGATACTTGCGCCGCCCGGCCAAAAACCTGCGCAATTTCTATAACCCAATAAGGAGCTGTTGCAGCAGGATGCGAAATTGTAATCATAAGAGAGTTGCTCATATCAAAACATCCAAAAAGGATTTTCCTCCCGTTCCCGACCTATGGTAGACTGGGTTCCGTGTCCGGGCAGAACAATCAGCGCAGGATCCATGGCATACAACCTTTCAATAGAACGCTTCAGCTCTGCCGTACTGCCGTCTCCCAGATCCGTCCGTCCGAAATTACCGTAGAAAAGAGTATCTCCGGTAAAAAGCAGCTGCCCGGCCAGAATACAGATTCCGCCGGAAGTATGACCGGGCGTACAGAGTACAACCGGACCATCCTTGCCCTGCCCGTCTAAGGGAATCACCGATCCCTCATCCACAATCACATCTGCAGGCGGATATTTTACAGCGGACCCAAACAGTACAGAAGCGTTCCGATAGGGCTCGGCTAAATTTTCGCATTCCGGCCTGGTACACAAGACGGGCGCCTGAAAAAGCTTTTTATATTCTGACATATAGCACACATGATCATAATGTCCGTGAGTCAGGACAATGCCGCTCACGGTCAGAGAAAGAGAACGCGCAAAGGCCTCTGTCTCTTCTGCCGGATTACCGGGATCAATAACAATCGCCCTCTTACTTTCCGGATTCCACAGCAAATAAGTATTGGAACCTAAAAGCCCTCCTGTAAAACGCTTGTACTCGTATTTCATATTTAAAATCCTCTCTTACTGTCTAAAAGTAATGTTACCGGCCCGTCATTCATAATCTCTACCGACATATCGGTCTGGAAAACACCTGTTTCTACAGGAATCCCCCGCTCCTCCAATCCAGCTCTGACCTTTTGGTAGAGCTCCTCTGCCTGCTCCGGAGCTGCCGCCTCTATAAAGGAAGGGCGCCGGCCCTTCCGGCAGTCTCCGTACAGCGTAAACTGACTTACCAGTAAAATTTTAAAATCCTGGCCGTCATGTCTCAGCTCTAAAAGAGACCGGTTCAGTTTTCCTTCCTCGTCTTCAAATACTCTTAAATTCGCGATCTTATCACAAATATATACACAGTCCGCCTCTGAGTCCTCCCTGCCAACGCCTAATAATACAGTAAAGCCTCTGTCAATTCGACCCGACTCCTGTCCCTGGGAAACAACCCGTGAAAAGACAACTCTCTGTACAACTGCTCTCATTCCTTACTTCGCCTTTCTGCTTACTTCCACTACATTCTCAATTCGATTCAATTTTTTAATAAGCTTTTCCAGCTGATCCCTCTCGGTAATTTCCACTGTCAAATCAATCAAATCATAATTATCCCTGGTGGTTCTGGCATTAATGGCCTTGGTATTTAACTTTAACTCTGCCAGGGCCCCGGCAATCTCCAGAAGCAGATTCGAACGGTCAAAAGCCTTGATGGCCAGCTCCGCGTTGTAAACACTGTTCACACTCTGGGCCCACCTTACGTCAATCATCCTGTTTTCAAAATCCGACATGGAATGAATATTAGGGCAGTCCGCCCGATGGACAGAGACGCCTCTCCCTCTGGTTATATAACCTACAATCAAATCACCCGGCACCGGATTGCAGCAGCGGGAAAACCGCACCAGACAATTTTCTATGCCCTTTACAATAACGCCGTTATCAGTAGTCTGCTTGCTCTCCTTTCTGTCCTTCGTTCCCGCTCCGGCAGGAAGCTCGGCAAGCTCCGCCGGCATATTGTCCTTCAAAAATTCATCTCTCAGTCTGGATACAACTCTCTGAGCAGTCAGCTCGCCAAAGCCTACTACATTCAGCAAATCCTCTACGGCGCTGAAATTGTATTTTCTGAGGATAGGCTCTAAATATTCCGCTCTAAACAGCTCTGCATGGGTATATCCCTGTCGCTTTAATTCCCTTTCAATAAATTCCCGGCCATGCTCAATGTTTTCTTCCCGGCGCTCTTTCTTAAACCACTGGCGGATCTTACTTTTCGCCTCTGAGCTTTTAACGATGGAAAGCCAGTCCCGGCTGGGACCGTGTACCTCTTTCGTGGTAATGACCTCCACAATATCCCCGTTTTTCAGCTTATAATTCAGCGGTTTGATTTCTCCGTTGACCTTCGCCCCGATCATACGATTCCCTACGGCGCTGTGTACACTGTAGGCAAAATCAATAGGAGTAGAGCCCGCCGGAAGATTTTTTACATCGCCCTTCGGGGTAAACACAAAGACCTCATCTGTAAATAGGTCCATCTTAAAGGTTTCTACAAACTGACTGGCATCTCCCAGGTCCTTCTGGATATCCAACAAATGTCTGACCCATTCCAGTTTCTGGTCTACTGAAGCATCTGATTTGCCGCCCTCTTTATACTTCCAGTGGGCAGCAATACCGATCTCCGCAATTTTATGCATTTCCCAGGTCCGGATCTGAGCCTCAAAGGGCATACCGTCCGGCCCAATTAAAGTCGTATGCAGAGACTGATACATATTGGGCTTCGGCATACTGATATAATCCTTAAAGCGTCCGGGCATAGGCTTATACAGCTCGTGAATAATTCCCAGTACCGCATAACAGTCGGAAACCGTATCCACAATAACACGGATCGCAATTAGATCATAGATTTGATCCAATGTTTTATTCTGCCGCACCATTTTTTTATGCACACTGTACAAGTGCTTTGGTCTTCCGTCCAAAAAAGCATGAATGCCCAATTCAGAAGTCTTCTCCCGTACAGTAGCAAGAATCCCTTGGATATATGCCTCCTGCTGTTCTCTCTTTTGGTTTATGCTGTTGGAAAGCTCTTCATAGGTCTCCGGCTCCAGATACTTAAAGCACAAATCCTCCAGTTCCCATTTGATTTTGGTCATACCCAGCCGATGGGCCAGCGGCGTATAAATTTCCAGCGTTTCCTTTGCTTTGGTGATCTGGGAATCGGTATTCACATATTGAAGTGTTCTCATATTGTGAAGCCGGTCTACCAGCTTAATCAGAATCACCCTGATATCGGAAGCCATAGAAAGAAACATCTTACGCAAATTTTCCGCCTGCAGCTCCTCCTTTGTGCCGGTAGGAATATGCTTTAGCTTTGTAACACCGTCTACCAGATAGGCAACCTCAGAGCCAAATTCTTTCTCAATATCACGGGAAGTAGTGCTGGTATCCTCTACAACATCATGCAGAATACCTGCCATAACCGAGGCAAGATCCATATCCATTTCCGCCAGTATTCTGGCTACTGCCACAGGATGAATAATAAAAGGCTCCCCCGATTTGCGCAGCTGTCCCTTATGGGCCTCATCTGCAAAACGAAAGGCCTTTTCCAGCTGGGCAAAGTCCGCAGCAGGATTATATTGCTTTATAATCTCCTCTATTTCCTTTATCTGCTTTTCAGTATCCTGGTCCATAGCACTAAACCTCTTTTTGTATATACGCCATACACGCCCGGTAGACAGCGGAGCTCTCCAGCTCAATTTTCTTTTCGGTCTCTGTGGGAAGCATCTGATGCCCCTCTCTGTTTTTCTGCAGAAGTCCAAGCTCCCCAAACACTTCAATGCCTTTAAAAAGCTTAAACCAAGTATACGCTCCGCCGGTTCCGGAAAGCCTTTCCCTCATGACCGGCAAATCTTCCCAGGTAAAGCCTTCCTTATAAAATCCGCGAATAACATTATATAATAATACTAAATCTTTTCTTCCCCAATTTGTATTATACACATCTGCTTCTCTTATGTCCAATAGCTGCAGAGAGACACTCTTTCTCCCATTCCATTCATTGACAGTCATTTTAAACAGCGCATCGCATTTTGTCATCGCCGATACCATGGGCAGCAGTTTTCCGCAGCCAAATGCAATTCCCGTCACCGGCCTGCCGTATTCTCCTGTACTTCCGTCCTCAAGAGAAAACTGTATACGTAAATGGGCCTCTGAACTTCCCACAGCAGAGCATTTTACCACCTTAAGTCCCCTGGCCAGATAGACAGGCTCCGGATTGCCTTCCCCACAGGGCTGAATCCCTGTCAAAAGGGCGGCGTTGTCCAGCCCAATATCAGAAATTGAAATTTCGCAGTCAGCCTGAATCTCCGGAATAAGATATCCGGGAATATGGGCCTCTGCTGCATAGCGGTTCAGCCCTTCAATGAGCTTCGGAAGGACATTGGCCTTCAGAGACATACCGGCTGCCATCTCATGCCCTCCAAACTTCTCCAGACAGCTGCCGCAGCTGCAGAGAGCCTGGTGTATATTAAATCCCGGAACTGACCGGGCGGACCCTCGGATGGTCTCTCCATCCTCCTCATAGGCAAAAACAAAAGAGGGCTTGTTAAAACGTTCTGTCAGTCTCGATGCTACAATCCCAATGACGCCGTGATGCCAGCTGCGGCCTACAGAGACCACAACCGCATCCCCCGGTACAGTCTTTATGGATTCCGGTAAAATAGCTTCTGCCGTAATTTGCCCTTCCAGCACCTGCCTGTTCCTGTTCTCAGCAGACAGCTCCTGCGCCAGCAGATCTGCCGTTTCACGGTCTTCCGACAAAAGAAGCCGCAAAGCTCTCTCACCGCTGCCCAGCCGTCCGGCGGCATTGATTCTGGGAACCACGCCGAAAGCAATCCCTCTGACTGACAGCGGGCTTTGCAGACCGGCCTCTTTTAGGAGACTGTGCAGTCCCGGCCAGCAGGATCTGCTCAGCTGCTGCAGGCCAGCCGATACAAGGATCCGATTCTCCCCGGTCAAAGGCACAGAATCCCCTATGGTAGCCACCGCAGCCATAGAAATATATTCCAGGGGCCGCGCCTCCAGCCCGATGGCCTCTGCCAGAGCTTCTATCAGCTTGTACGCCACACCGGCACCGCACAGGCCGGAAAACGGATATGAACAGCCGGGCCTCACGGGATCTATAATGGCCTCCGCCTCCGGCAGCCGATCTAAGCAGCGGTGATGGTCTGTAATAATAACATCCATGCCCAACTCCCGGGCCAGTGCAACTTCTTCAATACTGACAATCCCGCAGTCTACTGTAATCATCAGGGTGGTCCCGCGCTGTGCAAGTAAGCCAACAGCCTTTTGAGAAAGTCCGTATCCGTCCTCAAACCGGTTCGGAATAAAGAAATCCACATTGAGTTCCATTTTATGCTTCAGAAAGTGCCACAATATGGCTGTCGCAGAAATTCCATCGCAATCGTAATCCCCATACACGGTAACATGCTCTCCCGCTTCTGAAGCATCCAGGATCCGCTGTACTGCAGCCTCCATGTCCTCAAACAAATAGGGATCACAGAGGTCCCTGACGGACGGTGTAAAATACACCTTCGCAGCCTGTGCAGTATAAATCCCCCGCTTTACCAGTGTTTCCGCCAGAAACAGAGGCAAATTCATCTCCTGGGCCAATACAATTGCTCTTTCGGCGTCATCTTGCTGTATATAGTTCTTTACTGTCCATTTCTTATCAAACATAGCCTGTATTCCCGCTCCGTATATATAAAATACAAAAAGACTCGAAGATTCGAGTCTTTCAGTAACAAAAGTATAAAGAATATGTATCCTTATCTGTATTTGCGTTTTCTTGCAGCCTCGGACTTCTTCTTTCTCTTTACGCTTGGCTTCTCATAATGCTCTCTCTTTCTTACTTCCGCAAGAACACCTGACTTAGCGCATGAACGCTTAAATCTCTTAAGAGCGCTTTCCAGCGATTCATTTTCCTTCAGTCTAATCTCTGACATTACATTCCCTCCCTCCGAGCGGTACGGTTGATAACGTCTTCCGGCATCCAAGTCTTTCCAGATAAGGGACACACCAACAACATCATCTATAACGAATAACCAAATTTCTTAAATTGAGTTTGCTAACAAACTAACGGGTTAATTATACAACAACTATAAAATCAAAGTCAATACGTCTTTCATAAAATTTCAACCGCCAGAAGGCCAAAGCTCAGAAAGGGAACCAGCGGTATCTCCCTGCGTACAGTCCGGAAGCGGACAAGACCCAGAACAGCAGCTGCCGCACAGCCCAGAAACAATCCCATCATAATGTGAAACACATCTAAAAGAAAGGCGGAAGCCATCATAAGCTTAATATCCCCCATCCCAATGCCGCCTTTAAAGCAGACCTTGATAAATAAAAGCAGCAGGCAAGAGCCTATTAAACTAATCAATCTCCATTTTAAGGTCTCCGCAGACAAAAGCATAGAAACCACTCCTAAAGCAGCAATTGCCAGACAAAGAGAATTGGGTACGATCCTGCTCTGTATATCGCAGACAGAAGCCAGTGACATCAGCATGCCAAAGGCCGCCGCTTCCGGCGGCAACAGGAAGAGAAAAGCCGCCCATACCCCCAACAGTCTGCCCCACTGCACCTGGCGCATTAAATCTTTTAGTTCTTTGATTTCGGACACAAACATCCCTCCTATTCGCTATGTACTGTTGCTGCAAATAGAATGGAATTGTGTAGATAGCATAACCTTACTGATGAAATTTGTCAAGCACAGAAAAAAGATATGCTCACAAAACCAATAAAACTCCCTGCAAAGAAGCACAAAAATACGGATTTTGTGAGCTCGTCTCGTCTATTCCTTTCATCAGTCTGCTGTCACAGACGGGAAAGATATTTGTACTGCTCCTTCAGCACCGGGTACAGCGCACAGTATCTTTCATAAAAATGCATATACCTTTGATGGTGCTCAGCAGAAGGCTCCTGGGTGCTGTGTCTGCGGATAACACCGTCGCAGGCCTCTTCCACGGAGGGATAGATCCCCGCGCCCACCATAGCTAGAATGGCGGCGCCTAAAGCCGGCCCTTCCTTTGAAGTAATAGTTGAGATCGGACAGTTATATACATCCGAAAGCATCTGCCTCCACAGCAGACTGCTGCCGCCTCCGCCGCAGGCAATCATTGAATCTACCGGGATTCCCATTTCATAAAAAATACCCAGACAATCCATAAGAGAAAAGCTGACGCCCTCCATGACCGCCCGAATCAGCTGCGGGCGTCCGTGCATAGCAGAAAGTCCAAAGAATACACCGCGCGCCTCCGGATCCAGATGGGGCGTCCGTTCCCCCATCAGATAAGGCAAATAAATCAGGCGTTCAGACCCAATAGGAACCTTCGCAGCCTCTCTGTCCATAACAAGGTAAGGATCAACCCCTTCTCTGGCGGCCTGCTCCAGTTCCGGTCCGCAGAAATTATCCCGCAGCCACTTTAAAGACAGGCCTGCTCCCTGTGTCACTCCCATAACGTGCCAGCATCCGGGCACTGCACAGCAAAAGGTATGTACCCGTCCCAAAGAATCGATTCGAATCGCATCGGTATGGGCAAAGACCACACCGGATGAGCCAATCGTAGTAAAGGCACGCCCCGGCCGGACAACACCTGTGCCTACCGCAGCAGCTGCGTTATCGCCGGCTCCGTCAGAGCGGCAGCTTCCCT
Source organism: uncultured Oscillospiraceae bacterium (assembly GCA_902465325.1). Taxonomy (GTDB): domain Bacteria; phylum Bacillota; class Clostridia; order UBA1212; family SIG427; genus CABQMV01. The sequence continues at coordinate 8,693 of CABQMV010000009.1, forward strand.
GCTGACCGTTCCTGTTACCTCTGGAGATTCATAAACATGCCCCAGCAGTCCTCGGTCAATCTCCAGCCGGTCCAGTACCTCCTGTGACCAGCGGCGCCCGGGAACATCCAGCAGCTGCATACCGCTGGCGTCAGAAACCTCTGTAGCGTACTCCCCAGTAAGCTTAAAGCGGATATAATCCTTAGGAAGTAAAATATGCGCGCACTTTTCATAAATTTCCGGCTGATAGCTTCTGACCCACAGAATTTTAGAGGCAGTAAAGCCTGTCAGAGCAGGATTTGCCGTAATTTCAATTAGACGCTTTTTGCCTACTTTTTCTTCAATTTCTTCGCACTGCTCACCGGTACGTTGGTCACACCAGATAATAGAGGGCCGGAGAACCCGGTTGTCTTTATCCAGCATAACCAAGCCGTGCATCTGTCCGGAGAGGCCAATTCCCCGGATTTCCTGCGGCCGAACACTGCATTTTCCCAATACAGCCCTTACAGTCTCTGCCGCCGCCTGCCACCAGTCCTCCGGATTCTGCTCTGCCCAGCCGTTCTCAGGCTGGTACAGGGGATACTCTGCAGTATGAGAGGCCATTATCCCGCCAGCTTCATCGAACAGCACGGTTTTTGTTCCGGAGGTTCCGATATCAATTCCAAGCACATAAGCCATTTTATTCACCGTACCCTATTTTCCAAACATAACAGAATTCACAATCGCTTCCAGATACTCCTGACGGCTGCTGATATTGGTGGTCACGTCGCCCATATCCAGTGCATACTGCTCCAGCTCCTGCATAGTCGCTGTCCCCTTTACAATTTTTGCGCCGATTCCGCTGTCATAGCTGGCATAGCGCTCCTGTACAAACGCATCGATCCTGCCGTCCTTTCTTATTTTATCAGCAATTCTCAGGCCCAGCGCAAAGGCATCCATACCTGCTATATAGGACAGGAAAATATCCTCCCCTGTATAAGAGCCCCGTCTGGTCTTGGCATCAAAGTTAAGGCCGCCCGTAGTAAAGCCGCCTGCCCGCAGCACCTCATACATGCAAAGAGCCGTTTCATAAACATTGGTGGGGAATTGGTCGGTATCCCATCCCAGCAGCAGATCCCCCTGATTTGCATCAATAGAACCAAATACGCCGTTATCTGCCGCAACTCTCAGCTCATGCTGGAAGGTATGGCCGGCCAGTGTAGCATGATTTGCCTCTATATTCATTTTAAAATCCTTATCCAAACCGTATTTTCTCAGGAAGGCCAAAACCGTTGCCGTATCAAAATCATACTGATGCTTTGTAGGCTCCTTGGGCTTGGGCTCTATATAGAAGCTACCTGTAAACCCAATAGATCTGGCATACTCTACCGTCATTTTCATAAGCCTTGCCATATTGTCCTGCTCCAGAGCCATATTGGTATTCAGCAGCGTTTCATAGCCCTCTCTTCCTCCCCAGAACACATAACCTTCACCACCCAGCGCTGTGGTGATTTCCACCGCCTTTTTGATCTGCGCCGCAGCAAAGGCAAATACATCTGCATTCGGTGCGGTACCGGCACCGTGCATATAGCGGGGATTGCCAAAGCAGTTGGCTGTGCCCCAGAGCACCTTCTTTCCTGTCGCTTTTATCAGCTCTGCCAGAATTCCCTGTATCTTATCCAGCCTAGCATTTGTCTCCCTCAGTGTGTCTGCCTCCGGCGCAATATCCCTGTCATGAAAACAGAAGTAGTCCAGATCCAGCTTCTCCATCAGCTCAAAAGCAGCATAAGCCTTGTGCTCAGCCTGTGCCACGGGATCCGTCTGCCCGTAATTTTTGCAGGCCGTGCCCACGCCAAACATATCTGTCCCCTCTGCGCACATGGTGTGCCAGTAGGACATGGCAAAGCGGAGCTGCTCCCGCATTGTACGGCCGGCAATGGATTCCTCCGGGTTATAAAATTTGAAGGCCAAGGGCTTGTCAGACTCCGGTCCCTCATAGGAAATCTTAGAAATATTGGTAAAATACTCGCTCATGACAGTACCTCCTGTAAAATTTTACTTGGATTATTATACCATGGATTTACAGGAAAGCACAGACTTTCTTTCCTCTCCCTGTTCAGCAGGTGTTTTCTATTCAACGGTTACAGATTTTGCCAGATTTCTCGGTTTGTCCACATCCAGGCCTTTGGCGAGAGAGACATAATAAGCCAAAAGCTGCAGCGGAATAATGGCCGGCAGTGTAGAAAAATATTTTACTGTTCTGGGAATATACACATTAAAATTTGCTACCTCTTCCATAGCAAAATTTCCAAACTCTGTAAGGGTCATGATATAGGCTCCCCGGGATTTTACCTCTACCAGATTACTCACCGTCTTTTCATACAGCTCTGGCTGCGTTGCAACGCCTACTACCAGTGTACCGTCCTCAACTAAAGAGATCGTACCGTGTTTGAGTTCACCGGCCGCATAGGCCTCTGAATGAATATAGGAAATTTCCTTGAGCTTTAGAGATCCCTCCAGGGAAGTTCCGTAATCCACCCCGCGGCCTATAAAAAAGATATCATGACTGGCTGCATATTTAGAGGCAAACCACTGAATCCGCTCTTTATCTCCCAGTAATGACTGAATTTTATCTGGCATTGCCAAAAGCTCTTCCAGCAGTTCCCGATACACAGCCTCTGTAAGACAGCCTCTGGCCATAGCAAAATCCACACTGAGCATGTACAGAGCCGCCAGCTGTGTGGTATATCCTTTGGTAGTAGCCACAGCGATCTCAGGGCCTGCCCAGGTATACAGCACACTGTCTGATTCTCTGGCGATTGAGCTGCCTACTACGTTTACAATACTCAAAACCCTTACCCCCCGCCGTTTCATTTCCTTCAGGGCCGCCAGGGTATCCGCAGTCTCGCCGGACTGACTGATCAGAATGGCCAGTGAATGCTCCTCAATAACCGGATGCCTGTACCGAAACTCCGACGCCACCTCCACTTCCACTGGAATTCCCGCCAGTTCTTCAAATACATACTTTGCAGCAACGCCCGCGTGATAAGCACTGCCGCAGGCAATGATATAAATTCTCCGCAGCTGCCGCTTTTCTTCTGCACTTATATGGATCTCCGACAAATCCAAAATGCCATTCTTCACTCTGGCAGAAACAGTATCCTGTATCGCTTTAGGCTGCTCATAAATTTCCTTCAGCATAAAAAACTCATAGCCGCCCTTTTCCGCTGCGCCGGCATCCCATTGGATTACTGAAGCCTCCTTGGGAACCTCCTCCTTATCCAAATTGTAGAAGCAGACCGTATCTTCTCCCAGCTCTGCAATTTCCATGTTTTCTATAAAATATACCTCCCGGGTATAGCGCAGTATTGCAGGCACATCAGAGGCTATAAAGTTTCCTTCCCCCGACCTCCCTACAATCATCGGACTGTCCTTTCTGACAGCAAAAATTCTGCCGGGAAAATCCTGAAAAAGAATCCCCAGCGCATAGGAACCCTCCATACGGACCATCACCTTCGTAATAGTCTCCAGAGGATCTCCTTTATAGTAGTAGTCTAACAGATGGGGAATCACCTCTGTATCAGTCTCTGACGTAAAACGGTATCCCCGTTCTGTCATTTTTTCCTTTAATGTCCGATAGTTTTCTATAATACCGTTATGCACAACTGCGATGGTCTTGGAGGAATTACAATGAGGATGTGCATTGTTTACGGATGGCTCCCCGTGAGTAGCCCAGCGAGTCTGGCCTATACCGCAGAGCCCTGACACAGAATGCCCCCTGTCTGTCATTTCCTCCAGCACATGGAGCCTGCCCTTTGCCTTGACAACTTCCAGCGCTCCTTCCGGAGACTCTACGGCCAGACCCGCAGAATCATACCCTCTGTATTCCAGCTTTGAAAGACTCTCTAACAAAATAGGCGCTGCCTGTTTCTTTCCCACATAACCTACAATACCACACATAGAAATCCCCACACTTTATAAATTTTTGAGCGCTGCTCTCTATCCCCCCGTCTTTTTTGCGGCAGCAAAAAGACAGGCTCCTTGGGAAATTATTTCCCGTTTTCACTTTTTCTTTCCCATTTATGATATGATTATTAACCGAAAATTGATGCTACATCCATTTCTATTTGAAAATGGAAGAAAGGAGAGACCCCCATGGATTGTACCAGCTGTACAAAATTTGCGGGAACACTGATTGACGCAAATGGTCTCTGCAGGCTGAAGGGTCCCATCAAAAGGCTGGACTGCTGCAGAAATTATACAGAACAAATAACCGATATAATAATTTTAAATGACAAATTCTGCCATACCTGTGCTTATTTTCAGCCCGCTCTATGCCCGCAGAACCAGAGTTGTCCAAGTTTGTTTCAAATACAGGGTTTTTGTACAAAATATGACTTTGGAAAATACAACGGTTATACTAGGAAAGCCTGTTCGAAATATGAACAATCCCTTTGGATTGGTATTGAATAATCTTACAGAAAACCCATTTTTTTCTATTTTTATCCATTGTTTAACGATTCCTGTAATTTAAGTTATCCACATATCCACAGAGTTATCCACAGAATAAAGTAACGCATTCCGGGCAGTTTTTGCATTTATCCACACCCATATTCCAAAATTTATACACAGGTTATCCACAAGTAATCCGCCATAAATTTCCATAAACAAGCTGGAAGTCTTGACATTTTTTTTATAATTCTATACCATGTAACAATGGATGATGAAACGGAGGCTGTAGAACGTGAAGGTATTAATAACGACAGACTGGTATGAACCAGTTGTGAACGGAGTAGTGACTTCCGTCCTGAATTTGGTAAAAGAGCTGCGTAAAAAGGGACATCAGGTAAGAGTCCTTACCCTTTCCGGCGATACCCACTCCCGCTGCAGCGAGGGGGTGTACTATTTAGGTTCTATTAACGCCGGCACCATCTACCCCAATGCCCGGGCCACTCTGTACGTAGGCAGGGACTATGTCAATGATATCATACGCTGGCAGCCTGACATTATACACTCTCAGTGCGAGTTCAGCAGCTTCCAGTATGCAAAACGGATCTCCAGACGGCTGAACATTCCGATTATACACACATATCATACGCTCTATGAAAGCTATACGCATTACTTCTGCCCCAATAAAAAAATGGGAAAGCATATTGTCTCCAAGCTTTCCCGGCATTTTCTTTCCCAGGTACAGTGTGTAATCGCCCCCTCGGAGAAAATCCGCCGCGTACTGGACAATTACCGGATCCTCAGAAGGATCTGTGTGGTGCCCACAGGAATTGAGCTGGATAAATTTGATATTACTCTGTCAGAGGCAGAGCGGAACGCATTAAAAGCAGACATTGGAATCCCGCAGACCAACAAGGTCCTGATTACCGTAGGCAGGCTGGCAAAAGAAAAAAATATAGAGCAGCTTATTGATTTTATAAAGCGGATGGACAGAAAAGACATCAGCCTTGTCATTGTGGGCGGAGGACCGCACAAAAAGGAATTAATGGAATATACCCAGAAATGCGGTTTGCAGGACAAGGTCTTTTTTACAGGAATGATTGTGCCCCAGCTGGTACCGAAATACTATCTGTTGGGAGATATTTTTCTGTGCGCTTCCGTCAGTGAAGCCCAGGGACTTACTTATATGGAGGCAATGGCAAGCGGACTGCCTTCTGTATGTCATAAAGACCTCTGTATTAAAAATATTATTATAGACGACTACAACGGGTATCAGTATACGGATTTTGCCAGCTTTCAGACAGCTGTCCTGAAAATATTAGAGGATCCCCAGCTCCACAGCGAAATGTCTCAAAACGCCAAATCTATAACGGAAAAGGAATTCTCTACACAAGCCTTTGCCGACAAAATAGAAGCCATTTATTTAAGTGAAATTGAAAGGTACAGATGACGGAATATGAAGACACTGCTATACGCCGGTTCTCTTAAGCTGGTAGAAAAGAGCGGCGTGGGACAAGCCATATACCACCAGCAGCAGGCACTGGAAAGCGTGGGAATCCCAGTGACAATGGATCCGAAAGAGGACTTTGACGCAGTTCACATCAATACAATTTTCCCCAATTCCTTTCTGATGAGCAAAAGGTGCAGAAGAAAAGGGAAAAAAATTGTATATTACGCGCATTCTACCAAAGAGGACTTCAGGAATTCCTTCAGAGGCTCGAATCTCCTTGCGCCGCTGTTTAAATGGTGGATCAAGCGCTGCTACCGTACAGCAGATATCCTGATCACGCCTACAGACTATTCTAAAAAGCTGCTACAGGACTACGGTATTTCCAAGACTATTTATGCACTTTCCAACGGTATTGATCTGCAGAATTATAAACGCTCTGTCCCTGCCGGCTGCCGTTTCCGGGAAGCCTACGGCTTTTCGCCGGAGGATAAAGTCATTCTCTCTGTCGGACACTATATGAACCGCAAAGGAATTGTTGATTTTGTAGAATTGGCTAAAGGGCTGCCCCAATACCAGTTTATATGGTTTGGCTACACCCCTCCTTCCGCCCGAACGGCCGACGTAAATAAGGCCGTAAAAACACAGCTTCCCAATCTGCACTTTCCGGGGCTGGCCACACAGGAGGAATTAAAAGCTGCTTACAGCGGCAGCGATCTTTTCCTGTTTCTGACCCATGAAGAAACGGAGGGAATTGTACTGCTGGAAGCGCTGGCAATGAAAGCACAAACTTTAATCAGAGATATTCCAATTTATAAAGACTGGTTCCAGGACGGAATCAATACCTACAAGGCCGCAGCAATAGAAGAGTTTCAGAATAGAATCCAGGAAATTCTGGAAGGAAAGCTCCCTTCCACTGTAGAAGAAGGCTATAAAACGGTTGCTCAGCGGGATATTCCAATTATTGGGGAAAAGCTGAAAGAGATCTACCAAAAATTAGAGCTCCTCTAATGAAATAGCTGCCTGGGCATTTAACTCCAAATCCGCATATCGGCCGCACTTTACCGCACCATAATAGGCAGCCGACCCAATCATGGCGCCATTGTCTGTACAGAGAGCCGGGCTTGGCCGATAAAAAGAGCACTGGGCCTGAAAAGCGCTTTTCTCCATTCTCTTTCGCAGGGCAGAATTCGACGCCACCCCTCCTGCTAACGCAATTTTTCCATAGCCCAGGGCTTTCGCGGCGCGAACAGTATTTTCCGTCAAAATCTCTACCACTGCCTCCTGAAAAGAGGCGCATACATCCGGTACAGAAACCGTTTCTCCCTGCATCTTCGCTTTGTTTAAATAGTTTAAAACTGCCGTTTTCAATCCGCTGAAGCTGAAATCATAGCTATCCCGGAAACGAACGCGGGGAAAAGAAACTGCGCGAGGATTTCCTTCCAGAGAAAACTTGTCAATGACAGGTCCCCCCGGATACCCCAAGCCTAAGGCGCGCGCAATCTTATCATACGCTTCTCCGGCCGCATCATCTCTGGTACGTCCTAAAATACGGTAACACCCATAGTCCTTCACATCCACAATATGGCTGTGTCCGCCGGAGGCCACCAGACATACAAAGGGAGGCTCCAGATCCGGATACTGTAAATAATTGGCGCTGATGTGACCTTCAATATGATGAACCGGAACCAATGCCTTCTTGCAGGCCCAGGCCAACGCTTTTGCGGCAGAAAGTCCTACCAGCAGGGCTCCAATCAGTCCTGGTCCGTACGTTACACCAATATAGTCAACCCGGTCCAGCGAAACGCCTGCTTCCTGAAGCGCGCTGTGAATGACCGGCAGGATAAATTCAATATGTTTTCTGGAGGCAATCTCCGGTACAACGCCTCCGTACTGCCGATGCAGATCCAGCGAGGTGGATATAACATTGGATAGGACCGTACGGCCGTTGGCGATTACAGCGGCCGCTGTCTCATCACAGCTGGATTCAATTCCTAAGGTCAAAATATCTTTCATGCGCTCAAATCATTTCATGCTAAATACAAGAAACGTATCAAAAAAATTCTGGAAGAACAACTGATCCACCAATACAAATACGCCTGCTAAAGCCACGTAGACAGCAAAAATCTTCACACTGCGTCTTCTGAAAAAGTCCAGCACAAATCTCACTGCAAAATAACCTGACAGACCGGCGGCAACCATTCCCGCCAGAACGACTGTCCACTGAAAATCCCCCGGCATCTCTATAATATTTTTAACCCCCAGTACAGCCGAAGCCGCAATAATAGGAATAGACATCATAAAGGCAAAGGTAATGGCAGGGCCTTTCTTCAGGCCTGTCAGAAGCCCCGCACTAAGAGTACTGCCAGAGCGGGATATGCCGGGAATAACAGCTACTGCCTGGGCTCCTCCTATCAGCAGAGCATCCTTGTAGGTAATGTCTTCTTTTTCCTTCGTCCTGCGGCCTACGCTCTCTGAAATCCACAAAACCGCCGCTGTCAGCAGAAAAGCAATCCCCAAAAAACCGCCGCTCTGAGAAATCTCATCGATCTGATCACTGAATAGGACGCCGACAATCCCCGCCGGCACGGTAGCCACCACAAGAAGTCCTACATACTTCTGAAGGGGCTTTTTTAAAAGCGGGAAAATGTCCTTCCACAGTACGACAACAACAGCCACAAGAGTAGCAATATGTAACGCAATATCAAAGGTCAGGCCGAAGGTTTCCGCCTCCAGCCCGAACAGCTTCTTAAATAAAATCAGGTGACCGGAACTGGAAACCGGAAGGAATTCAGTCAGTCCCTGTATAACTCCTAAAAAAATAGCTTTCAAAACTTCCATTATGATACCGTCTCCTTGGGCACCTTAGGCTTGCGGGAAACCTTCTTAGGAGAGACCTCCTCCGCAATCAAAGCGTTTTCACTCTTCCCATAGATCACAGGCTTCGCGCCCCCTGTAATGGTCTCTGCTGTAATGACACAGCGCTGAGCCTCGCCTAAAGAAGGCACCTCAAACATAACATCTGTCATAGCCTGCTCAATGATGGCTCTGAGACCTCTGGCCCCGGTTCGCCTTTCAATGGCAATATTTGTAATGGCCTCGATGGCACCGTCGTCAAACTCCAGCTCTACCCCGTCATAGGAGAGCAGCTTTTGATACTGCTTGATCAGCGCATTTTTAGGTTCCGTCAGAATTCTCTTCAGCGCCTCCTGATCCAAAGCATTCAGTGTAACAATAACCGGCACACGTCCTATGAACTCTGGAATCAAGCCAAATTTCAGCAAATCCTGAGGCTCTACTTTTTCAATTAGGCCATCCTCGTCTTTGTCATTGCTGCTGTGAACAACGCCCGAGAAACCAATTACATTCTTGCCCATACGGCTCTCTATGACCTTGGGCAGGCCATCAAAAGCGCCTGAGCATATAAATAGTATATTACTGGTATCAATTTGTATGAATTCCTGATGCGGATGCTTCCTGCCTCCCTGAGGCGGTACAGAGGCAACCGTACCCTCCAAAATTTTCAAAAGCGCCTGCTGAACGCCTTCTCCGCTTACATCCCTGGTAATAGACGGATTATCGCTCTTACGGGAAATCTTATCAATTTCGTCAATAAATATGATTCCCCGCTGAGCCCTGTCTATATCATAGTCCGCAGCCTGTATTAATCTCAGCAGTATATTTTCTACATCCTCACCTACATAGCCCGCTTCTGTCAACGATGTGGCATCGGCAATCGCAAACGGCACATTGAGAATTCTAGTCATGGTCTGAGCAAGATAAGTCTTGCCTACACCCGTAGGACCGATCATCAGGACATTGCTCTTGGAAAGCTCAACCTCATCTGCAGCCTTTTCCTTGCCGCCCTTTACAGACTTCTCATTTTTGGCCAGCTCATTAATTCGCTTGTAGTGATTGTACACCGCCACAGCCAAAGCCCGTTTCGCAGAATCCTGTCCTATCACATATTCATCCAACAGCCGTTTAATCTCCTTCGGCTTAATCAAATCCAGCTGCTCCAGCTCTGAAGCTTCCTCTTCAGAAAAGTCATCGGGATCATTGTTCAGAATATCCCAGCATAACTCAATACATTCATTACAAATATATACACCCGGTCCGGCTACCAGCCTCTTGATCTGCCCTTCCCGCTTGCCGCAGAAGGAACATCGGATTGTTCTCTCGTCCTGTTTAGCCATACAGCCCTCTTTCCTCGGCGATATAAGACATGAATGCGGCCGCAAGTCGCCGGCCTGCGGCATCTGTCTCAGTTATTGAGCGCAAACTCAGCCTCTGTGCGTCATCACCTTATCAATCAGCCCGTACTCCATAGCCTGCTGCGCACTCATAAAGTTGTCGCGATCTGTATCCTGAACAATTTTCTCCAGGGGCTGACCCGTTCTTTCGCTGAGGATCTGATTCAATTTATCCTTGGTCCGTAAAATATGCTCTGTATGAATTTTAATATCAGATGCCTGGCCCTGAGCGCCTCCCAAAGGCTGGTGTATCATAATTTCACTGTTGGGCAGAGCAAAGCGCTTTCCTTTGGCGCCCGCGGCCAACAAAAACGCACCCATACTGGCTGCCATTCCAATGCAGATCGTAGACACATCGCATTTGACAAAATTCATGGTGTCGTAAATTGCAAAGCCTGACGTCACCGATCCTCCCGGGCTGTTGATATACAGCTGAATATCCTTATCCGGATTCTCCGATTCCAGATACAGCAGCTGCGCCACTACCAGGCTGGCAGTGGCATCGTTTACCTCGTCACTGAGTACAACAATTCTATCATTTAATAATCTGGAAAAAATATCATAAGACCTTTCTCCCCTGCTGGTCTGTTCTACAACATATGGTACTAACGGCATATAAACTCTCTCCTTTCAAATTATATATTAAAATATATTAGGCCGCACTCTTTTAAGCATCAATTCACAGAAAAAAGTGCGGCGACTAAACAAAAATGGTACTTGACTCACTCCGCAGAAGCAGCAGTATCTTTTTCTCCCTCTGCCGCCGCTTTTTTGGCAGCAGATTTAGCAGTTGTCTTCTTGGCCGCAGGCTTTTTGACTGCCTTTGCCTCTTCTCCGGAAGCAGTCTCCTGGGCAACTTCCTCCTGGTCCTTCTTTACTGCTGCTTTCTTGGGGGCAGTCTTTTTTTCAGCCGCCGGAGCCTTTCCCTTTTTCGCCTTTTCTACTAGCAGCTCAACTGCCTTGCGGACCTTAATGTTTTGGATCTGGTATTTGATGCTGTCTCCCAGACGTTCCTTCACTTCCTCAACGGACATCTTGTACTGATCCGCCATTTTCTTCAGCTCTTCCTCCAGCTCCGCATCTGAAACCTCAACTGCCGCATCCTCAGCAATAGCCTCCATAACCAGCATCTGTTTCACATCAGCAGCTGCGTGCTTTGCCAAATCTTCCTTCATAGACTCCAGCGTCATACCCATATACTGAAGATACTGTTCTAATTCTATGCCGCTATGGGATAAACTGTGCCTGTATTCTTCAAGCTGAGATTCCACCCTGTTGTCAATCATGCACTGAGGAACCTCTACTTCTGCGTTGGCAGTGGCTTTCTCAACGGCCTCTGTTTCCATAGCAGTCTTGGCATTCTTGGCCTTAGACTCAGCCAGCTTGTCTGCAATGCTCTTCTTATACTCCTCCAGGGTATCAAACTCACTGACATCAGAGGCAAAATCATCGTCAATTGCGGGAAGTTCCTTTTCCTTAATATCATGGACCTTTACTTTAAAAGTAACAGCCTTTCCCTTCAGGTTCTCTGCATGGTAATCCTCCGGAAACGTCACATTTACATCCAGCTCGTCTCCCGTCTTGGCTCCCACCAGCTGATCCTCAAAGCCCGGAATAAAGGACCCGGAACCCAATTCCAAAGGATGTCCCTCTCCCTTTCCGCCATCGAATTCCTCACCGTCTAAGTAGCCAGTAAAATCTATGTTCACCGTATCGCCCAGCTTTGCCGCCCGGTCTGTCACCTCTACCATTCTGGAATTGGAATTGGCCACTCTGTCCAGCTCAGCCTGAATATCCTCTTCCGTAACCTCCGAACTTACCTCTGTAACCTCAAGCCCCAGGTACTCTCCCAGCTTTACCTCCGGCTTCAAAGTCACCTCTGCTGTAAACACCAGCTTCCCCGCCTCCAGGGTTTTGATATCGTATTTCGGCTGACTTACCGGCTCAATTCCCAGCTCCTCTACTGCAGCTTCATATTCTCCGGGTAAAATAAAGTTCACAGCATCCTCATACAGCACCTCCGGACCGTATACTCTCTCTACAATCTTTCTTGGTACCTTTCCGGGCCGAAAGCCATTTACTCTATAATGTTTAAGGTTTCTGCGGTAAGATTTTTCAAGACCTTCCTCGAACTTCTCCGGAGAAACCTCCACCTCCAGCTTTACAACAGTTTTTTCCAAATTCTCCATCTTTACCTGCATACCTAAATCCTCCTAAAATGTATCTTGCCAAATGCAATGTGATATTATATCATGATTTTTCCAGAAATGCAAAAGGACAAAAAGAGGAGGCAGTCCGTCAGAAAATTCAGGACAGCCTCCGGCAGTCGACCTCTTGTATCCTTATGAAATCGCGGTTCCCGCAGGAATCTCCCCATCTACAGTTACCAGAGACAGCCGCTTTCCTTTAGCCGCCGCCAGTATCATGCCCTGAGATTCAATTCCTCGCAGCATGGCCGGTTTCAGATTGCTGACTAGAATTACTTTCTTCCCCAGCATCTGCTCCGGTGAATAATGCTTCGCGATTCCGGAAACCACCTGACGGATCCCGGCTTCTCCAAGAGAAAGGGTAAGCTGCAGCAGCTTATCTGCACCTTCCACCGGCTGGCAGGCAAGCACCTGAGCCACTTTCATTTCCACTTTGGAAAATTCCTCTATTGTAATCAGACCGGTCTGTTCACTGTCCTGCTCCTGCGAACCACTGGCATCCGCATTCTTTGACAGCCTCTCCAGCTCCTCATTTACATCAATTCTGGGGAAGAGAGACTCTCCTTTTACCACTTTGGTACCAGTCTGATACCCGCCCCAATAATAAGCACTCTCCCACTGGGTAATGGGGCTGCCCGGTTCAATACCAAGCTGAGCATATATTTTAGCCGGCGTTCTGGGCATAAAGGGCTCAATCAAAACCGCTATGTGGCGGATCCCCTCCAGCAGAGTATACAAAACCGCTGCCAGCCGGGGCCGTTTGTCCTCTTCCTTCGCAAGAATCCAGGGCGCCGTCTCATCTATATATTTATTCAAACGGGACACACACTTCCAGATTTCCGCCAACGCATTGGAGAACAGCAGCTGATCCATATAATTCTCGACGGTCCCCGCCAGCTGCCCAAACAGTTCCTGGATTTCTGTATCAAGCGGCTCCTCCCGCCTCTCAGCCGGCACTGCGCCCCCAAAATATTTCAGCGCCATGGCCACGCTTCGGGATACCAGATTTCCCAGATCGTTGGCCAGGTCCGAATTGATGCGGTTAATAAGCGCCTCATTGGTAAACAGCCCATCCGAGCCGAAGGGAACCTCTCTCAGCAGGAAGTACCGGATGGCATCAGAGCCATACCGATTTACCAGTACCACAGGATCCACTACATTTCCCTTGGATTTAGACATCTTGCCGCCGTCAATCAGCAGCCATCCGTGACCAAATACCTGCTTGGGGAGCGGCAAATTCAGCGCCATCAGGATGGCGGGCCATATAATCGTATGGAACCTTACAATCTCCTTCCCCACCAAATGTACATCCGCAGGCCAGTATCTTCTGCAGGCGCTGTCATCCGTCCCCCCGTAGCCAAGGGCCGTGATATAGTTGGTAAGGGCATCCACCCATACATACACCACATGTTTATCATCAAATGTCACGGGAATTCCCCAGTCAAAGGTAGTACGGGATACACACAAATCCTCCAGCCCCGGCTTTAAAAAGTTATTAATCATCTCATTTTTTCGGGAAACCGGCTGAATAAAATCTGGATTGTTTTCAATATATTCTATGATTCGGTCCTGGTACTTGGAAAGCCGGAAGAAATAGCTCTCCTCCTTCATCATCTCTACTTCTCGTCCACAGTCAGGACACTTCCCGTCCACCAGCTGGGTTTCAGTCCAGAAGGACTCACAGGGAGTGCAGTAGTGTCCTTCGTACTGACTCTTATAAATGTCTCCCTGATCGTACAGCTGCTTAAATATTTTCTGCACTGCGGCCACGTGAGCTTCATTGGTAGTCCGGATAAACCGGTCGTTGGTAATATCCATCAGGCGCCAGAGCTCCTGAATGCCGGACACAATATGATCTACATACTGCTTGGGCGTAATCCCCTGAGCCTCTGCTTTACGCTGTATTTTCTGTCCGTGCTCATCTGTCCCCGTCAGAAACATTACATCGTATCCCCGAAGTCTTTTATATCTGGCCTCTGTATCCGCTGCTACAGTGGTATAGGAATGCCCAATGTGCAGATTGTCGCTGGGATAATAAATAGGCGTAGTAATATAATATTTTTTCTTCTCTGTTCCCATATTGTTGTCCCCGTATTTTATGCTTTCTTAATTTCATTGCCGTTACCCAGTGCATCGGAAACCTCGTCGTCATTAACCGCACCGGTAACATTAATCAGCTTTATAAGTGTATCATTCTCTGATTCCAGCTTGTCCTTCACCGTAAAAGTAATGGCCATAACAAACTGACCGTCCCCTGTCACAGGATTCTCAACGGCATCATCCAGACAGGTAAAAATGCGCTGACCGTCTACCTCTGTGCGGCTGTATATCTCCCAGGTATCAGCAGGGCCCTTCTCCAGCACAGAATCGGTATAGGTAAGAAGATCTGTGTTATATTCCACAACAAAATCGATGCCCAGCAGACCCTCGCTGACCTTGCAGTCAGTAAGAGATACCCGGTATGTTACCGTCTCCCCAGCAGCCAGAGAAGTCGGCCCATCGGCAGTCAAAGTCAAGTCGTCTCCCGATTCCATAGAAGGCTGCGCCGTAGGCTCCGAGTAGGTAGCGGACGGCTCCTTTTTATCCTGGCTGTCGCAGGCAGCAAAAGCCATAACCAGTGTAAAAAGCATGGCGGCTGCCAACAGTATCATATAGGGCTTTCTTAACTTTTCCTTCATATTCGATTTCTCCTAACCTCTTGGGATATATTTCATTCTATTGTAACCCAAAGTTAGGAAAGTGTCAATTCGGCATAGATGCTCTCAGCTTTTTCAAAGCGCTTTTTTCTATGCGGCTGACATAGGACCTGGAAATTCCCAGCATTTTACCGATCTCCTTCTGGGTTTTCTCCGCTCCGTTCAGCAATCCGTACCGAAGCTCTATAATGGTGCGCTCTCTGCCCTTTAAAACGGCAGACACCTTGCTTCGCAGCCGCTGCGCCCGGATTTTATTGTCAATATCCTCAATAAATTCTTCATCATCCGTAGGCAGCAGGTCCATAAATGTAATCTCATTTCCCTCGCTGTCTTGCCCCACGGTATCCTGTAGAAAAATCTCACCCTGGTGTTTTTTATCCGCCCGGATAAACATAAGAATTTCATTGGCAATGCAGCGCACTGCATACGTTCCCAGTTTTGTTCCTTTCTCCGGATCAAAAGTAGATACCGCCTTGATCAGTCCGATGGACCCTATGGAAATCAGGTCCTCCGGAGGATATCCTGTGCCGCTGTACTTTTTAGCAATGTGCGCTACCAGCCGCAAATTATGTTCAATTAATATATTTCTGGCCTCTGTATCTCCTTCCCTGCACTTTCTGACCAGGAGTTCCTCCTCTTCGGAACTCAGCTGTTTGGGGTAAAATACAGAAGTAACCATAGGTAACACTCCTTACGCTTTCAGTCATACAATTACAGTATATGACCGCCCAAAAGCCCCTGTGCCTGGCCAGAAAGTAAAAATTTACCCATTTGCAAAGCTCCGCGCAGATAGTGTATAATGCTTTTTGTTCATTGAAACAGAAAGAATTGTAACGAAAGGCACAGTACCATGATATCCGATTCATACAGAGTAATATTAGCATCCGCCTCTCCCCGGCGCAGAGATCTTTTAAACGCCATTACAACAGACTTTGAGCGAATTGTGTCCCATGCGGAAGAAAGCATCCCAGAGGGAATCACACCCTATAAGGCAGTTGCTATGCTGTCTTCAAAAAAAGCGGAGGCGGTAGCGGAAGGCGTTCCCAAGGCAAAAATAAAAGGTACCGGCACCATTATTATAGGAGCCGACACCATAGTTGCCGCAGACAACAGGATACTGGGCAAGCCAAAGGACAAAGAAGATGCCGCAGCTATGCTGCGCCTGATACAGCATAATACCCACCAGGTATACACTGGCGCCAGCATTATTATTAAGACGCCTATTGATGATTTTCGAAAGACTTTTACAGAGTGTACCAATGTGACAGTAGCGCCTATGTCTCTGCGGGAAATCAGCGAATATGTGGCCACCGGCGAACCCATGGACAAGGCCGGCGCTTATGCCATACAGGGCATATTCGCTAAATTTGTCACAGGAATACAGGGAGATTACAGTAATGTTGTAGGGCTTCCCGTAGCCCGCCTTTACAGAGAGCTCAACCTGCTGCTGGCAAAAATCATATAAAATTCTGATACGCAAAGCGTATCAAATCGATACATAGGACGTATCAAATCGATACATAGGATGTATCGATGGTAATAACGGCCCGCAGGCTGGGATCGCTTCGGGATATTTCCGAGGCAACTCTGTCTTTGATTTGTTTCTTTTCCTCCTCACGGGTCCCCGCCGGCACCACAATATCAAAAATAAGATTTTTATGGGACTGCCCATTGGTAATTCGGAAATCATGTATTGTATACGCAGGATTCACAGCCTGAACAATTTCCAGAACTCGTTGTCTCAATCCATCGGTAACTGCACAGTCTGTAGATACAGGATCCATGTGAATCACCAGATTGACGCCAAAGTCACGGACCGCATCCTGCTCAATATCATCAATAATTTCATGTATATGTACAATATCTCCATTGTCCGGTACCTCGGCGTGCACAGATGCCATAATCCTTCCGGGACCGTAGTCGTGTACTACCATATCGTGTATCCCTATAATCTCATGATGACCGCATATCATACGGGACATGGCGCGGACCAGCTCTGGGTCCGGCGGCGTACCCAGGAGTGTACCAATAACGTCTCTTGCAATTTCAAAGCCGCCGTATATGATAAACAGCGCCACTCCCAAGCTCATCATTCCGTCAATTCTGTAATAGCCGGTAAAATACCCGGCCAGAGCCGCACAGATGACAGCAAGAGTAGCAATCGCATCGTTTACGCTGTCTCGGGCCGCAGCCTGAAGGATGCTGGAATGAATCTGTCTGCCCAGGTAACGGTTATATCCATACATCCAGATTTTGACCAGAACAGAACAGAAGAGCATACCTATTAAAAGCCCATTAAAACGCATAGGCTGTGGGTGCCAGATTTTGCTGACCGAATCCTTCAGCAGCTGAAAGCCCACAATCAAAATCAGGAAAGCTACAATAAGGGAGGCAATATACTCAAAACGGCCGTGCCCGAAGGGATGCTCCTTATCCGGCCGTTTATTGCTCATTTTGGCACCTAGGATACTGACGAGGGAGGATCCCATGTCAGACAGATTGTTAAAGGCGTCGGACATAACTGCCATACTGCCTATGCCAAGTCCAATAAAAAGCTTTCCTCCAAATAGGAGCAAATTGCAGACAATTCCCAGCACACCGCCTAAAACACTATACCGTTCTCTGACAGTACGGTCCGTAACGTTCTGATAATCCTTGATGAAGCATTTAATCAATAACCGAATCATATTTTCTACTTTACTCGAAGCTCAGCAATATTATGCCTGCAATAGCTACTCCTATTACAGAATACTGCTGCAGGCTCAGCTTTTCTTTCAGAAACAGTCTGGCCCAGATCAGTGAAAACATACAGTAGGAAGAGATCATAGGAGCCGCCACGATAGCCTCCTTTCCTATAGCGTATATGTACGCCAGCTGACCTGCCGTCTCACAGCAGGCCCCCATAATTTTAGGAGTTTCGTATTTCAGGCTGATTTTCTGTTTTTTGATGCCTACTACGTAAATAAACGCAAAAACAGCCATGCCAAAAAATGTAAACTCATAGGCAATATTAGCGGAACTCTCCTCCATATGCTCCAGAAGGACTGCATCCGCAAAGGTCCCTACTCCATCTAACAGACAGTATAAAAGGGGGAACAGCACCGCAATAACGCTGCGGGTATATTTTCCCTCCACCTTTTCACCGGCCTCCAGCCTGGCCCTGCTGTCCTGTCTCTTCTCTATGACAGAAAGGGCAAAGACACCGGCGCATATCAAAATCACACCGGTCAGCTGTATACCGTCCATGGTTTCATCCAACAGAAAAAAACACAACAGCGCGGCCACCGCACCGGAAGAATTGCAGATCGGTGAAGAAACGGACAGTACAATATACCGAAGCCCTGCATAGCCTATTATCATAGAGGATATATAGAGAATAGAAGCAGGCGCATAGCTTATCATATCCTGTATGTGAAACGGGGTTCCCGTCAGGATTTCTATCAATCCGTGAATTCCCATAACAAGTCCCACAAACATAACCATCTTCCAATGACTGTAACAGTCTTTTTCCCGGGACCCCATTTTCGAAAAAAGATCGGAACCACTCCAAAACAATATTGCAATCAGTGATAATAAAAACCAAGACATCTCTTTTTCTCCTGCTTTAAACGTCTAAAAACTCAGCTTTTACTCGGCGGACCAATGTACCCTTTGGCACAAAAAAGCCCGTCTGCACCCAAACATCCATCATAGCATGGGGCGCGGCAGTAATTTCCTCACCGGAATCAGAAAGCATTCTTTCAATCCTCTGAGAAGCTGCCGGTTCTCCGGGAATCAGAAAGTCCAGGGTATCTCCCAGCTTAAAATTCCCTCTCTGAGATACACAGATCTCCCACTGTCCCTGCTTCCGCTGCCGGCAATCAGAAGTGATCCCAATAAAATCACTGTTTCTTCTGTAAGAGGAAGTAGAATAGACCTGTTCTCCTCTTTTCCCCA
>CABQMV010000010.1 GCA_902465325.1 uncultured Oscillospiraceae bacterium
TTAATAAAAATATAAAATTTTAAGTATTTTTATTATTGTAAGGCACCGTTCCCTGTTGTATAATGAAAATACGTAATTGAGAGGATCCATTGGTCGTTTCTTTTCTGCAAATTTATATTGAGGAATGGTGATTTTTGTATATGAAGAGCAAGAAATATTGTTTTACAGCAGGCTTGGTGCTTCTGTTCATCCTTTTGGCTTTCTGTATCAGCAGCTGCAATAAGACAGACGGCGCAGACAGTACTCCGTCTGTTTCTCCGGAAACCGCAGCGCCTACCGCTACCTCGGGAATCGACTATACCGATAAGCATCTAAAGGTTACGGCAGTGGATACAGGATACGACGTTTATGCGCCTATAAAGGGATCTAATTGGGGATATCACTACGGCCCCGCCATTCTTCTGAACGAAGACGGCAGCATCGATGCCTGGTTCGCCTCTCCGGGAAAGCTGGACGAATTGGATTGGTTTGCCTACAAACACTCTGACGACGGCGGAAAAACCTGGTCCGACGAGAAAATTGTACTGTATCCTACGCCGGGATCTCTGGACGAACTTTCCGTCTGTGACCCCAATGTGCTTCACTTCGGAGGCTATTACTATATTGCCTATACCTCCACAATAGACGGTACCGGCGGAGGGCTTTGCAACAGCGCCTTTGTAGCCCGTTCTAAAAACCCGGACGGTCCCTTTGAGAAATGGAACGGCTCCGGCTGGGGCGGAGACCCATGGCCCATTGTTTACTACCAGGGCAAAGCAAGCGACTGGGGCTGCGGAGAGCCCAGCATGGTTGTTGTAGACGATACGCTCTATATTTATCACTCTATGGACTGCACCGATCTTCTCAACCAGCGCAGCTCCCGGTGCTATTTATATACAGCAGATGCCACCTCTGAAAACTGGCCGGCTACAATGGAATATCAGGGCCTGGCCCTGGACTATTCAGCCGGTACGCGGGAAGACGGTTATGTATATGAAAGCCATGATTCCATTGACGTTGCCTATGTGGAGCAGTATAAAAAATTTATTGCCATCGGAACAAACAGGAGGTTTGGAAACGAAAGCTGCATCGTATACTATGAGTCCAACGACGGACGCAGCTTTACCAGAGTATCTGAGCTGAATAAAAATATATTGGCCGGGTGTCACAATTCCGGCATCATGAAAGACGGAAACGGCCATATAAAAGAGGGTGACAAAGCCCTGATTGGCTATGGCTACGCCGGCTATGAAAATAAAGAATGGGGATTCTGGGCCACTCGCTTTAACGAAATTGAAATTACAGTCACCGATGAAATTGACCGGTCGGAAGAAGACGAATCGAATGTAAAAGAAAAAATGCCTCTCTGGGAGGAACAGGAAAACGCGCCGCTCATTGCACTGACTACCAGTCCTCACCAGTACAGAAAGAATTTAGGAAAAGGCAGCTTCTCTATACGTCTCTATACCTTTGACTCCGCATATAACCAGCAAAAGTTGTCCGATGCGTCCGAAGTGACATACAGCGGCTATGATAAAAGCATTCTGTCCATTGAAGATTTTACCGTAACGCCCAAAAAGGCCGGAGAGACCTGGGTAACAGTGGAGTACCGGGGGCTGACGCAGCAATTCCTGATTACCATTTTACCCGATGATGTAAAAGTATCCAGCGGAAAGCAGGAGCTGGTTTCCTTTGAACCTACTGCAAAGGAATATACCGTATCCCTCTCCGGCAAGGATGCCAAGCAGATCCGCAGTCTGGCCACCTTTAAAAACCAGGATTTTTGTGAGCTCTATAATAATTCCAGTAATACGGCCTATCCGCCCGCAAGATATCAGGTGAAATGTGCTAGCTCTGACAAATCGGTGCTGGTAGTAGGAAATGATTGTGTAATTCGCCCCAAGAAGGAAGGAGAAGGGGTGGTAACTGTGACCTGCGGTACTTTCAGCTATGACGTTACGGTGCGCGTAACGTCATAGAAATATAAGACAGAAAAGGAGTTTGGAAAATGAAATACAGAGATAAAATTTTTACTTCCGCAGCCCTGGCCATATCGGCCGTCGTTCTTATGGCTGTACCGCTGGCCTCCTCCGCTGCAGTCCGCACCACAATAAAAGTTTCTGAGCGCAGCTGCTATGAAAGAAAAAGTAACTACATTGTGGGGGTCCCTTTGAACACTACGGCAGCTGAATTGTCCAAAGAACTTTTGAACAATTTAGGCTTGCAGTTTGAAAATTACAAGGGACAACTACATTCGGCTGAAAAAATATTTCGGCGGCGTATATAACATCTACCCCACTCCGGAAAACTATACCTCAAAATATCTGGATCTGACGATAGACGAATTGGGATACGATGTATACCAAAGTTTTTCTGACCGCTCCTGGGGAGGATACCGATACGGCCCTACTCTGCTTATGAACCAAGACGGTAGCTACGATATGGGGCTGGCTTCTATGGGCGGATACGGAGAAGCCGACTGGATTACCTATCAGCACTCTGCAAACGCTTTAAACAAAGGATCCTGGTCTACAGAACGAATTGTACTTCAGCCCACAGGAAATTCTTTGGATGAATTCTCCGTGTGTGACCCAGGAGCAATTTGTTTCGGAGGCTATTATTATATCGGTTACACCTCCACCACCGACTCTACCGGCGGTGGTCTCTGTAACAGTGTATACGTAGCCAGAGCAAAAAATCCAGAAGGGCCCTATGAAAAATGGAACGGCTCCGGCTGGGGCGGTGAACCTGCTCCCCTGATTGCTTTCGACGGGGAATACAACCAGTGGGGCGCAGGAGAGCCCAGCTTTGTAGTCCTGGATGACACCGTATATATTTACTATACCTGGCGCTGTGGAACGGCATCCGGCGGAACCTTTAGTCAGATGCGGGCAGCTACAGCCGATGCCCTGGATCCCAATTGGCCCGCCACTGTCGTCTATCAGGGAACAAGCCTGTATTTTTCCGCTACCATGGGGTCTCTGGACGTGGCCTACGTGGAGGATTATGACAAATGGATTGCCGTAGGAATCACTGACCGCTTTGCCAACACAAGCGCCATTGTTGTCTATCAGTCTGACAACGGCATCAGTTTCCGCAAAGTCAACGAAAAAAATACCAATGTAATGATGGGGTGTCATAATATTGGTATTTCAAAAGATCTTCGCGGACATATTCAAGTGGAGAAAGACTTGCTTATAGGATATTCCTATGCCGGCTATCAGGCTACGGCCAATGAATACTGGGGCAAATGGAACACTAGAATTCAAAGAATCTCTATCGGAATTTCCGATAAAAGGAATACCTCTGACAACAATAAATCAAATTACAGAATAAGAAAAAGCTTGGCAGAGAAGGATCCGGGAGATATAATCGGAATCACAACAGACTCCGGCTACACTTTTACTAATAACGGTAACACAGCAATACTGCCCAGATATTACAGAAAGGCATTAGATGGAGGTAGTTTTACTCTGCGTATGATTAAAACCACCGTAGGATATACTCACACGGACATTACCAATGCCTCGGAAGTAACATTCAGCGGATACGATACCTCTATTATCCGTATAAACGGGTTTACCGTAACCCCTTTGAAAACTGGAAAAACCTGGATTAGAGCAACGTATAAGGGTTTTGTCACAGAGATCGCCGTAGAAATCACCCCTGCGGACAGAGCAATAAATATGTCTCTGCCGAATGTAGTTTCCTTTACTGCGCCTACTTCTAAGTACTGGATCCAGCAATTCGCCGGCGAACGCAAGCAGGTCAGAGGATTGGCAGTATTTGAAGACGGAAATCACTGTGAACTCTTCAATCGGCCAGAAAATATCTTATACCCCGCCGGCAATACAAAATATAAAGTGACCTACTCTATTGCCGATCCCGACATTGCCACGATTGACGAAAACGGTATTATTACGGCGAAGAAAAAAGGAAGCACTACCGTTACAGCCATCTGCAGCGGCATCAGTTTTACGGTTCCTATTGAAGTATATTAAAATTCTTCCCCACTGTCTAAAAAGCCGTGGGGATCTTTTATATCTTCCCTGTTGCATAATTATACATTTCAATGTATAATATGCATTGTTCTATAAAAATTAGGTTCCCTGTAGGAGGCAAAGTGATTGTTATGAAAAAAGATAAAGTTGTATTGGCATATTCCGGAGGATTGGACACGACAGCCATCATTCCCTGGCTGAAAGAAAATTATGATTACGATGTAATCTGCTGCTGTATAGACGTAGGACAGGGAAATGAACTGGACGGTCTGGAGGAGAGAGCAAAGCTTTCCGGAGCAGAAAAGCTTTATATTGAACACCTGACAGATGAGTTCTGCGATGAATATATTGTCCCCTGCGTACAGGCCAATGCTGTCTACGAAAACAAGTACCTGCTGGGTACTTCTATGGCCCGTCCGCTGATTGCTAAAAAGCTGGTGGAAATTGCCCGTAAAGAAGGAGCTGTGGCCATCTGCCACGGAGCAACGGGAAAAGGAAACGATCAGGTACGGTTTGAGCTTGGTATTAAAGCGCTGGCTCCGGATCTGCAGATCATTGCGCCATGGCGCTGTAATGAAACCTGGAAGATGCAGTCCCGAGAGGATGAAATCGAATACTGTAAAGCACACGGCATCGACCTTCCCTTCTCTGCAGACAGCAGCTACAGCCGCGACCGGAACCTCTGGCATATCAGTCATGAAGGCCTGGAGCTGGAGGATCCTGCAAATGAGCCAAATTACAAGCATCTGTTGGTATTAGGCGTAACGCCCGAGGAGGCGCCGGAAGAGGGAGAATACGTCACCATGACATTTGAAAAAGGCGTACCCAAATCCTTAAACGGCAAGAAAATGAAAGTGTCTGAAATTATAACAGAGCTGAACCATTTAGGAGGCAAACACGGCATTGGTATTATTGATATTGTTGAAAACAGGGTTGTGGGGATGAAATCCCGGGGTGTATATGAGACACCGGGAGGAACCATCCTGATGGAAGCGCATCAGCAGCTGGAGGAGCTGATCCTGGATCGGTCTACCTATACCTGCAAAAAAGAAATTGGGAACAAATTCGCCGATGTGGTGTATGAAGGAAAGTGGTTTACTCCCCTACGGGAAGCACTGCAGGCATTTATTGAATCTACACAGAAGTATGTGACCGGTGAAGTAAAATTTAAGCTTTATAAGGGAAATATTATAAAAGCCGGCACCACCTCTCCCTATTCCCTCTACAACGAAAGCCTGGCTTCATTTACAACAGGTGAATTGTACGACCATCACGATGCCGAAGGCTTTATCAATCTGTTTGGTCTGCCCTGTAAGGTACAGGCAATGATGAAAGCCAAAAATCATATAGAGGATTCTCATATATGAAGCTCTGGGGCGGACGGTTTGCAGGCGCCACAGATTCCAGAATGGATGATTTTAACTCCTCCATTCATTTTGATCAGCGCCTTTACAGACAGGATATAAAGGGCAGCATAGCCCACGCGGCTATGCTGGGCAGACAGGGAATTCTTTCACAGCAGGACGCGGATTTAATTGTAAAGACACTGGAGGACATTTTACGGGATATAGAAGCCGGTAAAGTAGAATTTCGCGTAGATGCGGAAGATATCCATATGAATGTGGAAACGCTGTTGATCCAGCGCCTCGGAGACACAGGCAAGCGGCTGCATACAGGCAGATCCCGCAACGATCAGGTCGCCCTGGATTTCCGTATGTATGTCATGGATGAAATAAAAGGAATCCGGGATATGCTGAGAACGCTGGAGGAAGCCATTCTCACCGCGGCAGAGGCCAATTTGGACACTGTGATGCCCGGATATACCCATCTGCAACGGGCACAGCCTATTACCTTGGCCCACCATATGATGGCGTACTTTCATATGTTTCAGCGGGACAGAGAACGGCTGTCTGACTGTTATAAGAGAACGGACTCCATGCCGTTGGGGTCCGGAGCCCTGGCGGGCACCACCTATCCCCTGGACAGAGAAGCGGTAGCTTTTCAGCTCGGTTTTAGCAGAGTAACAGCCAACAGCCTGGACGGCGTATCTGATCGGGATTTTGCCATTGAATTCTGCTCCGCCGTATCCCTGATTCTAATGCACCTAAGCCGTTTTTCTGAGGAAATGGTGCTCTGGTCCAGTCTGGAATTTGGCTTTGTAGAAATGGATGATGCCTACTCCACCGGTTCTTCTATCATGCCGCAGAAAAAGAACCCGGATGTGGCCGAGCTGGTACGCGGCAAAACAGGCCGGGTATACGGAGATCTGCTGGGACTTCTCACGGTGATGAAAGGACTGCCGCTTGCCTATAACAAAGACATGCAGGAGGATAAAGAAGCCGTCTTTGATGCGGCGGATACTGTTAAAATGTGCCTGGACATTTTTACCCGAATGCTTTCCACCTGCCGTTTTAAGAAAGATGTTATGTATGCGGCCGCTTCTAAAGGCTTTACCAACGCCACAGATTTTGCCGATTATCTAGTAAAAAAAGGAACCCCTTTCCGAACAGCCCATGAAATTACCGGGCGGCTGGTTTTGGAGTGTCTGCAGCGCCGTATTGGAATTGAAGATCTGAGTCTGGAAGAACTGAAAACCCTGGGGAATCCCTCCATCGGAGATGACGTATACCAAGCGATTTCCTTAAAAACCTGCGTAGAGGAGCGGAAGCTTATAGGCGGGCCGGCACCGGAGGCAGTAAAAGCAGATATTCAAAAAGCCAGAGAACAGCTGAAAAGCTAAAAGAAACAGGGGGACAAAAGCGCATTTTGTCCCCCTGTCTTTTTATTAAAAATACCAATTTAGTGTTTTCCAAACTCTTCTGCTAAAGGTCCGGCCGCTGTCAGCATAGCAGCGGTTTCACACCAGCAGCAGGAGCCGTTCCAAACACCGCCAATCCAATCCTCGCCCTCCCAGTCGCTCATATTGACACGTTCACAGGAAAAGCCGGGCGGCAGAATCCCGCCGTCTACAGCATGGATAGGCCGCTTCTGTGTAGAAGTATACTGAGGAATATTCACCGCAATATCACAAATTAAATCATAGTAGCGGTGGTCGCCGGTATACCGGTAGAGCCGCAGCAGAGACTCTCCCGACATGGTCGCAATCCCCGGAGCAGAATGTTTATTCTGGCAGTTGGCAATTACACTGCCTGTCGTTTTGATTCCAAGCCGTCCAAATTCACAGTCTACAGGAAATTCAAAATTGTAGGATACAACCCAGGTAGCAAACAGATTGGCGGCCTTTTTCGCAGCCTCCAGCCAATAGAGGTCTTTGGTCTCCTCATACAAAACCACATAGGATTCTACCAGTGCAAAAGCAGCCTCGCTGTCCGAACACTGCAGGATTTCCCCCGGACCTCCGTTGGCAATGCCTTTTTCTGTAAAATTCTCACAGTAATACCGTCCGGACTCCAGGGCAATCTCCCGATACCGCTCCTCCCCAAAAATTTTATATGCCAGCATTAATGCCGCCGGCATGAGACCAGCTGACGCAGTACCGCCAATTAAAATTTCTTCCCGGTCACAGTCAATAAACTGACCCCAGTGACCATATCTCTCATAAATCCGGCACATGGCCTCCAGCCCTCGGTGCAGACCCTCCCTCCAGAGTAGCCTTTCTTCACCGAATTCCCGGTACTGCAGCAGCAGATAATACAGCATATCTGCCTGCTTGCGGGACATAAGAATCTGCGTATCCTCCGGGTGAGCAAAATCGTCCCCGTAAATCGTACCCTGATAATACACTCCGTAAAAAAAGCCGTTTTCCCGCTGAAATTTCGTGAAGTAATAATCGATGGAGCGCACTACCCGCTGGCGCGTGAGTTCGTCCCCTGCCCGGTACAGAGCCAACGGAAACATACCGCCTCCGGTCCAGCCGCTCTGCCACTCCTGATAAAGATTCCCCCCTGTACCGCTCATATAGTAATTTTCTGTGGGATGCCAGTTATATTGATTATATTTTTGGATATAGGTGCGCATCAATTCCTGATAGTCCGGATTCTCAATCAAAGAGCTGTCCTCATCCATACACTTTCTCTCTGTCATAAACCGGTCCAAAAGCTCGTTCACACTCTGACAGGAAAACTCAAAAAGCCGATAGGGCAGTTCAAATCCAGAATCGTATTCGGCGGGGGAACCCGTTTCGTCCCGGCTGCTGCTGTGAGAACAGCACATGGTATACCGATACGGTCTTACAGCCTGCGCTGTATAAAGAATTTTACAGATCTTCCGGTCCGGACTCTCATGGACCTCAAAACCTGTATATCCATAAGGAGTTTTATGTACGCCGCAAAGCAGCACCGCCCTCTTACAGTCGGGATCAAAATAGCCTATGGCCGGAGTAGACAGATCCCCGGAACGCAGATAAATATCGGAAGGGCCTTCCTCCCACGACAGACGGGGAATATCTGTTACAAGAATTTCCGAGTCTGGACGGCGCCATTCGCCTCTTGGGACAAAAGGCGGATACGGCAGAGAAAGGCAGCGATGCCGGTTCCCTGCATAAACGGCCCCGGGCATCAGAAGATACCCGTCAGCATTCCAGTCCCCCTGCCATTCCAGACAGACAGAAGCTTGGTTTCTGTACAGTTTCACGCTTTCTTCTCCTTCTCTGCTTTAGCAGTTTTGGCTTCTTTATTCTTTTGGATTTCCGCAAAACGTTTGATTTTCATTGTGCTGGTCTTCTCAAACTCATCTTCTTTTACTTCCAGCTTCTTAATCGCTTTATAGCTGCTGAGCTTTTTATTTACCTCTTTTATGGATTTCCAGAGGTACTTATAGGCCTCCTCAGGCGCCACAATATCTCGGCCCATGGCCTGACCCAGCTTTACATAATCAGGAATGACCTTTACCGCAATGGTAACTTCCTTCCCCTCCTCGATTCCGTATACCATGCATTCTTTGATCTCCGGCACACTGTCCAGAAGAATTTGTTCTACTTCCTCCGGATAGATATTTTTTCCGTTCTGTGTAACAATTACATTTTTACAGCGGCCGGTAATGGTGATAAAGCCTTCGCTGTCCATGGTGCCCACGTCACCGGAATGAAACCAGCCCTCCTCTGTAATCGCTTCTCTGGTGGCTTCCTCATCCTCATAATATCCCAGCATCAAAGTCTCGCTCCGGATCATGATCTCCCCTTCGCCATTTTCGTTGGGATTGGCAATTTTAATTTCCGCACAGATAACCGGAATTCCTGTCGTCCCCACTTTCGGTTTTTTCTCCGGTGTCAGAGCCGCAATGGGAGCCGTCTCCGTCAAACCATAGCCCTGCAAAAAGGTTATTCCTATATTTTCAATCCACTTCCCAATTTTGGGATCAATAGGCGCTGCCGCAGAAATGAGCAGACGGAGCTTTCCCCCTAAATTGTCAATAATCTCAGCAAACACGCGGCGCTTAATATCTACATTTACCGACTTTAATCCATTGGTAATATGAATCATCGAATTCACCAGCGTAGATTTCTTTCCCTTTTTAATATTCTCCTGGATCTTTTTATACAGATTTTCAACCAGCAGCGGCACAGTCAGTATAATGGTAGGCGAAAGCTCGTGCATGTTCTGCACAATATATTTCAAGCCCTCGCATACGCCGATGGAGGCGCCGGAAGCAATAGGCACCAGAAAGCCAATGGTAGACTCATAGGTATGATGCAGCGGTAAAATAGACATGAGCCGGTCCTCTTCATACAGCTGTACATAGGCACTGACAGCATTAATATTCTGTGCCAAATTTCTCTGGCAAAGCATTACCCCTTTTGCGCTGGAGGTAGTGCCCGAGGTAAAAATCAGTACCCGGAATTCCTCCGGATCGATCTCCAGCTCCCGAAAGCTGCTGTCTCCCGACTCCACCAGCTTTCTGCCAATGTCCTTCACTGCATTCAGACCCACCTCCCGATCCCGCAGAGGGGCATCGGAATACATTTCAATAAAATATGTCACCTGAGGAACCTGCTCCTTTATTTTTTCAATCACGTCCCTCTTTTTGGGCGAATAAATAATAGCGGAAGCCTTGGCCCGGCGGATCAGCGTCTCCAGCTCATGGGCCGGGATATCCTTATCAATAGGGACCGCGATGCCTACGCCGCAGAGCATAGCCATATAGGACACATACCACTGATAACAGTTCTCCCCAATAATAACCACTCTTTTGTCAACCAAATTCAAATATTTTACCAGCCCGGTACCCAGACCCAGCACATCCTTACCAAATTCCTCATAAGTCCACTCTCTGAATTTAGCCTTGTGATCCCGCTTTTCCAAAATAACCGTATTCCTTTTGTAAACCTCTATGGACCGGAGAAATACTTCCTTTATCGTCTGATAAGCGGTAGGTTCATATATGGTGAAATCCTTTATTTCCTTTACCCGCTGTTTGGATTCAATCCCGTACTCTGTATTCAATTCCTCAATATCGCCCATTTTATCCATCTTAATTTTGGGCATTTTGATTTTCGGCATCTTGAAATCTCTGAATATTCTCATATACTGTATACCTCTCTATTTTATTACCTAGTCATAATTAATAACGGGGTTATTATATATCGTTTCAGGCAGACAGTCAACCTCTCGCTTTTTTGTTCACTTTGTAGTATAATTTCCTTATGTCCAGAATAATGAATTAGGTGGATGGGATTTGAAACGCATTTTAGTGATGGGAATGAGTAAAGACAGGGGCGGTATGGAAACCTGTATTATGAATTATTACCGCCATATTGATCGGAGCAAATTCCAGTTCGACTTTATATCATATAACGAACCGCCCTATTGCGTCCGGGAAATTGAGGCCCTGGGAGGACGCTGTTTTGTAATTCCCGGCCGTTTTGTCAGCTATCGGAAGAATAAAAAGGAACTGAAAGACTTTTTTCATACTCACGGCCACGAATATGAGGCCCTTTGGTATAACTGCTGTCTGATCAGCGATTTAACACTTTTTAAGGCAGCGGCAAAATACCATATTCCCAAAAAGATCGTACACGCTCACAATTCCAAGCCTATGGGCCACGCGTTTTCCAACTGGCTGCATACCAAATATAAAAACAGAATTACCAAATATGCCACTGACTTCTGGGCCTGTTCCCAGGAAGCCGGAAAATTTTTCTATTCCGATGGGATTCTCCAGTCCCGCCAGTTTCGCGTAATAACAAATGCCATTGAAACAAAAGAATTCTGCTTCAGGCCCCAGGTCCGACAGGAAATCCGGCAGCAGCTGGCACTGCAGGACCGCTTTGTTCTGGGAAATGTGGCCCGCATGGATCCCGAAAAGAATCAGCTTATGCTGCTTGAAATCTTTTCCCGGCTTCATAAGCAGCGGGCAGATTCCGTTCTGCTTTTGATCGGTCAGGGCCGTCTGGAAAATGAGCTGAAGGCCAGGACCAAAGAGCTGAACCTGGAGGACAGCGTGCTGTTTTTAGGACAACGGCATGATGTAGCGCGGCTGTACTGTGCAATGGATGCCTTTCTTCTGCCTTCTGAGTTTGAGGGGCTTCCCATGACACTCATAGAGGCACAGGCCTGCGGGCTGCCGTCCTTTACTAGCACTGAGGCCGTTCCGCCGGAGGCTGCCGTCACCCCTCTTCTTCACTTTATTTCTTTAGCAGAGAGCCCGGAGAAATGGGCGGAAGCAATTGTGAAAGAATGTGCAGATACCAACACTGCCGAGAGAGCAGAAACAGAAAAAATACTGGCTGACAGCCGCTGGAACATCAAACAGGCAGCTTTACTGCTGGAAGAACTCTTCTGAGAACACTTCGCATGGCCGCATATACGGGAACTGCCAACAGAACGCCCCAGAGTCCGAAAAATTCGCCGCCCAAAAAGACTACGACAATTGTAGTGATCGGATGTACGCCCAGCTTCCCTTCTACAATTTTAGGCGTCAGCAAATTATTATCCACCTGCTGCAGCACCACAAACAGCAAAATTGTCCACAGCGCTTTTACAGGCGACACGAAAAAGGCGGCAAGCACCGCCGGGACTGCGCCTATAAACGGACCAAAATACGGAATAATATTTAAAATTCCGCCAAAAAATCCCAGGATCGGCGCATAGGGAATCCCCAGAATCAAAAGCGCCGCTGTTTGAAGGACGCCCAATATAAAGCTTACCAATAGCTGTCCTTTCAGAAAGTCGGAAAAAATTTTGCCTAAATCACTAAGCACCTGGGACACCGGCTCTCTCCATTGAAAGGGAAAGGCCTCCAGCGCCCATAGGCGCAGCTGCCGTCCGTCTCGCAACAAGTAAAAAGTAATGACCAAGGCTGTAATACAGTCAAATACCATAGCGAAAATTTCAATATAGGATTCCGCAATTCGATCCAATAAGCTAGAAGCCCACCCCTCTAAGGCAGTAAAAAGCTGTTTGCACAGATTTTGTGTGGCCTGGTTCATCCAACCGGCTATATCGCTGTCCTGATCCACATGCAGCATTGTCTGAAGCTGCATGTTCAGGCTGCCCATGGTACTTTCTACCTGAGAGGCAATCTCCTTGGAATTATTCACCACCTCCCGGAGGCTGTCCAGAAAAATCGGCACCAATCCTATAAAAATAAGAATGAGCAGCAGAGAAAATGCCGTCATAGAAACAGCAGTAGCTCCGGTTTTATTTAGCTTTGTCTTTCTGCTTAAGTACCCTGTCGGCGGCGACAGGAGCATAGTAAGCACCATAGCCAGGATCAGCGGCACAAAAATATGTGTCAGCCTATCTCTAAACAGCAGGGCCCCTATGACAGCCGCAGCCGCCGGCAGTAAATAAATCAAATTTTTCATAACAGGTCGGAAACAATACCTGTACACTTTTTCAGCATTTTTTTGCCCATTTTGGCCCATGCATTTTTACTGCATTTCTTGTCCATCATAGCGCCCATCATGCCGCCGGCAGCTGCTCCCAGCATCAATCCGGCTACCCATTTACTGCTGCTCATTCATTTTCCCTCCCTACAATTATAAATTCTTCGGCTACTTCGATGCCGTCTCTTACCATTACAACATTTCTGCCGTCAATGGCATCCTCCATCAGTCCTCTGGAAAGCTCCAGTCCCTCAATACTTCCGGTTTCTGTGCTGTATACCAGATCTTTCACGACACCTAAGTTTTTTCCGCCGGCACTCTTCACATCCAGTCCCAGCATGTCCTCATATCCCGACCGGCGTTTATGCTCCGTTTTATGTGGCATTTTTTCAATAGAGTTTTCGTTATATACCACACAGCTATTCTTGTCCACTCTCAGCATATTATCCAGAGCAATATATTTACGCGAAGGAAAAGGTGTTTTGCTTTCTAACAGAAAACCTGTAAGACAGTCGTTGGCATCAAACACAGGACCGGCCAGAAAGCCCAGCCTTCTGCCATCCTGCAGGCTGATCACAGGCATCCCTCTGATATCCATTACTCTTACCATCTGCGGCACCACCTCTTTATAAGTATTGAATACTATATAGTATTCACGGAGGCGCCGATTTAATTCAAAAATTTATTTTTTCTTTCGGAAAATACTGACAAAAAAATTGAGCGGGTACTTCTAATACCCGCAGTTTACTGCAAATTTTTAAGCATGGACCCCTTTAGCCGCGGGTCACAATTTTAATCCATCGGTTTCCCTTTCGGCGGACCGCACAGGCAAGGACCTTAGAGGGCTCATCCAGCTTCATACAGGCCAGTACTAGCGGCACCGGCAAGGTCAGTGCAGAAGAAATCAGGCCGGCGGGAATGGCGATACACCAGAGGGCAAGCATCTCCGTAATCAGGCAAAACTTTGTATCCCCGGCTCCCCGGAGCGTCCCTACAATATTGACGGCGGCAGGCGATACAAAAAACACCACAAAGGCCGTAACGGTCAAAAGCTCTATTGACAGTCCTCTTGTCTCTTCAGAAACACCGAAAAGAGTTACCGCAGCATTTCTCAGCAGCAGAACCGCCCCACAGGACAAAAGTCCCACCCCATAGCTCAACAGATTCAACGTGTACGCCCGGCGTCTGGCCTCCTCCATATTGCGCTCCCCAATCGCCTTTCCCACTACTACGGCAGCTGCATTGGCAATTCCGAATATGACAACGGTACAAAGCTGCTGTATGTTGGAAGCAATGGTATTGGCCGCTACCGGATCGCCGGCACTATAGCGGATATGGCCTATAATTGCCGTCTGAACTGTCATCCCCAGCGACCATAAGAGCTCGTTGATAAAAACCGGACTTCCATGGCGGATCAGGTCCCCCAGCAGCACCGTGTCAAAGGAAAGCAGGTGACGCGGGCGAAAACAAAGTTTTCTGTCAAAGCAGAATACATAGAGAAAAGTAATAACAAATTCCAGAATTCTGGCCGTCAGTGTGGCAATGGCCGCCCCTTGAATCCCCATGGCAGAAACGCCTAAGTTTCCAAAAATAAGAACCCAATTCAAAAACACATTGACGGCAAGGGAACAGGAATTTACCGCAACAGAAATCCGCACAATCTCCACAGACCGCAGACAGCAGATCATGGTATTGGACAGAGCAAACAGTACATACGCCCAGCCGATAATACGGAGATATTCACTGCCCAGGGCAATGACCTGGGCATCTCGCGTATAAAGGCCCATAACCCATTCCGGTACAATCAGAACGGCAGCAGCCATACCCAGAGCAATTGCCGATACCAGCTTGAGCGTCAGGGAAATTACCTTCCGGATCGCATCCAGATTTCCCCTCCCCCAGTACTGAGAATTCAACACCGTAGCAGCGCCCGACAGACCAAAGCAAACCATGGTCAGCAGAAAAAAGGGCTGATTGGCAAGAGAGGCCGCCGAAAGCAGCCTCTCTGTTTTATCCGCATTCCCCAGCATAACAGAGTCCGCCAGGGTCGTGATATTTACCAATAAATTCTGCAGCGCAATAGGCACCGCGATCAGCACAATATGCTTATAAAACGACTTTTCCTTAATAAAAAACTTCATGAAATCAGTGATAGGCAGGCATCCAGTCCTTGTGCGCCTCAAAGAGGTCGTCGCACATGGAAATGATCTGGTCAATAGACAGTTCTGCCGCCGTATGAGGATCCAGCAGCGCCGCCTCATAAACGTATTCCTTTTTCAGAGTCAAAGCTGCTTTCATAGCCAGTATCTGGGGATTGATGTTGGTTCTGTTCAGCGCAGCCAGCTGCTCCGGCAGGTCTCCCACAAACAGGGGCTGTACGCCGGAGGCATCAATCAGACAGGGAACTTCAACGCAGGCAGCCTTGGGCAGGTTTGTAATATACCCTTTGTTCAGCACATTGCCGCCCAGCTTATAGGGGCGGTTATTCAGCATAGCTTCGATAATATAGGAAGCATATTCTCCGCTCCTGTTGTGCTCCAGCTTCTTCTGGGTAGTCAGTTCTTCTCTCTGCTGCTTCCAGGCATTAATCTGATTGATACAGCGCCTTGGGTATTCATCCAGAGGAATGTTGTACTTCTCAATTAACTCGGGCTGCGTAGATTTGATAAAATAAGGCAGATACTCGGAGGTATGCTCACTGGACTCCGTAATGTAATAGCCAAAGGTTTTCATCATTTTCATACGAACCAGGTCGCCTGCCGGCAGCTCTACTTCCTCTGCCAATTTTTTAATCCGAGGATACAGATCCACTCCGTTTTTAGAAATACTCAGAAGCCATGCCTGATGGTTAATTCCGGCAATATCCCACTGCACCTTGTCATCGTACTCATTTCCGATTCCTACATTGTGCATCAGGCTTTCTGCACAATGCTGTACACTGTGGCAGAGGCCGATCGACCGGATAGGAGAAGCCTGCTGAATCGCGCCGGTAATCATAGCCATAGGATTGGAGTAGTTAATAAACAGCGCATTGGGGCAGACAGCCTCCATATCAGCAAGAAAATCCAATACCACAGGAATCGTCCGAAGTGCCCGGAAAATACCGCCCACGCCTAATGTATCCGCAATGGTCTGCCTTAAACCGTATTTTTTGGGAATCTCAAAATCCGTAATTGTACAGGGATCATACCCTCCTACCTGAATGGCGTTTACAACAAAATCCGCTCCGGTCAGGGCCTTTTTACGGTTCCTGACGCCAAGATAGGTTTTAATGGTAGCCTTGGACCGATACTGCCTGTTGATCGCCTTGAGCATCAGAAGAGAATCCTCCAGACGCTCCTGATCAATATCGTACAGGGCGATCTCCATTCCTTTCAGATCAGGGGATACCAGACAGTCACCCAATACATTTTTTGCGAAAACCGTACTGCCGGCTCCCATAAAAGTTACTTTTACCATGTTTTCACTCCTTATTGTATTATTTTTCTACATTCTATATAGTATCTCTTTTCAAAAGCCTCTCCCATAGAAAAGGTCTTTCTGGGAAGAGATCCCTTACAAATAACAGTTTTAAAAAAGTCATTTTTATCCATAGGGGGCAGATAAAAGCCCATATTCCCCGGCTTGCTGCCCAGGCTCTCCACTACGTGGTCTCCGTGTATGTAATCCACCTGACATTCCGGGTGACCTTTCTTATAATAGTCAATAAATTCCTGCAGCGCGCCTACCGCCAGCATATGTACCTTTTTGCCAATAAAAACAGTCCCCCGTCTGTCCGGCCCTACATATTGTATGGCATGACACCCTGGATATTCCATTTTCTCTGCCTCTCCGATATTTTCTATATAAGAAACATTCTGAGAAAAATACCCAGCCATCTCGTCAAAGAAGTGGTCTGGATTTACATGGAATAATACTCTGTGTATAGGCTCAAAGACAATTCCCGGATCATGTATATTTACAACCTCTACTAAAGCATATCTGGCAGGATGCTCCAGACCAGCCCCCTGGCTCTTGCAAGCCTCCCAGTGACATTTGGCCGAGGCCAGAGAATGATTGCCGTCGCCTACTGCATAAAGCAGCACCGGCGTATTTTGATCCACACCGTATTTTTCAGTAAAACGCTGCTGATCTCCCAGCGCTGCCAAAGCAGCCGCCATTTGCTCTATTGTGTCCATTCCGGTAACCTGGCGGCCCTTTATATGGCCTCCGTTTTCCATTAAATCAAAATCATACAGAGGCTGGGATGGCTTCTCAAATAACGGTTCAATGACCGTACGCTTCGGATCGTCAATTAAAATCATAATGTGAGGCATTTCCAGTACCGCATTTTTTCGGATCTTCATGCGGGGCGGAATTCGTTCCTCCACGGTACCCTCGGTTGCCCGAATAAGGGATCCGGAACCTTTGCTGTAGTCATACGCTTCCAGGTCCAGGGCCATAACCACACCCCGCCGAGTCGGCGAAATCTCCGTCTTCCGTTCTACCAATATCAAAGAAGGAGCCTGTTCTGTAAGAATGCCTTCTGCAATGTATGTCCGCATCGATTCATTAATTTTCTGTATCCTGTCTTCTACATTCGGCTGCTCCAAATAGATCTCAGGAAGCATCAGTGCATAGGTAGAGGCCTGCCCTTCTACAGCCGCCTCCACCCGATTCCAGTAATCTGGCTGAGAGGTATACTGATCACAGGCTACACAGGCCCACGAACGCCAAAAGTCCGGAGAACTTTCTTTCGGAAGTAAAAGTCTAGGGATGTTAAGCGCAATCTCTTCAAATACA
Source organism: uncultured Oscillospiraceae bacterium (assembly GCA_902465325.1). Lineage (GTDB taxonomy): Bacteria > Bacillota > Clostridia > UBA1212 > SIG427 > CABQMV01. Next base: position 17,548 of record CABQMV010000010.1, read on the forward strand.
ATTTCACCGTTTGATAAAGCTTTCATTGATTCCAACCTTTCCGGAATTATTGTAGCCTAAATAAAATATTTTTCAATAGGCTTCAAGGAAATGTTTACTGTCGCTTCTTAATAAATTTGGAAATCAGCATATTCCATAGCTCCATAAACTGACGAACTCTGCATACCCGTGCAAAAAGCGCATAGACGGCAACTCCCGCCGCACAGGGAATAAAAAATCTCAGGTACAGATTAGAGGATAAAACAGACCTTAAAAGCAGATAAACTGCGCCGCACAGCCCGGCGCCAAGCAGAATAAGAGAAAATTCCCGAAGGGTCCCTTCTGTATTCCATTTTCCGTATTTCTTAACATAAGCGGCTATCATAACTACAGTAGCAACCAGCAGGGCAATTGAATTTCCCAATGCCAGCCCCCCCACGCCCATAGGTTTGATCAGTATAAAGTTAAACAGAATATTACAGCCAATATAAATAAATCCTGTAATCATAGGCGTCTTTGTGTTCTTGTGTGCATAAAAAGCCCTGTTGAGCAGCGTTTTAAAGCCAAAGAATACCAGTCCAATAATATAGAAAAACAGCGCTGTACTGGAAAGCTGTACAATTTCCTCCTGAAAAGCGCCTCTTTGGTAAACAATCCGTATAATGTCCTGGCAGGAAACCGCTACCAGGGTCAAAATCGGAATACAAATAACCCCCAGTGCCTCCATCCCGTTGCGCAAGGTCACAGAAAAGCCTTCTTTTTCACGGTCCGCTACATATTCACTGAATTTAGTAAACATAACGGTCACAATGGGCATTACCATCAGCGAGGTAGCAAACGTATTGATCCGCTGGGCATACTCCAGAGCCGACAGACTGCCTTCGGACAGAGTAGAGGCCAGTGCGCTGTCAATAACCGAGTTAATTTCCGCTGCGGCAACTCCTATAGCGGAAGGCGCAAGCAGCCGAAAAAACTCCCTAGTTCTACTTTCCCTTAAGGTTAATACCGGCTCGTACCGAAAAGACCTTACAATAGAAGGCAAAAGAAGCAAAAGCTGCAGGAAATAGGCAAGCAGGGTCCCCACCGCCATAGACATAGAACCTATGGCGTCAGTCAGGAACAGCACAGAAAGTACTACGCCCAGACCCACAAACATGGTAGCGGCCTCTACTATTTTAAATTTTTTCTGGGCATTTAATACGGCACTGAAAAAATAGTACAAGCCAAACAGCGGCAGAGCCGGCATAACCACCCGGGTCATCTTTACCGTTAAGGCCAGCTTCTCTCCTGTAAAACCAGTGGCAATAAAACGGCAGATCGGCTCAGCAAAAATTTCACACAGCAAGGTAAGCGCCAGCGCTGCAAGCAGCAAAAGGTTCAGAAGGTTGCTGGTAAGTCTGTCAGCTCTTTTTCTGGTCTCGTCCTCACTGTATACCTGTGTGTATAACGGGGTATAAGAGGTGGTCCACATAGAGCCAAAAAGCAGAGTAAATATATTAAATATTTTTACTGCCATAAAATAAGCGTCCGTGTCCCCGGCATCAAACTGCCAGCTGATCACCACGCCCCTTAAAAAACCGAAAACCCGGCAAAACATAGATATAAAAAACACCGCGGCAACAGACTTATAAATACCGTTGTTTTTATTATGATTACTCATATACTTTTATATACCTCTATATATCCATTTACCATAGAATCACAGCTATAATTTTCCACACAGCGTTTTCTGCAGCTGTCTGAAAATGCCTCTTTCTTTCCTATAAGCGTCTGAACCGCCCGGAAAAGACTGTCCCGGTTATCCCGAGGCACTACGATCCCAACAGTATCGTCAATAAGCTCACTGCAGCCACCGCCGTCTACACAGACCACAGGGGTACCGCAGGCTAAGGCCTCTCCCACCACAAGGGAAAAGGATTCCTCTACAGAGGTGCTGACAAATACATCTGCCGCAGAATACAGTCTGGCCAGCTGCTCAGCGTTCTGCGTCCTGGTAATGCCAATCATGCCCTGGGGCAGCATAGTCTTTTGTTTTTCACTGAGACCTACTACCACAACCCTGGCATTTTGGTCCTTTAAGTCACGGGAAAGCTCTACAAGAGAAGAAAGCCTCTTCCTCTCGTCCCATACATTGGCAACCCCCAAAATCATGGCAAAGTCAGAGGGAATCCCCAATCTTCCTTTCGTGGCACAGTCAATCTCCTGTCTAAAAGGACGGAAGGTATTGACATGGATTCCGTTATATACCACCCGGAGAGGATATTCCTTCATGAAGGATTGGGAAACCAGTCTTGCCAGCCACCGGGACGGCGTGGTGACAGTCATATTGGGGATTCCGGTAAAAAGTTTCTTTTTCAGCTCATATTCCATCTTGGATTTATCAATATAGCTCTGGGGATACACATGCTTTTGACTGCACTGACGGCAGCCCCGCTTCCACTGTTCACAGCCGCATTCCAAAAAATATGCGCAGCCGCCGGTAAATGCCCAACAGTCGTGTAGCGTCCAGACAATCTTTGCCCCGCTCTTGGGCAGAAATTTAAAAAGTATTTTGATATTAATATAATACCCGTGAAGATTATGAAGATGAATAATATCCGGTTTCTCTTTCTGCAGTCTTTTCACCAGCCGCTTGGTAGCAATCTTTGAGCCGTGACCCATCTTATCAAACAGCCGGGCCTTTACCGCATGCCAGAAAATTGAAGCCCTTCCCTCAATCCTTGTATAGATTCCCTCTGCTCTGGGACTGCTTCCCCTGCCGTAAAAGCTTTGAGCCTCATATCCTTCTGAGAGGGCCTTTTCCTGGATCTGACACATAATTCTTCCGGTGCTTCCGTAGCTGGCTACATTGATCTGCGCAATCTTCACGTCAATTCTCCCATTATTTCTTCCAGTCTGTTGAGTAATTTTTCTTTGGAAAAATACTTCTGAGAATAACAGACGGCATTGCGGCCCAGCCGTTCTCTCTCGGCTTTACTCATCTGATACATCCTAACAGCACCCTCCGCTAGCGACTTTCCGTCTATGGAACTGCAGCAGATGCCGCAGTCAGCCTTCTGAATCAGCTCTGCGCTCTCTCCCTTGACACATCCCAGAATCGGTATTCCGCAGGCCATATAGGACTGAGCCTTGGCCGGCAGTGTAATATTAAACAGCGGATCATCCTTCAAGATCATGAGCGCTGCATCGCTGGCCGCCAGATACCGGCTCATAGTCTCCATGGGCTTCCGACCCGTAAAATGCACACTTTCTGTCACGCCCTTTTCCTCTGCATACTGGAATACATGATCTCTATCACGTCCGTCTCCCACTATAATCCAATGGATTTCCGGATACTCCTTCAAATAAGAGGCGGCATCCACTACCGTCTCAATGGACTGAGAGCGTCCTATATTTCCGGTAAAAATAATCCGAAAGCCCTGGGGCAGCTCCTTTTCAATAGGATCCTCCACGTTTCTCGGTATCTGGATATAACATTCCTCGGCATACTGAGGAAAAAATTCAACCTTTTCTGCCGGGTGCCCGTTCTTCACAATGATATCTTTAAAATGCCCCGAGGAAACCAATATACGGTCGCAGGTACTGTAAATACTGTTTACTCTTTTTCTCAGCCAGGATATAACCGGACGAAAGCTGAGTCCCCCGGCATTGATAGCACTCTCAGGCCAGAGGTCCAGCGTGTATACAATCAGGGGAATGTGCTGCAGCGACGCCACCTTCATAGCAGGAAATGCCATAAATACCGGAGAAAGCTGATATACCAGAACAAGGTCAAACTTCTCCTGCTGCGCTATTTTTTTTGCCTTCCGATTTCCAAACAGCCAGAAAGAAAAGTAATGGATAGCCAGATGAATAGAGTCATGGTGGCGCTGAGTATTATACGCCCGTATCACCCTGGCTCCTTTATAGGAATCCTCTATTTTCTTCTTTCTGCCGTACCCTTCCCAAAACCTGCCGGTAGTGCGATTAATCGGTATGCCGGCCAACACAGTCACATCATGTCCCCTGCAAACAAGCTCACTGCACAAATCATTCACTCTGAAATTTTCAGGGTAGAAGCACTGACATACCAATAAAATCTTCATAAAAACTCCATGAAGGCTCATAATCAAATATCAAGGAAATGATATCCCAATTTCAGCATTCTGTCAATGGTCAGAAGGTGATGACCGCAATCTCCGGCGTACTGCCGTAACGGATAGCCAGGTTTGTATTTCCCAGTCCTGATGTAATATAAATCGGCGTTCCTTTATATACATAGCAGCCATAGATATATCCCTGACAGGCCAATTTGTCTGCCCTGCGCAGCAGCCGAAATTCCGCTCTTCCCGGCAAATGTACCTGTCCGTCGTGGTAGTGGCCAAACACCCCTAAATTGGCGCAGCCGTCCTTTAACCGAGTTAAAAGCTCCGGGCTGTGAGAGGCGATCAACAAAACCGCCGACAACCGGTCGGCCTGTTCCCTGGCTCCCTGTACCTGGCTCTCCCAATCCGTCTCTCCCTCCTGAAAATCCGGCAATCCGCAAATAACCACATTGCGCTGTCGGTCCGAAAAGGTAACCGTTTTCCGCTCAATCACATGAATTCTATGAGAAATTCCTTCCAGCTCCTGGGTAAAAGCCCTCTTCAGCGCAGGATCACGGTGAAAGAGCTTATTATTGTCGTGATTGCCATAGGTAATGTACACCGGACAATCCACATATGTTATCAAAAGCCTAAAAAAGGACAGCACCGCAGGGCCGTCCTTTCTGCTAAAAATCAGATCTCCTGTGACAACTACAAAATCAGGATCCGCTTTAGAAATCTTTGTGCCTATATAGTCCCAGTGTATGGGCATTTTGGATATATGCAGGTCAGATAAAAGCACAAGACGAAGAGGACTTTCTCCCGGTCTGCTGAAATCAGCGGCGGAAACCTTCAGCTTTCTCGCCTGCACCGTCATGACCAACAGCGCCGCGGCTGTCAGCATAAGAAACGTAATTCCAGCCAGCAGCCATATCTGTGCCGTCATTTTGTTTCCCAAATATCAGCCAGAGGAGAGATTTCCAGAGATCTGATATCCGTATCTCCCTCCAAGGCTCTGATTACAAAGTCACTCTGAGAATAGTCACTCATAAAACCTACTCCGGCAAAAGCTTCTCCTTTCCCTGCAAATATCTCCAGGCCGGTCACATCAGAGATAATTCTCAGCGTAACACCGTCTTCATTAATATGAGATGGGAAGAAATGGTCTCCTACATTAACATAGCAGCCATAATTATCTATCAAAATCTTCTTGCCCAGGAATTCAAGCTCCACCTTGGTACCGTTGCACAGGTGCAGCCGGATATCCTGCGCCTTCCCCTCTGTAGCAATACGCAGCTCTTCTCCGGCCGCAAGCCGCCGGTCCTGACAGCTCTCCGTTTTCAGGTGGAGCGTCTCCAGCTCTTTTACAGGCTGCACACACAGGTTGTAGCGGTCTCCCTCATGGCGCAGAGTGAGCTCTGTGGGAACGTTCATGGCACAGTTAAAATACTGTCCCGGTATATCATAGTTGTACCAGGCAATTTTGATTCTTCTGCCGTCTGTGATACCAGAATAGGTCTGAGCAGCGTAATTGGAATCTCCATAATGAAGCCGGGAGGCCTCTTGAACCGCCTGGAAACGGCCTTGGTTGTCCAAACGTCCCACTAAATACCGGTCGGAAGCACCGGTCAGTACCCAGAGGCGGTCTTCCTCTCCCTCAACAGGCAGAGAATAGAAATCCGGACACTCGCTGTCGTCCCACAGGGCAACCTGATCCACCTTTGTCCAGTCCAGCAGATTTTTAGAGGTATACAGCCCATAACTGTTTTCTGTCAGATACAGAGCCATGTAATAGCAATCCATCTCCGGGCTGTAAATTACCTTGGGATCTCTGTTGGCGGCAATTTCATGGTCCAGAATAGGATTTTTGTCATATTTGATCAGCGTCTTTCCCTGATCTAGACTATAGGCCAGACACTGCGTATAGGGCTTGCCCTCAGACAGCTCATTAGCACCGCCTGCCGCTGTATAGAAAAACAATACAGGAGGATTTTCCGCCGTCCCCAAGCCACTGACATTTTTTTCGTCATAGTATGCGGATCCGGAATACATGGCGCCGGTCTCGTCCGGGAACATAGCCAGATCCAGCTCCTTCCAATGAAGCAAATCCTTACTTACCGCATGGCCCCAGTGCATATTCCCCCATTTCCGTCCTACGGGGTTGTGCTGAAAATACAGATGATAGGTATCTCCCAGCTTAATACAGCCGTTCGGATCATTAATCCAGCCCTTTTTAGCAGTAAAATGTACCCGGGGTCTGGCCTCTTCTCTATAGATCCCGGTATCATCTGCCTGATCCGTCTGAGAAAAATCCGCCATGCCTTCCGGAAGTCCCTCTACCTGAAAGGTCATTCCCTGAAACCGTCCAAAATCTACATAGTACACAGCATCTGTCTGATTCGGATCCAGACAAATATTCAAATCAAAAACCAATTTTCCCTGAGACTTAAATTTTACATTGACTTGTTCTGCCCCGTAGCAGACAGGTATAGCCAAATATTTTTTTGTAATCACAATCGTCATATTAAATTTGATTCCCCTTTTCAAGTTTTTTTCTTTGGAAGAGTATACCATAAAATCGGTAAAGTAGGAAGCCTAAAATTGTGCCTAATGTGTTAAATATAAGGTCATCTGTTTCAAAGATACCCATTTTTCCCACCAGCTGAGTAACCTCTATGAGCAGGGAAAGTCCCAGGCCCGCAGTCAGAATCCAGCGGAATTTACGAAACGGCCGGTACAGGATAGGAAGCAGGAAACCCCAGGGGATAAAAACAAGTGTATTGAGGGTAATCATAAGGGCAGCCCATTCCGGTCTGACAACGGTCCTCCTGAGATCATAGAGCGGAATAAGATTGATCCTTGGGCTTTCAAAAGCGTTCCACTCCCGCTCGAAAACAGCGGTTACCATTAAAACAAGCAGATAAACTGCCATTGCAGTATAGGGGACAATGCGCCTGAGATTTAGCCTTTTATGAAAAACAAAGCGAATCAGTACACAGCCAATACTCACAGCCGCAAGGATGCAAGCTGCCGGTATACTCATCCCCAACAGTTTATTTACATAAAAGTCCATAGTCTCCCTCTCCCGCCAGTCTGGTCAGAGCCTCTCCTTCCAGCCGGTATGCAGTCCATTGGTCCATGGGTTGAGCACCCAATCCCTTATAAAAGTTTATGCCAGCTGTATTCCAGTTCAGACAGCACCACTCTAACCGCCTGCAGTCCCGTTCCGCCGCAATAGCTGCCAGCCTTTTCAACAATAATGTGCCAAAACCTCTCCCCCTAAACCGGGGATCCACATATAAATCCTCTAAATAGATTCCGCCACGGTCCCGAAAAGTAGAAAAATTGTGATAAAACAAGGCAAAGCCCACATGCTCTCCTCTCGTAAAGAGGAGCAGGCATTCCGCTGCCCGCTTTTGAAACATCCATTCCTCCAATAATGTCTCTATAGCAGCGACTTGGTCTGACATCCCCTCATAGGCAGCAAGCTGTCGGATAAAAAACAGCACGGTGCTGATATCCTTCGGCCGGGCAAAGCGTATTTCCGTTTCCATCTTACAGCTTGCCCGCCCGATCCTGTACAATCTTCACAAAGTTCTGTAACTTATGTGTATATTCTTCATTCATATATTTGGAGCTTATAATAAAGTCCGCGCTGGCTCTATTATGAGCAATTGGAATGTCATAGACCTGGGCAATCCGAAGCAGTGCTTTTACATCCGGGTCATGGGGTTGCGCTGTCAGGGGATCTGAAAAAAAGATCATAAGATCTATTTTTCCATCTACAATACGGGCACCTATTTGCTGGTCTCCTCCTAAGGGACCACTGTTAAACCCACGTACCGGCAGTCCGGTCTGTTCCGCAATCATCCTGGCCGTAGTACCGGTACCAAACAAAAAATGGTTTTTCAGTATGTCCTGATTTTCCTGACACCACTCTATAATATCTTTTTTCTTGTTGTCATGGGCAATCAGCGCAATATTCTTTTGTTTTCCTATCGTTACTTCAATATACTCATTTTCAAACATCGTCTATCCGCCTTTCCTGCAAATAAATCTGCCCTGTAAATTCCATGAAAAAAGACAAGGACATTTCTTTCGGAACATCCTTGTCCTGTATCAGCCTAATCATATAATAAACCGCTGACCTTGTCAAATCTAAAAACAGGGCAACTTTACAGCTACCCTGCTAAAATCGTATGTGCTATGGATTTTATGTCAAGCCTATTATCTTCTCTTCTTCACTGCCACTGCGGAAGACAAGGCTACTGCCGCCAGAGAAACCAGTCCCAGGTCAAAGGTCTGGGCATTTCCGGGCTTACCGCTGTTACCGGACGGGCTATTGGAAGGGCTAACAGAAGGAGACTCACTGGGCTCCCCGGAAGGAGATTCGCTGGGCTCTTCAGAAGGAGACTCGCTGGGAATCACAGGGGAAGGTTCATCCCCACTGGTAGCAGCCTCATACAGAGCTGCAACTTCTGCTTCCGTAGCAGCCGCCTGATAATATCTGCATATACTCATCTCAAAATCAGTATGTCTGCCTGCAGTTTTAAAGAACGCACCAATATAGGCATTGAAATCCCAATCAATTTCGTCAGGCCGAATAATTCCTTCAACCATATTGTCACCGCCGCCGGCAATCATTCTTTCATCATATGTGCCGTTAATATAAATCCACTGTGTCTCTCCGTCAGAAACACAAACAATGTGAACCCACTCACCTGTGGGATACCCGGGGTCTAAAATGGTATCACAATCTCCCGGCAGACAGCCTGCACCGAAATAACCCTGCGTTCCGTTGCCAATAGGAGTAATATTTACATTACCGTTACCAAGGTTAAACAAATCATAATCATAATCATCTGTACCCAACTTAACATACAGTTCCAAAGTCATTTCAACAGGAGCATCCTCATTCAGAACATTTTTAACAATAACACGGTTCTGCATGTTCTCGTCCCCTTTAATCTTTAAAACGCCGTCTGCCAGAGTAATGGAAGTTCCGTCCGCCGGATCATCCTCAACAACAACTTCATGACCTTTCAGATCCGTCACACCGTCAGCTTTAAACTGCACATCCATAACCAAAGAATCCTCTAGACCAGCAGCAAAGCTTCCCACCATGCCGAGAGACAGTACCATGGCCAGAGCCATTACAAAAACCAAGCACCTCTTAAACATACCTCATTTAACTCCTTTCAATCTACAAATAAGTAAATCATATATGTCGAATTATACCATAATATTACGAAATATAATTCCATGTTTCCAATTTCTTGTTATATGGCCATTTTATTTCGTTTCAGTGTAATTCTTAACGGTATTATAACACCCCCCTTCCCCTCTGTCAATGCCTGCATTTTAATATTCTGTTAACATTTTGTTATGTAATGTATGAAAACATATTTTTTAT